>CALUVS010000037.1 GCA_944324265.1 uncultured Traorella sp.
ACAAGCATTTTAAATGATCATCTCTTTTTTTAACAATTTTTATTCAGTTATTTGTTTCCATGAATATTTCAGGTTATACAAGTTTTTAACTTCATCAATCAATTCTATATTTTCTTTGTAATCTACTTCATACAGATAATAGATTTCTTTCATAATCCCTTTAATCAAAGAACTTTCATTTGATTTATATTTTGTTTGAACTTCTTCATAAAGCTGATCAACTTTCTCCGAATCTTTATGACGTATATAATATCTCAATTCGTTATAATACAAATCAAGTTTTTGTTGATCATTAAGTTTTTGCTTTTCCAGTTTTTTAAAAGTTTCCAATAATAATTCATCATTATTTTCGTTTTCATAAATTGTCATGTTAAATATTAAGCGCTGTTTCTTACTTAAAAATAGCTTTCCGCTTAATGAATTTGCCAATCTTCTGTACTCTTCAAAATTACGATCAGCATATACTGCCTTCATCATCAGCATTGATTTTTTTCTAAATGCATTAAATATAATCAAGAATATAATAGCGGCAATTAATGCAATTATCAGAACTATTAAAATATCTTTAAGCATATGATCTCTCCCTTACGAATAAGGTGAAGATATAATCTTCACCTTATTTATCTTTAATTATTTACTTCCCATTAAATAATGAAAATTAATGATTTTTGGAATATTTGCATTAATTCCTAAATCTTTAGAACAGAAAAATGCGAGAATTTGAAGCGGAATAATGTATTCGAAAATACAGAATTCTTCATCATCTACAAAGTCAATAGATAAGTCTTGTGGATTATCGCTTCCTAAATTACCAATCATAAATTCATGTGGAGTATAATCGTGCATGAAATTTCTGAGTTTAATAATTCGATCTCTATGACTGCCTTTTTGAGCAAGATAAATAATGTGAACTCCTTCATCAATAGAATGATATATTCCATGGAAGAATTCTTCTAATTCATATCCTTCAATACCATATCTTACTGCTTCTTCAATTTTTAAGCGACCTTCCAGCACGTTACCATAGTTGTTTTCATATCCAACTACAATCATTCTTCTTCCAGCTACAAATTCTTCTTGATTTCGTTTATACCACTCAACAGAAGCATCTATAACATTTTGAAGATTGTTGATCGTTTTTTGAATTCTATCAATTACATCGTTATAATATTCATTTGTAATTGTTCCAAGTGCTAATCCTGTTTCCAATGCTAATAGAATAAGATTTAACATTGTTGCTTGATAGCCTTTTGTTTTTGGCCCAGCAAGTTCTTTTTCACCACAATTTAATTTTAATGCCATATCAGAATGCTGTGCCAATTTAGATTCTTTTCCTTGTTCAGTCAGCGATACTGTAAAACATCCATTTGCTTTGGAGTAATCCAAACCATTAATTGTGGATTTACTTTCGCCTCCTTGAGAAGTACCAATGACAATCGTTTTTCTATCGAAAACAGATGTGAAATTCATATATAGCAAAGGATAATTGGCATCTACAGAAATTTGCAAAGTTTTTTCTATAAATGCTCGTGTAGATAAACTGCCATGATAAGAAGTACCTGATCCAATAAGAATCATTTTCTCATATTTGTTTTCAACAAAATTATCTACAAATTCTTTGGTATATTCTTTGCGATTATCTAATATATTCTGAAGTACTACTGGTGTTTCATTGATATATTCAAACATCGCATTTTCACTCATCTGGCTTAAATCAGAAGCTTTATCATATTGACTCACCTATATCACTCACTTTCTTGTTATGCAGCAACTGGTAAAAAGAATGGTAAGCTTTCAATCCATACTAATACGATACCTGCAATAATTAATGCAACCATGATCAGAGTTGTGCTAACTCCCTTTTTCATCATCCAATAACATAAGAATGTCAAACCTAATGGAAGAATCTTTGGACATAATGCATCAAACATATCTTGAATTGCATATGATACATCTCCAAATGTAATTGTGATTGATGTTGTTACAGTAACCATGCTTGCAATCATTGATCCAACAACTACGTTACCAACAATTTTCGTTGCATCTGTAATATCACTGATTGCACCAGTTCCTGCTGCATCACTTAAGAATTCCATTCCTTTTTCATAACCCCATTTTAATCCGTAGTGACGGAATAAGAAGTGTGGAATGTTGTGGATTAACCAGAAAATAACTGGTCCTAAATAATTTCCCTGTAACGCAAGTTCAATACCAATACCTAAACCTACTGTTCTTAAAGTTCCCCAGAACAAAGAGTCACCAATACCAGCTAAAGGACCGATCAACGCTGTACGAACTGCAACAATTGATTCACCATCCATTTCAGGTTGTGCGTGTTTTTGTTCTTCCATTGCAAGAACAACCCCTTGAATCAATGTTGTACACTGAGGAGATGTATTATAGAAAGATGTATGTCTTGTTAATGCTTCTTTTAATCCTTTTTCATCATCAGCATATATTTCTTTTAATCCTGGAACTAAACCATACAGCCAACCAACTGTCTGTTGTCTTTCATAGTTAAAGCAACCTTGTAATGGAAAAGAACGCCAGAATGTTTTCTGCATTGTTTTCTTAGATAACATATTATTTCCTCCCTACGCTAGTTCTCGTCTACTATTGTTATAGATTACAACTGCTATGATTGCACCAATGAATGTACATCCTAATGTACTTAAACCCAAGAATGCATTTAATGCAAATCCTAAGAATAAGTATGGTGCATAGTTCTTATCAAACAAGAAGTTCATCAATAATGCCATACCTAACGCAGGCAATAAACTGCTTGATCTTGATAAACCATCAATAATAACTGTTGGCAATGCATTTACAACAGCTTCAACTGCGTCAGCGCCCCAATAGCATCCAGCAAATACTGGCACTGCAGTAAGGATGAAAAATACCCATGCTCCTCCCCATAATGCGTGGTCAATTTTCTTTGTATTTCCTTCAGCTGCTGCTTCATCAATAACACCATTGAAATGCGCATTGATAACACGTGATAAAATACCTAAGAATTGTCCTAAAATTGAAATAGGCATAGCAAGTGCGATTACAGCTTCTGCATCCATTCCTGTCTGAATGGCATAGAACGTACCCATAACTGCACCGACTGTACTATCTGGAGGAGTAGCTCCACCAATACCAACAATACCCAAGAATACTAACTGTAATGATCCACCCATGATCAAACCTGTATATGGATCACCTAATACAATACCTACTAATAATCCCGCACACAATGGAGTTTCAGTCAAGCACTGACCAAAAACTCGGCCATCCCAACGTAACAATCCAGCTAGGATAGCTACTATAAGACATTGTACAATAAACATATTAACC
Source organism: uncultured Traorella sp. (assembly GCA_944324265.1). GTDB lineage: Bacteria > Bacillota_I > Bacilli_A > Erysipelotrichales > Erysipelotrichaceae > Traorella. Next base: position 3,340 of record CALUVS010000037.1, read on the forward strand.
TCCTTGATTACCCTTGATTAAATTTATTTATCATTTCATGTAAACTGACACGTTTCTGTTCTGGTTTTGTTTGTTGAAAGATCTCACAGCCTGATTCAGCAATTTCACTTAAATCTTTAATGTCTTGTTCATCAGCAAATACTTTAAGATTAATCTGCTTTTTACCAGGTGCATGTCTCATTGCTCCAACATTAACTTCAGTTATATTTTTACATCCCTTTACTAAAGCCAATGCATTTTGAGCATTTGCACAAACAACAAAGATTTTCTCTTTTTCATGGCTTGCATCATTGATATAATCAAGTGCTTCTGAAATCTTTTTCAGATAAAGATTTACATTCTTTGGCTTAACCAAATTTGCTGTCATTGCATTGATTGGATTAGATGCGTATGCATCGTCTGCAATAACAATCGTATTGACACCTAAATTTGATACCCATAATGCTACCACCTCTCCGTGAACTAATCTGTCGTCAATTCTTAACTGTCTAATCATAAATTTTTCCTCCTTTCTTTCTATTAGTTCTGACTGAACATGTCATTTACATACACAATTGTATTCTTGGCTTCTTCCAGAATGGAATGTATATTTTCTCTCACATTCCCTTCTTCTACAGGCTGAAGAGCAATCGCCAATAACATACCTAAATTTAATCCAGTCACTAAATGAATATTTTCTCTATATGGTACAAAGTTTGCTGCATTTGTTGTGGTTGATCCTGCAGGAATATCGGTAATAATGAATATTGGTGTTTTTTCATCTACAGTATCAATATAATTCTTGATTTTTTCTTTTATTTCGTCAGGTGATTCACTTACAGTTATAGCAATAGTATCTACCATACTTGAATCGCTTATAATTACATCCAATGAGCTTTTTATCCCTTCGCAAAATTGCCCATGTGTTACTAGCAATATTTTTTTCATAAGTCTTCTCCTAAATAAATTTACTATTCATCTTTTGGTGAAATAATGGATCACTTGGTATATTCGGATTAATTCCTTTATCAACTGCGATTCTATAAGCAATTATCTGCATTGGAACAATGTATTCAATGAAATAAAAATCTTTATCTTCTACAAATTTGATATCTAACGATTTTTCATCATGATATCCACTTTCAGCATTACTGATTACAAATTGATGTTCGGTAAATTCACTAAGATAGTTTCTCAGCCGAATCATTCTTTCAAATGTATTTCCCTTATTAGCAATATATAATAAGTAACAATCATCTTTGATTGAATGATAAATTCCATGCATGAATTCTTCTAATTCATAGAAACTAGTTTGGAAACGTCCGCATTCCAATATTTTTAATGCGCCTTCTTGAATATTTCCTTTATTAGCACCACACCCTACAACCAGCATTCGCTCACAGGCTTTCAGCTCATTTGAGTGCTGGGTATACCAACTATCACTTTCTTTAGCGATGTATTCTAGATTATCGACAGTGCGTTTCAGATTAGATATATATTCATCGTATTCTTTTTCTGATATTTTTTGACTTTGCAGCGCCTGTTCTAATGCGCATAAGCATAATGTCACTAGTTCGCATATATAGCTTTTTGATTTTGGAGAACAATCCTCTACACCATGATCAATGAAAACCTTATATTCATTTTTCTGTGCAAATGGAGATTCGAAATCATTTGTTAAAGCTACTGCAGCTGCACCATGCTGCTTCGCATATTCTAATGCATTAATTGTATTTGCGCTTGTTCCAGTAGCCGAAATCCCAACAACCATACAAGAATCATCTATCATATATTCATCATTGATAATTTCTGTAGGCAGTACTACATAGGTTGGAACTTTCATAACTTTCTGCATAAATACTCGTGAACTTTGCGGTGAGAAGTTCGATGTTCCTGCCCCAGTAACATAAACAGTCTGAATATTTTCGTTAAATGCATCAATAAACGATTGAGTTATGTTTTTTCTATTTTCAATAATCTTATTTGCATACATCTTTGATTCGAAAATGTAGTCATGCATGTTTCCCTTAAAAGTTTTCATGTTAGCGCTTTCACCTCTTCGAATAAATTGTATATCATTTATTGTTATTTGTCTATACATTTTTTAATTACAGTATTCATAATGTATATGTTTTTATTCAATATATCGATTATTTTTTATAAATTCTTCATTGATTTTCTTTTGATTTACTTTAAAATCAAATACTTTTTTCCCTTCAACAAATGTTTCTTCTACTTCAAGATCATCATTCATTACTATGAAATCTGCATAATATCCTTCTTCAATTTTACCCTTTTCTTTAATTCCATAATGATGGCAAGCATTATAAGAAGTCATTTTCCAAGCTTCTTCTAAATCAATTCCTATTTCTTTCACAATATTTTTTAATCCAACTAATATTGTGCAATTACTTCCTTGTATTTTTCCAGTATCTGTAAGGAGCTTTCGGCATCCATCAGATTCGATATAACCATCTTCATATGTATACTTCCCTTTTGGTAAACCAGTATATTCTGAATTATCAGATACCAACATTAATTGATCGTGATTTTTTAATTTAAATATAATTTCTACCATTTCTTTGCATAGATGTATAAAATCACAAATAACTTCACAATACACTTCGTCATCTAATAATGCCGCGCCCAAGGTTCCAACATCTCGATGATGAATTCCTGTCATGCCATTTCCTGTATGCGTTACAGTTTTAAACTGATGCTTTTCTATTGCTTGAATTGCTTGATTATAATTACAGTTGGTGTGTGCTAATGATAAATTTATATTATTTTTATTCATTACATTGATTACTTCTTCAATACCTTCAATATCAGGAGATAATGCCACTAATTTCAGCATATCCTTTCCGTCTTTTACCATTTGTTCTGCTATTTCTCTTGTCGGATCCGGAAATTTTGCGGCCTTTCCTTTTTCTCCTGCTCGCTTTAACCATGGTCCTTCTACATGTATTCCTAATATTTTTGCACCATCTGTCTCTTTATGTGCCATTGTCTCGATACATTCAACATTATCATATGAACATGTTGGAAAAACTCCAGTAACGCCAAATGCAGCTAAATTAAATAGATAAGCTTCTACTTCTTCATATCGCTTTTCTATAGGCCTTTTTGAGTTACGCAGTGCATATCCATTATTGCCGTGATTGTGGGTATCAACCAGTCCTGGATAAATAATTTTCCCAGTGAAATCATAATCAACTTCTTCTGTTGGATTTGAACTGATCTTCACAATCTTTCCTTCGCTAATTTCAATAATTCCATTTATACAGCCATTTGATGTATAAATTCGATCTGATCTGATTTTCATAATTCATTCTCCTTTTTTTTACAATTTTATCCCATTCTTTTTATTTTGTATACTCATTATTTCAATTTGTATAGTCCTTTTATTTATCATTATTTAAAATGTCATATCATAGTTATCATTATCATTACATTATAATATAATAATCCTTACTTTTTCGTTTCATATGGAGTAATTTGCTTTCTAAAAATTCACAAAAAAAAGCATTTCGTTTCGAAATGCCTAATTTAAATATGTATATAATAAATATTACTTTCCATCGATTCCATCTGTAAATGTGTATTCAAAGTGGTTGCTTATGTAATATGTTTTTGTATATTCAAACACCTTTCCTTCGTAGTATCGTTTGGTTATACTTTTTAATAATGGAACTTCTTCATTTAATGGTAACTCTAAATATTTTTTCTGTTCCTTTTGTGCGAGCATCGCTTCGATTCTGATCATAAAACCTTCTGAAGTATATCCTTCTGAAGCCATGTACTCGTCCAAAGATCCGTCAAGTACATTTGGATTGAAATTCGGAAAACAACTTTCAACTAAATATGTCTCAGATAAAGCAATTATAATATTGTCGCCATATCTTATTCTTTTAAAATAAATAATTTGATCTTCAGGTTTTATTTCCAATTCATATGCTTCTGTAGGAAAATCCGCACCCGTAGCTATTCGATATTCAACTAATTTTGCTGATGCTTTCATCCCCAACCTTTCCATATCCTTAGTAAAACTTCCTAATGCGGTAACAGAGCGAGAAGCTCTTTTGATGACAAATGACCCCTTACCCGAGATACGTCTGATTAGATTCCTTCTCTCCAAATTATTAATTGCCTTATTTACTGTCATTCTGCCAACATGAAACATCTCACATAATTCATATTCTGTCGGAATTTGTTCCCCTACTTTATATTCTCCAGTGTGTATTTTCTTCAGAACATAATTCTCAATCATTTTATACTTTAATTCCTTTGTCATTAAATCCCTCCTCATTTTGATTTGTATGTTTATTTATAATCTTATTATACTTTATTTCTATTTCTTTTTCATCTCTTTACTGGATTTTTTGAGACTCTTTTTTTTATTTAGCCATAAATTAGGCTTATTTGATGAATTGTCTAAATTTTCATTCAAATCATTTATTAAATTTTCATTCTGGTTATATTATTGTTTACTCTGTATACATTATTAGAAATTTACATACATTTGTTCATTTTATCATATAATTTGCTTAAGTTGATATTTTGGCATCAAAAAACACACTTCATTACTTATTTTCAAATAATAAAGTGTGTCTCAAATTTCTAATTTGATTATCTTATAATAATTCTATATCCTTCACTAATTCTTCTACATCCTCTTCTTTTGTTGCCCAGCTTGTACAGAAACGAGTCACAGTTTCTTCCTCATTGAGTTTTTCAAAGATAGAGAATGAATATTTTTCTTTTAATGTATCAATTTGTTTTTGATTTAACACTGGGAACTGTTGATTGGTAAAAGAATCATAGTGCATTTGAATTCCTTTGGCTTCAAATGCTTTGCGGATACGCATAGCTAAACTTACTGCATACTTAGCAATTTCAGTATACAAATTGTTTTCAAACAATTCATCGAATTGAATTCCCAATAGTCTTCCTTTCGCCAGCATACCGCCATGCTGTTTGATCAAATAACGGAAATCCTTTTTCAATGCGTCATTGGAAATTACTACTGCTTCACCAAACAGCGCTCCTACTTTTGTTCCGCCGATATAAAATACATCACTGTACTTCGCAAAATCAGCTAAAGTCAGATCACAGCCTTCATAAACTAAACCATAACCCATACGTGCTCCATCAATAAACAAATATAGATGGTTTTCTTGACATGCCTCATACAAATCTCTGAGTTCTTGCTTGGTATAAGTTGTACCATTTTCAGTTGGGTGTGAAATATACACCATTCCAGGCTGAACTATATGTTCATGAGTCGTATCATCATAGTGTCTCTTTACATATTCTTTGACTTGAGCAGCATTGATCTTTCCATCACTGCTAGGTAAGGTCAAAACCTTATGGCCGGTATTTTCGATTGCTCCTGTTTCATGAACATTGATATGACCGCTGATTGCCGCAAGCACTCCTTGATAAGGTCTTAATGCACCTGCAATAACAGTCAGATTTGCCTGTGTTCCGCCTACTAAAAAATGCACATCAGCGTTTTCTGCCTCACATGCTTTCTTGATTTTTTGACGGGCACTCTCACAAATTTCATCTTCTCCATAGCCAGCAGTCTGCATAAAATTCGTTTCTTCTAATCTTTTTAGAATAGATGGATGACATCCTTCATTGTAATCACATTCAAATCGAATCATTTTTGCTTCCCTTCTTTCAATATTTTTTCCTTACTTTCAAAGTCAATGGCTTCACGAAATTGTTTTGTGAACTCATTATACTGACATTCTTTTATACCATAAGTAAACTGCAAATCATATTCCAAGTCAAGCCAAGTATCAATATCACCTTCATTGTGCTGAATTAAAGCTTCACATTTATCAAGAAACTTATAAACTTGTGCTTCTTTGGACTTCATCAATTGCATTTCATCGAATAATAACTTGAATTTTATGTATACATCTCCGCTTATATGATCAAAAATTATTTTCCAAGCTTCATTTTCCTTTTCTTCATCTGCATTTGTCTTCAAAAAAGCAGGGATATCTGTCGTAATCGCTTCTCCTAAATCATGAATCAAACACATCTGAATGACCTTATCCATATCAACATCAGGAAAATGATCTTTCATGCACATGGCCATCAATCCCAATCGCCAGCTGTGAGAAGCAACACTTTCATGTGTGCCGTTGCTTGTCCAGCTATGACGTGTCACACCTTTCAGTTTTTCAGCTAAATGCAAAAATTCCAGAATTTCTTTAGGCTCCATATTCATTTCCTCTCAATACAACCTCAAATTCTTCACAAATCAAGATACTATGCTCATTGAATACATAATGATATTCTTGACTCTCCCTTTCAAAAAAATCTTGATGCACTTTCTGCCAATAAGCCAAAGATCTGTCTCCTTCCCCTTCTTTCCATGCATGTTCAGATGATATGTTTTGATATTCACATTCGTACACGCGTGTAGTCTGAATGATACATACCGCTTCATTCTTACTATTTAAGATCATACTTAGATCACCTGCTTTAGGAAGTAACTCATCTTCTGCATATCCGGCTTTGCATGAACAGGTTGCTGTTTTTATCCCTGACACAACAAGTTCAGCCAAAGTATCCGGGTCTCCGCTAAATTGCCAGGCATCTATTTCTTTTATTTCCGGATGCTCTTGTTGGTACAGTGCAAGCATCTTCTCTTTTGTCATAACGCTTCACCTCATTTTCCATATTATAACAAAAAAAGGAATGCTCAGCATCCCTAGATTTCTACTACATTTCCTTTTTTATCTGCAAGCAGCACACTCAGTTTTAACTGATCCTTCACTACTCTAGATATTTCATTCCATTGTCTTCGTGTCAATGTCGAATCATTAAATGCCATACTATAATAAGCATCTTTTTCTTCCATATGCGTCATCATTTCCCCAATTTTATTCGGTAAGGTCTGTTTTCTTCCCCTGCGTACTCCTTGAATATTGATGATACGTGTAATTCCTTCTTCATTTTGAGCAACAATTTCATTTTTATTTTCTTTATATGTGTAATGATTTTCATCCAGCCATTCTTTGACAACATTGCCCAGATCTTCCGTACTTCTTTTCATCTTCGCACGCCTGGCTGCCTGTTTTTCTTCCAATGTTTTGGATGGTCTTCCTCTTTTTTTGTTCGGAAACATCTGTTCACGATCCAAATCCTGCACATAATAACGAATTGACAGATGAGAACCATACCCTGTTGTACCTTTCGGACGGCGCACAATCTCATCATCTTTCAGGCATACTTTATACATCGCCTGACAGCAGGTAGGCATTGTGGCATGATTTGGAGATATTTCCTGATGCAGTGTTTTCGATGAAATTTCAATCATCTCAAGCCCCGCTTCTTTTGCCATTTCTTTCTTTAATTTTAATGCATTTAAGTAGTCTTTAATACCAGGACCTTTCATAAAAATCCCTCCTTCTATTAATTACCATTTTAATGCAGAAGATTTGTCGAAAATGCGCATTCTTTGTCATTAGGTACACTTTAATTTATTTTTCTGTTGTATAATAAAAAAGGGGGCCTCATATGAACAAATCAAGCCTAAAAAAATGTCTACACATCTTAGATTCATTGGAAATACATGAAACGACAATTGACAAACTAACAGACTCGATTCAAGATGAGTTATTTTTACATCAGGTAACGCTCAGCAAAGCTCAAATCCGTCAATTTATTATTGAATGTGTAGAATGCGATAATATTAAACTTTTAGAAAATGGCTACGATTTATCCCAAGCTATCACAATATTTTCCAGAAGCCGCAATGGTTCAGATACCGAAGCTGTCTCTTTATTTGAAAGTGTTATTCGCAAAATAGAAAACAGAGAGGTATTAGTACCTTTGCTGATGAAGCGTTTCAAACGTTCTGACTTAGAAAAGGCTTTTGTTTTTCCTGTATTTATTGATTTAATGTTGGATACGAATTTAATTCTAAAAACAAACAGCAATCAGCTGTATTTTAATCCTGCATATGCGGATGATTATATTTGGATCTTGGATGAAGTCAGACAAGATGTCGTTTGTTCTGACTGTGTCAAAGCTCATTATACAAGAGACTTGTATGAACATAAAGATCTCACGTATCGCAATACTGATTTTGAGATGATCAATTATCGTCATAAAGATAATATTTTAAAATTGATTCCTCAAAGAGGAATTCCGACTGATCGAGATGCTTCAAAGGAACTGCAGGGATTTTTCAAAGATTGTCTTTTTAATGAATTCAATCATCGATGCTGCATCTGCGGTGCAAAACTTCCATATATGTTAATTGCCTCTCATATCAAACCATTCCGTGATTGTGCTCATGTATTGGAAGCCATGGATCAAAATAATGGGCTATTATTATGCCGAAATCATGATTTTTTATTTGACCAAGGATATATTTCATTTGATGATCAAGGACGTATAAAAATCAGTTCTGAAATTATTGATGATGCAGAAATATACAATATTGAACGGAATTTCCAATTAAAAAAGAAATACCTTTCTGATCATCGAAAAGCATTTCTTCATTATCATAAATCAACTTATTTTCGTAAAGAGTGATTCTATTCGTCTCCTTCTAATGAGAACACCTGTTCACCATCTTGAGAAACAAGCAGTTTTCCGCGAGCATAACGTTTTACGTATTCCGGATTCTGAAGTTTCTCTTTTTGATCTTCAAGCATTTCAGTCTCACTTAAAATTTCACTCGCCAAATCTCTTGCTTCGGATAAGTCCTGCTGCAGCTGTTGAGTTGTATGTAATTCATTCACTACATTCCAAATAAATAAACAAGAAAAGAAAACGAGTACTACACTCTTCAGGCTTGAAACGACTCTTCTCATTGAGCGTTTCTTGCTTTTTTGATTATTTTCCATCGTATGCGCTCCTTTTTTCTACTTCCCTTATTTCCCTTACCGTTTTTAATTATACCATATATTTTCTTTTTCGCAACCCTGCCTTTTCTGACAAAAGGAGACATGATTTTCAACAAAAAAAGAAAAATCGGCAATAAATGCAGATAAATCAGCTGATAAAAAAGAGAAATTCCTAGGAATAAAAAAAGTAATGCATAGATATGAGTAATACCATTATTGATCTGATAAAGACCATAAAAGAAGAATAAGGTATAAGAAATACAAAATACATTTAATACAAGGATACGCATCCATATACTCATGCGTATCAATAATAAGGAAAGAAAACTAAAGAAGAAGGCAAATACGATTCCGCCAAAGAAATGATAAAGCAGCGTTTGTATTTGAACTGTCAGTGCCATTACTTAAATAAACGAGAAAACACTGATTCATCTGTATTGCCTTTTTTGCTTGAGACATACTCAATCGCCTGAATCATTCCTTTGATAATGACATCTCCATTTTCTGTATCTAATTTAGCTAATGTTAATTCTTTTCCATGAACAATCATCCATCCTTGACTTGTTTCAATCAAAAATTCTTCCGCATCAAAGCTATCAATACTTTTTACACCAGATATTTCCAAATTCTTACGATCTTTAAGTACCAGATTATGATATGGATTCGCTTCAAATTTAAATGTATTTTCCATAAAATACCTCCTAATGAATTGTATGTGTGACTATTCATGTTTATACTATTTCAATGAAGGATATTGGATGAAATACGATTTATTCGCTTCTCATATTATTAGATTTACATTGAAATAATTATAATTAATTTCAAATATGATTGAATTTCATATTAAGTTGTGTTAATTTATTATTACAAGGATATCCCTTAAGCACAGATATCTTTGTAAGCACAAATCAATTTTAGCAAGACTCTTTATCAGAGTCACGTCATTAGACGGACTGCGAAGCTATGGCTCAAACTTTTGTTTGGGCCTATGCTTTTTATAGGCAAATTCTTCCTTATTCATATTGAATAGGGAATTTTTTAATCATACATAAATAGTGTTTATTTAAGTTTTATCCTGTAGGTAGTAAAAGAAAGGATAAATGCTTATGAAACTAAATAATCTTACTCTGCAGGAAATAGAAGAATTATCAAATCGATTACATCAACTCAGCCCTTATCCAAATGAAGAAAAGACTCGTATATATTCTTTAGATCTCAGCTGTCCAAGCTGCGGGCACAAATGTATTGTAAAAAACGGTCATGATTATGGGATCCAAAGATACAAATGTAAATATTGCGGACGCAATTTCACAATAACCAGCAATACGATTTTTCATTCCACTAAATTAAGTTATGAACAATGGACATTATTCATTGAATGTGAGTTGAAACATCTGACACTGAAGAAAACAGCAAGTATAATCGGTGTTTCACAAACCACTTGTTTTTCTATGCGGCATAAATTGTATGATATCATAGAACAAATGAATAGAAATACCGTCTAAAATTCTTATCCTCGTTTTTCTTGAAAATGATAAAAATATTTATCAATTTATGCATATTTATATGGGGAAATTCTTCCATTTTATTTACATTCCTTCATATTATGAGATAATTAAAATATATGGAGGACTGTTATGAACAATAATTATAATTATATATTAGGTCTCGATATGGGTGTCGGTTCTGTAGGATGGGCATGCGTATTAGTAAATGATAATCATGAACCTTATTTGATCTTAGACTTAGGTTCAAGAATTTTTGATTCTGAAGGAATGTCCGTGGAAGACAGAAGAATTGCCAGAGGTACACGAAGAGTATTGCGAAGAAGAAAAAGACGTGTGCAGCGTACGAAGAAAATGTTCGTACGCTATCATTTATTAAATGAAACAGAAATCAATAATGCTTTTACAAAAAATCTCGATCCTTATTTGCTGAAATTAAAAGGAAAACATGAAGCTTTAAGTTATGAAGAGCTTTTAGTTATTTTAGTTCACTACGCTAAAGCCCGAGGATTTAAATCCAATCGTAAGATTGATGAGAAAGATGCTAGCGAAAAGTCCAGTGCTACAGAAGAACAGAAGCTTTTATTTGCAAAACAGAAGTTGGAAGGAGAATTATTGGCAAAGCAAAAAAATGACCCTGCTTATACCATTACGAATTACTTGTTGGAAATGCAAAGTACCAATAATAGATTAAGAAATACTGGCGGTGAATACACGTATGGTATTACACGTAAAATGGTAGAAGAAGAAGTGGACATGATCTTAAACAAGCAATTGGAGCTAAACTTAATCAATGAAGATTTTATCAATGAGTATAAAGATATCTTGCTAAGACAAAGGCTGTTCTCTGAAGGACCTGACAGCGGACCATACCATAATCCATTAAATCAAATGATTGGAAAGTGCGGATTTGAACCAGATCAGCCAAGAGCACCAAAATCATCTTATACTTATGAATTATTTACCTTAGTACAAAAATTACAGGATATTCGATATCATTTCAAAGGAGAAAATGATAAACATAGGTTAACATCTGAAGAAGTAAAGAAAATCATTCAAGAAGCTGCTAGCGGTAAGAAAGTAACCTATGCTTTGATCAAAAAAATAATCAATAAAGATATTCAGTTTTATGGCTTAAGAATTGCCAGATCTGAATACATCAAAATTGTAAAAAATATTGCAGAACATCCGGAAAAAGATTTAAACCAAGAAATTGAAAAGGCAAAATTAAGTTTAGAAGTATACAGTCTTAAACAATTTACTAATTTGAAGAAACAGTTAAATGCATTTGGAATTACTCATGAATTATCCCAGCAACAGTATGACTGTATTGCCGATTGCTTAAGCAGAAATAAATCAGATTATGAAATAGACCGCTACTTAAACAGTGAGAGAGATTCATTGAAGGACGTAGAAATACCTGAAGAATTGAAAGACACTGTTAAAAAGATGAAAGATACTGGATTTAAAGAATTCGGTAAAGTATCTTTAAAGTTTTTGTATAACATTCTTCCTCATATGATTGATGAAGGAATGAATTATTATGAAGCTTGTAAGGCTTGCGGATATGATCACACGCATAAGAAAACCAATACTGAAGATTTTGATGAAGTTCCTGTTATCAATGATATTTTAAATCAACTAGAAAAAACAATTACAAACAAGGCTGTTGTACGCACCTTAGTAGAGACCAGAAAAGTTGTCAACGCTGTCATTCATCGTTATGGAAAACCAGTAGAAATCCATATAGAAATGGCAAGAGAATTAACTAAAGACAAAAAAGAAAGAACAGAAATGTTCAATGAGCAGCAATTTAACCAAATTAAGAATGATGCATTAAGAAATCAGATTTATTCCAAGCATCCGGATATCTTTAGAACTATTAAGGAAGTCAGTTCACAGGATATATTAAAATATCGTTTATTCATGGAACAAGGCGGAATTTGCCCTTATACATTAGCCATTACCGGTAATGAGGCTGAATCTCGAATTCCAGAAAGTATATTGTTTTTAAACAATGAAGTGGAAATCGATCATATTATTCCATATACCAAGACTTTTGATGATCGATATGAAAATAAAGCTTTAGTATTTAAGAAAAGAAACAGTGATAAAGGAAACAGAATTCCTCTAGATTACTTTAAACAGGAAAATGCTGTTGGCTTAAGTAAATACTATAATTGGATCAAACAAAGACAATATATTTCTGTTAATAAAAAAGAACGCTATTTCGCAGAGAAAATTGATGAACGTTTTATGAATGACTATCGAGCAAGAACAATCAATGATACTCGATATGCAGCTAAAGCACTCAAAGAGATATTATCTTACTCATTTCCTAGTATCAAAATCAAATCTTATACAGGTCAAATCACAGCAAAATTAAGACGTGTTTGGAATCTGAATGGGCTTACTCATTCCATGCATGAAGAAGATTACACGATCAAAAAGACACAACATACGGAATTAGAAGAAATGTATGCACAAGTCAGTGCAATGATAGCGGATGGTTTGACTACAAAAGATAAAAAAATGAAAGATATCTTAGGTAAAATTAAAAAAATCTATGATGAAGATGACGATGTAAAGAATAGAGAAAATCATTTACATCATGCTTTAGATGCCGCTGTTTTAGCCTGTGCTACAGACAAAATCAGAAGAAGAGTAGAAATTGAAGAAATGGTACGCCGGCAAAAAGGTGCCGATCAAATTGCATATGAGGAATATGAAGTTGACGATGATACCGGTGAGGTACTTGAAACACATACAAAATTCATGACTAAAGAAGATTATCTAAATAAGAAAGCTCAGTTGATGTATGAAAGTAAGAGCAAATTCCCACTTCCATATCCTTGCTTTGATAAAGAAGTTATTCTAAGAGTTTATGAAATGAATGCTAAAAATCAAAAGGACGCTTTGATGCATATCTATAAATCCAGAGTGAACGATGAGAATGATACTTCAATGACTTCATATCCATCACCGCAAGTACTGAATCTAATTCATCCATTATTTGTTTCACATCATTATGCTTCTAAGGTTTCTGGCAAGCTCCATAAAGCTACCTATTATGGTGTAAAGAATACTGATGCCGGATTAATTATGACAGAGAGAATGTCTATCACTAGTCCTTCATTTGACAAAAAGAAATTGGAAAGAATCTATGATAAAAATATTACCCAAAAATACATATATGAATCTGTTAAAGAATGGCTGGGTGATTACAAAAATGGTGAAGAAGCTTTCAAAGCAAAGCATTGTCTTCCTAAAAATAAAAATGGTAATGAAATTAAGAAAGTCAAGCTTGATGATGATCTCGTTAAAGAATCATTTGCAATTAAAAAAGGAATTAAACAATATGTTGATAAAACAGATGTTGTACAAGTCCATGTTTATACTAGAGACAACGATGATAAACTCTACTTTGTCGGGATGGACCGATTTAGATTGTTAAATATTGATAAACGCGATGATCTTGAATTATTGCTTTGGTACGGGCGCGATAAAAACAATATTACCATCAAAAAGAAAAACTTAGCTTCAGAAGGCTTTACAAAGAAACCATTAGTATTACATAAAGGGCAAACCATTTACTTGGAAACCAAATCAGGCAAAGGACTATGCCAAATAATTGGATTTTCTTCTGGAATGTTAGAAGTTGAAAGTAATTTAGGTGATTCTTACGATTTATTAAAAAACGGATTAACAGCAAAAGTCGATAAAAAGCAACAGCGAATCACTGTTTCCTCTATTAAATCAATTAAACCAATCAGTGTAGATGTTTTAGGAAAAATTCATTCTCATGTCTTATAGATGCATCTATGTCCGTAAAGCGGATAAAATAAACTTAAAAGATAATAATTTAGCAGTTTCAAACGATGAAAGAGAAGTATTAGTGCCTTTAGAGGACATAGCATTGATTCTAATTGAAGATCAACGCTCTGCAATAACGGTGAAGCTCATTGCTTCTCTTTCTTCATATTATATTGGTTTAATTATATGCAATGAAAAATATATGCCTACTTCTATCACGCTTCCTCTCTATATGCATTATAAGCAATTAAAAGTGTTTTATATGCAGTTAGAAACTAAGAAACCATTTAATTCACAGTTATGGTACAAATTAGTCAAACAAAAAATCGAAAACCAAAGAAAAGTAATTACAATGACTACTAAAGATGATTATACGATTTTGAAATTAACTGAATGTGAAAAAGATTTAAAATCAAACGATAAGACGAATCGAGAAGGTTTAGCAGCGAAATTCTTCTTTTCCGGTTTATATGGTAATGCGTTTAATCGAAATCAAAACGCTGACGATGAAATCAACGCCGCATTGAATTATGGATATACCATTCTTATGGCAAATATGAGCCGTTTATTAGCAATGTATGGATTTAATACAATTATTGGGATCCACCATTGTTCCAAAACAAATAATTTTAATCTTAGCTGTGATTTAATGGAGCCATTTCGACCGATTGTTGACCTAATTGTTTATCAAAATTTAAAGAAATTATCTTACCCACTAACAAAAGAAATTAAGAAAGAACTGTTAGAAATACTGGTTAAACCTATACGCATCAACAATAAAACATATCGCATTCAACACGCTATGGAAGAAATGATTCTAAGCTACATTAAGGCATTAGAAAATGAAAACTCCAACTTTTTGCTTCTTCCAACTATTGTAAGTGAGGATACATCTTATGATGAAGAGGACATCTTATAGAATTATGAGAGTATTGGTGTTATTTGATCTTCCCTCAGTTTCAAAAAGTGAAAAAAGAAATTATGTCAAATTCAGAAATTTGCTTTTAGATGATGGCTTTACGATGATGCAATTTTCAATATATACTCGGTTCTGCCGGAATAAACAAGATGCAGACAAACATATCCAACGAGTCAAAGCAAATGCTCCTCATGATGGCAATATTCGTATTCTATGTATTACAGAAAGACAATTTGAAGAAATGATATTAGTGATTGGTGAATTATCTGAAATAGAAAAAACAGTAGGAAAAGATAGTGTGGTGATTATTGAATGAAAGTTGAATTTAAATATAATGACAATAATCATTATTTAGTCTTTAAAAATATTAATCTCTTTTTTGGCGGTACATCTAGCGGGAAAACTACTTTGTCAGAATTCTTTAATAAAGCATTTAGCGGACAATCAAAAGAATTCATGATTGATCATCAATATGTTTTTAAAAATCAATTCGATGTCATTTATATCAATGGAGTAACTAATTTAACTGATGAAGTAAAATTATCATCCAAAACTTTATTAAATCGAATACTGAAAGAAATCATCAGCAGTCAAGACGAAATGCTTATTGATCAAATCAAACAGAATATTGTTTATGAAATGAAACCCATTATATCTGAAATTCAGAACAGAATTTCAATTGTAAAAGAACCACCCGATTTCTATGTAGATGATCTTATCAGATTACTGAAATTATTTTATCCCTTTTTCAATGATTTTGATATCAATTCTTCATCGTCATCCCGTTTTATTACATTAAACCTTTTGTATGCTTTTGATAATAATAACAAAGAGAAAATCTTTATCATTGACGACTTTGATTTGTATCTAGATCTATCCCAGATGTTATATCTCATTGATAAATTCACTCAATTAGATAAATATACTTTCTTGTTATTTTCTCGTTCAATTGAGTTATGTAATATGTTAGTGGATCAATTCCCAATATTTCTCTTAGATAAGAATTTTCAATCCTTAGATTCATATCTTAATTCATTGGTACAATTCATCAATAATTTCAGTCAATATGATTATTATCCTCTAATTAGCGATGATGAACTTCATAAAATAGAATACTCTTTGAAGACCTATTATCTTAGAGAAATATTGACACTAATTTCTTCTAAATATCCTGAACATATAATTCAAAATTTAGAAAAAAATGAATTCTACACATCCGATTTTATTGAAATTTTGAGAAAAATAAAATAATTGTTCTATATTATGTCAATTAAATACAAATTTTTCGCGTTATTTTGAACTATTTTATTGTTTTGTAATAAAGAATCTTGTAAAATTGATTTGTGCTTAATCAGCTGATGAGTTGCGCGTTTATTGTGATTTAATAAAGAATCTTGTAAAATTGATTTGTGCTTAATCCCTCCTATCCTCTGCTTAACAAACGACCAAAATAAAGAATCTTGTAAAATTGATTTGTGCTTAATCTACTAGACTGAATTAATTGTTCTATCATGAAATAAAGAATCTTGTAAAATTGATTTGTGCTTAATCTGATAAGGACTCTGACTGTCCTGTATGGAAAATAAAGAATCTTGTAAAATTGATTTGTGCTTAATCTCGTTCTAGTAAGCGAAGCAAATTTATCCAAATAAAGAATCTTGTAAAATTGATTTGTGCTTAATCTTTGTGGTATCGTACAATTTAAAGGCTTTAAATAAAGAATCTTGTAAAATTGATTTGTGCTTAATCCCTTTATCTGGTCACAAGTCAACCATTCAGAATAAAGAATCTTGTAAAATTGATTTGTGCTTAATCGTAAACGACCGAAAATCCCAATAGCGCCACAATAAAGAATCGGCACTCTAAATTAGTTGGGGGCAGTGAGAAATCAAAAGCCAATTGAAATTGGGGAGGAATACCCCAATTCAGTTGG
>CALUVS010000038.1 GCA_944324265.1 uncultured Traorella sp.
TTTTCAGCATTTGACATTGTACCAGATTTTTACAATCATCTCTATTAGACTTGTACACTTTTTATTCTAACAGCACCCTATATTCTCAATTCATTTAAACGGCCTTATGATAACAGAAAGCTTTCAAATGCATTATCTGAAAATATCAACAGTCAGATCAGAGCTAATCTCAGTGTCTCAAGAGGTGCTGCCAATTTCACTAGATTTAGAAAGAGGATGATTTATTCTCTCAACAACAAGATCTTCTATTCTGCAACTGAACATCTCAAGTCTGATAAAAGGACTTTTAGGCCAAGAGGCAATTACAAAAAATAACACATCATTTATTTCTCTCTGACAAAAAAAAGGTAGGTTTTCTGGTAATCATTTTACCAAATTTCCTACCTTTTTCAGTTTATACCCACACGATAAATTACATTGCGTAAAAAGCAAGATCATACCGCACTGGATAGATCTGCTTTTTGTTGCCAAGCTATTCATGCCTGGGTTACAGTTATATTTTCTGCATCATGTTCACTAGTTTGGTATAGTCTCATATTCTTTTTAATAATGCCAAATCAATGCCATTTTTAACCCATCAACGCTGTATGTGGCGTTATTGGAACTATTGCCGTCAATCTGCTATCAGTAAAATGCATCTGCAAGCTCGTCCACTTTTCCGGCATCTTTCAATACATACTTACAATTGTCGACAATTTATCGGCGGTTTCTCAGCGTTTTAGCGACATCATTGGGGCATCAGTGTCGTCAATCTATTCTCCGCTCCCTGTTAAAAACCTATACTACATAAGATTAGCGTTTCAAAATTTTTATTAAAGACTGCACAATATAGAATATTTCTTCATCAGTGTTCTCATATCCTAAGGAAATTCGTATTGTTCCTTTGGCATATTTCTCTGATACATGAATAGCTTCCAAAACATGAGAAATCTGCGTATTCTTACTATCGCAGGCAGAACCTGTAGAGACGCTTATTCCCATTAAATCAAGTCGATGTAAGAGCATTTCTCCTTCAGCATTTTTGAAAGAAAGGCTTATATTTCCTGGAATTTTTTCCTGACTGCCATTTTTAATAAAATCTAACTCAGCTTTCTGTAACAGAGATGTCATCAACTTTTCTAATCCTATCAGATGGTCACTGACTGATTTCATCCTATTACAATTCTTTTCTAATGCTACAGCCATTGCAACAATAGATGCGATATTTTCTGTACCGGCTCTCATTCCAAATTCTTGTGCACCGCCATCTGCATAAGGATCGATCTGAGTTCCTTTCTTTATATACAGAAAGCCAATACCTTTGGGGCCATTAAACTTGTGAGCTGAAGCGGAAAGCATATCAATATCAAGTTCTCTCACATCAATCGGGACGTGTCCAACCGCTTGCACTGCATCTGTGTGAAATAATGCTCCTTTGGAATGAGTGATCTCACACAATTTCTTAATCGGCTGTATAGTTCCTATTTCATTGTTGGCATACATTATAGATACCAGCTTTGTGCTATCATCAATGTACTCTGACAAGATATCTGGTTGGACAACACCATTTGAATCTACCGGTAAATAAAGTACTGGAATTCCCATACGCTCCATAGTGTGGCATGAGCGGAGAATTGCATGGTGCTCGATCTGAGATGTAATTATTGCTTGATGCTTTCCAAAAGCGAAGGCGGTGGATTTGATAGCCCAGTTATCGCTTTCTGTTCCACCCGATGTAAAATAAATCTCCTCAGGTTCCGCATTAATACATTTTGCTATTGTTACACGAGCAGCTTTCAATGCAGCTTTTGCTGCCCGTGCAAAGGAATATTGTTGTGAAGCATTTCCAAAATCATTAAGAAGGAAAGGCTTCATCGCATTAAATGCATCCGTATCTAATGGTGTTGTTGCTGCATGATCCACGTACACTTTCATAATTTTCACTCAAACAGTTTGCAACCTTGATCCTTGAACTCTTCAATCTTATCCAAAATATCCTCAACCGATACTCCAAGATAATCAGCAAGACAATCCATACAGTAAAAGGCTTTTACCTGTTCCCCTAATAATTTCTTGTTAATTCCAATTTCATCCCTTTCAAGTGCCTCCTTCCCGCAAGAAACACAAGATATTTTTTTTACCTTACACATCAATTACAGAAAAACTCGGAACCGTCTTGCCTGCTTCTTTTTCATCAACAATACCCATTTGAATACGAATAATTGCTCGCATATCCATTGCAGGCTGTAAACAGTAACGATTAAAATCACGAGAAGAAATGTCCTGAGGTTTGCGAACATGCGGGAATAGCAACTTCAGGTATGCAGTACAGATTCTCTTAATTGCTTCCGTATCGCGAGTATCTGCTTTAGGCGGCATATCGATAAGAGCATCAACAATCGCTCTGTATGAGGGATCATCTCTTAATTCATGCATAATACTCGAAAAATACTCAGAGTTCAAAGCCCAACCAAATGCTTTCAAATCATCATTCATTCTTGGCAAATCCCATCCTTTGATGAAACCATGTATACGGTCTAAAAAAGGAACTCTATGAAATGGCTCAGGCAGTTCTAAAAACATATTACTATATTCATCCATTGCACTACCAGAAATATTCCCCAAGAACACGATACCAGCATCAACATTTACTTCATGTCCATCGGGGGCATTATACTTTCTGTTCTCCATAATCTGTTGAAGAGCAGAATGAAGCTCAGTATCCTTCATATAATCTGCTTCTCGAATTTCATCTAATGCAACAAAATCTTTATAGGCCACAATACCATCTACCTTTTTGCCAATATCGTAAATTAATTTAGCGCGTGTAACTTTTCCTGAAACGAGCCATCCGTAACGACTAATTTGACCGAATAAATATGATTTTCCAGTACCTGGAGGAGCCAGCTCAATCAAATTCAGGTTTTTTTCTACGAATGGTAACAACCGTTGTACAACTGATAACTTTTGAGTTCTATTCTCGTATCCAACAGGATTATAATCAACAGCAGAAAGAACAATATCTAGCCACTCATCCAAAGAAAAGCTTTCACGTGCAGTTTTATATTCTTCGAGGTCAGTTTCATACGGACAAAAATCTATGAAATCTATCAGTTTAATTTTTCCTGGTGTTTTAGAATCATATGGATACTGATAACCAAGTTCTATAATTCCCCAGTTTTCTTCTGCTTTCAATAAATTGACACTACAAGCGTCCCAAACATCTCGAGGAATGGTTGTGTCTTTATATCCAAGACCAAAATCCGGAAGAGAAAACGAAATATCCCCTGTGCGAATATCTATTTCGACGCATACTTTTGCCAAAATTTTAATCGTTTCATTATTGTTTATAATTCTATTTTTTAAAATTTTCCAGTCTTCCTTTTTAGGAATATAAGTTCTGATAAAATTTGTTGCTCCGTCTACATCAACTTCACCATCGTCATCCTGAAAATTTTTTATTACATAGTCTCGCATAAAAGACGGCAGCTTAAAAGAAGAAATAAAATTGTTTTGTTGAAGGTCTTTAAACACCACCATTGTATCAAAAGCATCTTTCAGACGATTGATAAAATCTTCGTTTCCTTCTTTATAAACCCCTTGTTTTTTCTCAGAATTAAGACAATTGTCGGTTGTTGTACCTATCTTTACGGCAAATTCATTCACTAAGAATCCCCTCCAATCTTATTTATAGTCCAAATAGATTCTTTTCTTTAGTTGCTCGTTCAATTCTGAAACTGAGTGCTACACCAACATTCTTGTCGCCATCATAAACGAAGGCTTCATAGGAGTTTGTGCGTTTTAGTTCAGGCATAACGAATTCTGCGTGTTTCTTATCTCCTACAAATGTACCATTATAGAAAATGCCATTCACCTGAATACGAGGTTGTTTCATCGGCATATTGGAAAACAGCGTAATTTTTGCATCTTGTCCCATCTTAAACTTAATCACAGGTTCAACAAAACAATAGGTAATATTATCAGGCTTTCTAACCAATGTAATAACTGGAACAAGAACCTCTTCCAATGTAGCACCACCATGTACTTCCAAGTTTGCAGCACGGCTTCCTTTGAATCTTTCGTAGTTGGCAAGAACTGCATAGCCATCTTCATAAGATGCCTGAGGAAGATTTGGATTCTCGTCAATTTTACAACATCTTCCACTATGGACACCTTTTTCGCTAAGTTCGATATTAGATGTAGATTCTTTTCCATACAGTACAGCCAAACGACTTGCACCATGGTCGGAGAGAATCACCGCTTTTTCAATAATTCCCTGTGCGAGCTGAGTTTGAATTCGTCTCAGTTCAGTATCAATAATTTCGAGTTCTCGGAACAAATGAATCGGATAAGGGCATGTTTCATAATCATATATCATGCTGTGATGCTTCAACTCATCTAAATCAGAAATTTTCTTTACATTCGGACAAGTGTTCTCAAACTCCTTGTTTTCCGAAGTAATAGAAGGTAGTTCACAGCGTCCAACAGAGATCTCGGAAACCAAACCATATCTTTCGCATTTACTTTGAATAAAAGCAAGATATTCGACACCTAAAGCATCAAAAAAGAAGAACCCTGTTTTATCCTTATCCAACTTAGAAACGATACTGCTTCTTGGCTGCAATTTCATAAAAGGTCTATCAACCGCATGATTATTCACCTTGGTAATAAAATCGTCATAAATACGATTAGTTAACTTCTGCTGTTTATACTGTATGAAGTAATCTGTCAGCTCTCTCCGCAAAGTACTATCTGCATCAGGCAATTTGGTGTTAAGCGCGTCAAAAGTAAAAGGTTGCATATAACAGTAAATATCAAGGAAACCATTTTTGAGAATCTCTGAAATCTCTTCTTTGCTATAATCATAAATAGATAGACATCTTACAAGTTCATATCGTTCTCTCTCACTTATTGAAGTCAAATAGCGGGCTGCATACTTCTCATGCTTACCAATATGATCACAATAATCATCGATATAAGGCAGATTCTTAGGAATACTATCAAGAATTCTCTTTCTCTCTGCATAATATATATTAAACAATGGATCGTCATATTTAATGTCAAGAAGTTCATTATATAAAGAACGCTCAAACACATCAACAGAGTCAGCGTGAGAAATAATACGAGCAACATATTTATTTGTAGCAACACCAAACACTTGCATAGCGAGCCATAAAAGCCAAAGCACATTTTTGTCGCCACTTTCAAGTACGCTATCCAAGTGGACAATTAAGTTAGTCGTTGCTCCAAAGTGAGAACATACAAACGCAGAAAAAGTATCGACATCTTTCATTACTTCTAGAAGCCAACTCCATTGTTCCTGTGTTCCATAATTATTTTTAGTGAGAGTTAGGTCCGGATATTTTTGACAGACAGCATCATAGACCCCTGTACTTTCAGAAAAAGAGTATAAGGACTGTCTGAAAAGTGTGGCCTTGAAATTAGTCATCACCGTCAGAGTTGGATGAGCCTGAAGCCTATTATCATCCATCTTCTCCATATATTTTAATAATCCCTGGATTCCATTCAAAGGTTTGAAACCCACACACACCGCTTCGTTGTCAGTCAGTTTTATCTTAGGAAGAGGAGATGGACTCCCTTCCACGAGAATAACTCGACGGTCATAGCGAAGGTCTCTCTGCAAATATCGATCAATGAACTTTTTGCAATGGCTCAACAAAACAATCGCATGACCGGAGATACTTAACCCGAGCAATTCATCAACAAGTGCATCTACAGCTGTTTCATTTCTAAGCATAGCTGCTTGAGATGTCCCTACCAACACAAAGGTATCCTTTCCGATTATCTTTGCAATAGCATCATCAATTATCGGTAAGCCATTTTTCTGTGTAAACTGAGAAACAAATATACACTGTTTATTGTCATCTGCTTCCAAGCGTTGAAGAACGGTCTGAAAATCATTAAAATTTTCTGTATTAACTAATAAAGGTTGTCCCCAAGATTTGCCAGCACAATATGCATTTATTTCTTGAAAGCATTCATTTACAGTCTTGCAGTACATAAACGCCCTCCTTACTTATTTTTAAGTATTTCGATACCTACGTTAACACTGTCAGTAATCAAGTCTCTCAAATAACGACGAAGTTCTGTTGCATCCATTTTTTCAACAACAGACCAAACCTTTTCGCTACCACCAGTCTTATATTTCTTTTCAGCAAGAATTTTAATCTGGTTTTGCACGGTAGAATTATCCATCCAGTCATACTGGTGTACAGTTACATGGGCAACAAGATATTCACGGACTGTTT
Source organism: uncultured Traorella sp. (assembly GCA_944324265.1). Classification (GTDB taxonomy): domain Bacteria; phylum Bacillota_I; class Bacilli_A; order Erysipelotrichales; family Erysipelotrichaceae; genus Traorella. The sequence goes on from CALUVS010000038.1 coordinate 6,249, forward strand.
GAACATCATCCAGCATTAGAGCATAATCACCAACGACTCGACTCATAAAGCATCTATCTCTGAGTTCGCTGTTAGAAAGTTTGTCAAAATAGGTTACACGATTCAAATATGCAATAGCACGGTTAATGGATACCTCAGAAGGGGAGTTCTCCATCATAATCGCAAAGATTTCCTTGGCTTCAGTGCGCTCCTCATCATCAAGCATACAGAGAATAGGAGTGTCATATCTTGCAGACCAATCGCGAGGATTCTTTGTCCCAGTTTTTTCAACCCATAAATCTTTCAAGCGCTTTTTAGCCTGATTCTGAAGAAATTCCCTAACAGCGTTCTCAATATAAGTCATATACTCAGTAGAGGACTTTGTAAACTGTCCTACAGGAATATCCTGATACAGTTTGAGAATATCATCAGTGTCCATTCCATCAACAAAAATCTCGTTGACAGTTCTGAAATAAAGAATCTGATCACTGTAAAACTTATCAAATGCATCTCTCTGTGAAACCAAGAGAGAGTAAAAATGTTCTTTATTCTGATCAACTAAAGAATTTATCTTCTTCATATGATACAGTTCTTCGAGGAAAGGAGTCAAATCGCCAGTATATTTTTTAAGTGCTTCAAAGGCGATTTTAATGTTATTTGTACGATTATTCCAACCACTAACAACATCTCTAATACTAGAACAAGCCGGAATACTTTTTGCACTTTCAGCGATAATGCGATAGTCTAAAATCACATCATTAATCTTATCGTTTGCCGTCTCAGTATTCCAAACCCAGTTTGCAGCATCTGCATTAAACTTTTGTTTTACCTGATCGAGATATTCCCCACCATCACCAATCTGAGCAGCAAGAGTTTTTAAAACACCGTTCTGGTATGCATCAATATATGCCAACATACCTTTTCTGCACATGTCGTTTGTAAGCAAATGAGTAAGATCTTCGGTAATAAAAGTGTTTTGGATAACCAAACGACCGATTGAATCAGCAAGATCACTTTCAGAAGCCTTGGAACTGTTTGCGGTATTAGCAATACCACAATAATCATCAATTACCGTAGCGATTATTGCCTTAGGAGTACGAGTCTCTACAGTTTCTAAAATGGACTTTACAGACCAAATCGGAAATGAGAGCTTCTTCATACTAATTCGCACCTGGTTTCTTGCACTCTCGATAGAACCGCACTGAATCATAGGAATACGAAATATTTCAGAAGTACATTTTAAGAACGAACGATGTTCTGCACTCATTTTAACAATGTATTCAGGCTTATAGTTCTTGTTAGGGGACACAGTCTGTTTCATGGCGTTAGCAATCGCCATCTTCATCTTGTCAACAGACATACTTCCGCTGTTGGAATCATTACTCCATAAATAGTCCGCAGTTGTATATTCTTTTAGAACAAACCCCATCACAAAGGCTGTAAGATTAGTAGCCCTAAAACCAAAAGGAGCTTGCTCCAGTTCGCCGTAGATATCTGAAATGCAAACATGACCAGAAGGAGAATCGAAGCCCTTCTTAATCAACTCCTCGACCTTCATCTTAATCTGAACAATGGTCAAGCTGCGCTTAGTCGGATCTTTCCAATAGTTTTCTACACCCCATGCGCCAGCAAGAGCAGTTTCCAATTTTGGCTCTTTGAAAGTTTGTTTTAAGGTTTGCGTCGCACCACACTCTGCACCTTGTGCAAGTGCACCACCAACAAACAAATCACGCTTTACATCAAAGTTCTCGAGACCATAATAATATTTCTGATGATTAATCAGGCTAAACTCATCCTGCAAAGCGATGATATTTGCTAATCGCTTTCCACTTGGATAATCTGTACTGTACAACATAAATGCACCACTGGCAATCTTATTTTTCCAATCAGCTAGGCATTTTACTGCCTGCTTCTGGAACTCACCAGCACGATGTTTATCATTCTGTGCATAATAACGGCTATACGCCATACTTTCCACATACTGCTCAAACAGGTCTTTGCCCATAGGCGAAAGGCTTGCATCGACATAGATAATGTCATGCTTTTCCGCCTTGATTCCACTAATAATTTGGTTCTTTACTTGTGCTGCTTCATCGTCATTCAGAGCAAAAGTCACAAGAACAGAGAAACGATTGGAATGAGATGTTGCGGTAAGTTTAGCTACAGCCGGTGTGAAATTACCATAAGCAGCACCATTTAAAATGTATCTACCGCTGATTGCAGGAGGCAGTGTAATTGCATTAATTAAATCCGCATTGATAATCAGATCCTGAGTTTTGGTTTCTCTAATTACGATATCTTTCAGCTTTTTAATTGTTGCTGCATCACCCGTGCTATTGGCAATGGTGTATTCAGACTTACCACCACCGACAGTTCGCTTAAAGAGTATTCCATCACGAACGATCTTTTCAGCAATAGAACGTGCCTTACCTTTTGTCCAGCCTGTACCGGAGAAAGCAAGATCAACATTCTGCTCATTAGGTTTCAGAAGTTCTACATCGCTAATGCGGAGAGAAATCGCCTGCAAAAGCAATACGGTTTTCAGTACCTGTTGTTCTTCAGGTGTCATCTTATCAGAACGTAGCAAACTATAAGAATCCAAAATGACACGGACATCGTCATTCAATCCATTCTGTCCCTTTCCATAGAAGAAGTCCCATAGCATATCAATCGTCAACAGATTTGGTCTATCTAGAGGGCCATAATTGTTGATAAACCATTTGAATGCTTTTGCATCTGTCATATCATTGCTGATAATGAAGTCAAACATACTTCTTTGGTTAGAGCTAAAAGCAACAGATAGGTGCTTCAACAACAAAGCAGCATAAGGATGAATCGGCACGATGGCTTTCAATTCCTGTTCGGACAGCACTGTCTTTTGCCCAAGAATAGACGTGCTTTTTATGCTGGAGGTAATGTATCTACATACGCTAGCCAAATCATCAGTTAATTCACCTTTATATTCTTCCCATTCCTTCTTAAGCATTACATCCTGTGTAGTTTTCATCGCCTGTGCCATCAAACGGAATGCCATGTTTTCAGGTAATTCGATTTTTACAGGAGGTACGAAACGATCAAGAATCTTCTTGGCTGTTTCAGCATTCAAGAATAGGCTTCTACTTTCGTGAGACACAATCATAAAATAAAAAGGATGAGAAAGGCTGATTTCAGCCAAAGTCTGGAAACCAGTAAGGGAGTTTGGATTGTTCTGGAAGAACTCGGTAAATTCATCCCAAACAAACAGAATAGCCTTAATCTGGTTTTCAGAAATAATATTTTTAATCCAGTTTGCCATACCTTGAATATCTAGACGTAAAGCAGTAATACCATTATCTTCTGCAACGGTAATAATGTCTCTCATTGTCTTGGCAATTTGTGCCGGTGTACCATTTTGCAGGCGATCAATAACAGCGTCTACATCATTATCGCCAAAAGTCCATGCATACTGTTCCTCTGCAATCAAAGTATTGAAATAGTCACGATTTGCTTTTTTCTCTAACCATTTGAGTGCTGCAACACGCAGAGATACTTCGCCACGGTTAGTGATACCATTCTTCTCCAAGGCAGACATAATACTGTCCTGAACTGCAAGAATCAAATCCTGATCTGAGCGAATAGAACCCGAACCTATTCTATGGATGGTAATAAGCAGACCATCATTCTTATCTGCGATAATCTTTTGACAGAGATCTTGGCTTAAATCGTAGTCATTAAAATAGTCTTTTACTTCTTCATCTGTAGCGTCTAGTAAAGATTTTACAGTAAGTGCAGCATGTGACTTACCAGTGCCATATGCACCTTCAACCCAAAGAGAGCGAGGGTCTTTACCAGATAATACCGTATGAGTTTTTTCAAGCAGCTTCACAAAAGTATCGTGAGGATAGAAACTTTTCCAGCTTACCATGCCACTTTCAATCAAATCTGCGGTTACTGCCGCATAATACTTGGGGTCTATATTGAAATAGTCCCTATAAAGTTTTTTGCCCGTCATACGTTATCCCCCCCTATTTAGAACAGCTTCAATACATCTTCAGATGTTAATTCAGAACCAACAGGACGTAGAGTAATGGTGTCCAGGCCAAGAGTGAAGGATGCCGAAATAAACTCAGGATAGTTCACTGTAAGTCCATTCAGAATGCGAATCATACTTTCTCTATCCAACCCGAAAATACGAGTAGGGCTTACACCATCACGCTCAATAGAATCATCAAGCAACATTTCGAGTGTGAACTGGTAGTAGTCACCACAGGCCTCAGCAAATTTGTACAAGCTATACAGAATTACTCTGGCATCCGGAGAATCCCATCCACATCTCACCAAAGAGTTTAAGGTGATGGTTTCCTTACCAGATGCACTAATATTTTCCTCCACATCACATTCAGCAAAAATGCGAGAGGTACCGAGAGGTGTTTTGTCCATGACAATTTTGAAAGCATCCACAACATTTCTTTTACCAAGCCCCTTCAAGTCATTCTCCATGACATCGGAGAGCATCATCTTAATAGAGTCCGGAGTATAAGAAACGCCTAGCTTCAGATTATTAACAAACCAGTTATATGCTGGAGTATAAACAAGATTGCACAAAATCAAAGCCCATGCAGCATCTTCTGTTGCACCAATTTTGCATACAGTTTCTGCTACTTCGGTAGGAACACACTTACAATATTTGTCTCCTTCCGCTTTTTTATCATACACAACAAGACCAGCATCCTGAACGAAATTTTTAAATGCGTCCTTCTTTTTATTCGCTACCAGTCCATCACCATCGGACATCCAAAATTCTGCACCGCAATCATAGTTGCAGAAAATATTCATCCATTCAGCACGAGCACCAAAACTAAAGTACCTATCTAATCCAGTCATCTTTCTCCCCTCCGAAATCTTATTTCTAATTGAATTGTATCTTAAACAATGTTCATGTATATCATGGCACTTGTGACAGTGGGTACAATTATCCCCGATTTTTATACCATTTGACATATCAATACAATGGCTCTTACACTCTGCTTCACATACACCACAGCCAATGCAATATAGCGTCTTTACAATAACGCTTCTGAATAGTGAGAAGAACCTGACATCATCTTTGCTCTTTGTACAATTTAACAGCAAGAAAGAAATGCTTGTGTCAGTTCTTTCAAGTTTGATTTGGTACAGTTTATCCAAATACTTGATAATGTACATATCAGGTTCTGCTTGATAAAACTCGCCAACTGTTTTTGCCCACATTTCCCAATGAAATTGAGTTTTGTAAACTGTGATCGTCGGAGGAGTTACGTCAGACTTTACTTCAAAGCAGTCATGTCCGAAATTAAGTTCTCTACCAGATTTTCTAGTTCTCCAGTAACCAGAGTCGATGAACATTTTCATTTCCTCATAGCTATAGTTGGTTTTACCGCTTGTAGAAGCAATCATTTCTAAATAACTGTCGGTTTCCGTCGGATAACACGTTCTCTTGATGTATTCATGTCGTCCAGACGAGTTCGGACATACAAGGCAACCTGCACGAGTATTCCCCTTCTTATATGCTTCATTTATGATAAGCCCTCTTGCGAAAATATAAAGGAACAGCTCCGCAGAGCTCCATTCCAAAATACCATGACAGCTTAGCTGACCACTATGCTTCTTTCCATCATTTACAGAATCGTATTCACTTCGAGTCAAACTTTCCTCTGCACGAATACCTGTAAATGCCATTCCTGTAAAGTCGTGCTTTCCAGTTATCTTTCTAAGCAAATTGATCTGCGGAGAAGTTTTATGTACACTGCAACACCATCTACTCGTAGTAGACGGTGGTCCAAATATCTTCCATGTCTGAGAAGGAACCAATTTGGATTGTGCCCTATAAAACTTTATTTCGTATTTCTGACAATACTGCTCAATCTTTTTAACGGCCTCATATGTATCAGGGAACTCCATTCGTGTATCCCCAAATAAAACAAGGAAATCATCATGTGGTAACGATCTTTGAACCAAATCAAGTGCTACAACGCTATCCTTTCCACCGCTAAACGCAACGTAAAATATGTCAACTTTATTTTTATATTCACGGTAAACATTATATATTTTTTGAATTGTTTCCTGGGTCAATGTTTCTAAAAGAGATTGATTCTTTTGAACCATTGTCTCGAGATCAACAAACTCCAACACTCCATTATCAGGTTCAGGAGAATCTAGAATAACAAGCTCTGGTGCTGTATAAACAGACCCCCCTTTTGTTCTCGCTACAGTGCGTCCTTTGTATATATAATTATTGGCTTCTGCCCACATTAGTGGCGCGCTATCATCCTTTGGATAATTCCAATACTGGTCAAAGCCAAGGATATCTAGTTCTTTATAATAGACGGGACGGGGTTCCTTACTAAATCTAGAGATTTCAGTTGTAAGTAGTAGTCCACCGGTCTCCGCATCCCATATATATTGGTACATAAAGGTGTCCTCTTTTCTATATTTTTGTTACTCTTTTCGAGCTGCTATTATCAAGTTTCCTTCAAGTGAAACTACCTCGTCAAACAAACAGGTCATATATATTCCAATAAAAACGTAATAAATTCAAGAATATCAATGCACACAGCTCTTCCCTGTTTATTATCATCTTCTCTTTCGTATGGTAGTAAACGATAGGACTGATGAGATGTAAATGCCATGGACTGATTTTTGATAAAATCATGTTTTTCTTACCCATAGCCACTTCCTCCGAGACTTTTATTTTTTTTGCATGCTCAAGCGAATTTTTGCTTCCTGCATTACTTTTTCAATATCGCTATAACTTCTTCGCTGCTGATAACCCAAATCAACTAATAGCTGAAGTGCATCTTTTTTTGTTTTCCAACCAGTATTCTTTGAAAGGACATCGACGATTAGTGTCCTATAATCAGAAATACCTGATTCTTGTCGAACCACAGCTCCGCAGCAATCAGTAGCAGCGTAGTTTGCATGGAGTAATCTGTATTTTTTACTATAGTTTGCAATATAGCTTTCTAAAACAAAATTGTTCCAAGGAACATCTATTGTCGGAAAATGTAGAAACAGATTGATGTTTTTAATAGGCGTATATTCACTTCGAACAAGACTATCTAAAACAGCATCCGTCTGTTCAATATTAAAATGGATTTGATCTCGACGAATAAACTCATTTTGGCTTATTCGAACCATTTTGCCATACACAGAATCCCAATAAATTACAGTATTCAACTCATCTGCAAATCTTTTAAGTTCTTTGAGTGTAATATGTTCAGATTGCTGGCAGAAGTCTGAGAAGACTTCTGCCATACTGATTTCCTCATCCTTATCGCTGATAATTGCTCCTCTAAATGAAAACTTTTCTCGAAGAAGGTATGCAAGTGCATTGCGAAGTCCCCACATTGGATAATCTGATGTATTTATAAGAACGGAAGGACAATGCTCTTCAATTAGCTGCATAAGTTCCACATCAGAAATATAGCTTCTTTGTAACAAAGCATGGCTTATTAACTCTGCAATCTTTTGTAATTCATTTCCACTAACAGGCAGATTTGGTGCATATAGATATGCTTCAGGTGCAACATTCACTATGCCTGGTTTCGTAACTAATGTGTGTTTAATTTTATCTAATGGTATATACCAAAGACTACTTTCTATTTCAGCATAAATTACTGGTAAATGAGAGTTTTTCATATACTCAATAACATCTTTGGCAGGTGCAGGTTCTTTGTTATATTCAAACAGATAGTTGTATCGTTTGAAATAGTTTCTCTTTTGGGAACTAAACAGAATACTTTCCAAAGAGTTAACATTGTAAACATGAAGTATTTCTGCTAGTTCTTCTTGGAACTTCTCAAACAAGCAATCCAAGTAAATACACGAAGCCCCCTCTTTGAAAGTTTCCATGATTGTCTCATTGATTTCTTCGATGAGATCTTTTTGTTCCGTCTCATCTTTTACATAAATACGCTCATCATGAATGCTACCAATCCTTATCATTGTACCAACCAGCTGCTCATCTTCTTCGATCAGTTCTTGTCCGAACATGTCAAAATAATACATTCTAAAGCGATTGCGATCAATTGCTTTTCCAGGTCTAAAACCATCCGCAAAATTTTCTGCCAATATTGCAGTATATCGTTCTTTAACCTGTGGATTAACAGCAACTTCTATTTCAGATGCAATCGGTCGCTGTTCCGCTTTTTCTACTGGCTCTATATGCAATGTTGAAGCAGAAGAAACTATTGTATTATTTCCAGTTGCTCTGCGGAAGGCAATAAGCTTATTCATTGCGGAAATAGGTCGCTTCTGTCGCTCGTTGATAAAATCAACAAATCCGCTGTCCTTTCGCATTTCCCAAAATATACGTTCAAGAACATTTGCATCTTCTATAAGAAGAAAATGTTCTTCCTTTATGTAATCATGTTCCTTTGCAAATTCACTACATTTATTAATATCGGAAAGGTATGCCAAAATAGCTGCTTTCTGCATTTGTTGTTCCTGCGCCCAGGAAATAAAAGCAATGCGAGTTTTCGCAACTTCACCTTTTTGCTCTGATGTAACATTAAATGGAGCTTTTACAGTTGTTCCTCCTGCAAGAGCATTGCAGTAATCCCAATATTTTGACAAAGCAGCACGATAGCGATTATGCTGACTTTCATTCAACTGTGCAAACTCGGGATTAGCCAAAAGTTTCGTGTTAATCTGATATACTTGTTCTGCATCCAAAACGAAATACAGTTCTTTTTCAGAAAAGCCTAATCTTACAGAATACTGTCCTGCAACATTTACAGCAGAACTATAGCTTTGAGCCGAACGTTCTGCAAGACCTGCACCTGATATAAGCCAGTTCTCAAAAGCTGACTTCCTCTCATACGTGGAGGTAATAATCGCTTTATTTTCTGTTTCAATATGTCTGTTTTGGGGGTGTTCCTCGATAATAGGTAATTCTAATGAATCATCTATCCCAATCCCAACCGATAAATGCTTACCCTGTTTTTTTTCATAAATGATTTCGATGTTATTGTAATCCATATTGCATTTGTTCATGAGTAAGTGCAATATAGTAACAATTTCATCAGGTGTACAATCTGTTTCGAGATACAATCCATCATTTATTTTTTCAGCTTTACTGAGTCTATCAACACCAGCTCTTCCAGTAAAAATAACTTTACCGACTCTAGCAAAATAATATCCGACCATTCCTCGAATAATGGCGGGATAGTCCTCCTGTAAAAACTCAATGATACATACGAACACATTTTGCCATCCTTGACATTTTCTTTTTTCATCAAAATAAAAAACTTCAGTAGGAATAGTAAAAGTAAAGTCTATTCTCTCATCTGCAAAATTCCAAATGAGAGTATTGGTTTTATGCTCTGCTACACTGGTAGAAATAATATTGTTCGATTCAGAAATCGCATTTTCATTCCCTATAGCTATAACTTCCTCTATCTCTATAGTTGAAACTATATGATTTGTATCAGCATCCTCCGTAGGCTTAGTGCTGATAGCTTCAGCAACTTCTTTAGTGGCATTAATCGGCACTTCTTTTTGAATAGGATTCTCACGGAGAAATGCTAAGTAATACTCCATGACTTTTTTCATTTTTCCAATCTGACGGAAGTACTTAAATTGAAATATCTTATTTGTTTGAATCGTATCTTTAACGTACTGTAATGTTTCAAAATCTGTTGTTTCGAATAATGACACAGCCAAAATGTGCTTGTTTAGGCAAAAGGCTTCTAAGTCCTTGCAAACAATATAAAATTCAGAAAGTTGCGCCGAGGAGACTCTTGAAGAAAGCCACGCAAAGAAATTCTCCTGAATATTGACTTGCACAGTACATTCTCCTTTCGCTTGAATTAGTATCGCTTCAAATTCCGATCGCCTGTTTTTATATAAAGCGACCATTTCTGCAAACATCTTTGTTGCTTTATGTAAACTGGAAGGCTTTTCATCAACCAAACCACCGACAATTTTCATCTGCATAGAAATTCCATTTTCATTACGGAATACTTCATCTATCTCAATGCCAGAAAGAATCGCTCGACGCCTAAGAAGCGTTGATACTTCTTTTATTGCTTCCTGTTGAGACAATTCTTTATCTTTCACTCTTAGATACGCATCAATAAGCAATGCTGTTTCCTGTTTGTCCCACGGAATTCGTAGTGCCACTCAATTCACCTCCAGCTATAGTCTCTCAAAATAATCTAATAATTATAGTTAAACAAACATACTACTTTCTATTTAGTAGCATCTTTATTATCACATTCACACACAAAAGTATATTTGGGTCTTTGTGTACCTTCAGGAATTAACCAGTTCGTTCCGACTTTCATTACACCGGTTATGCGACCGCTTTTACAATGGTTCTGTACTTGCCTTACTGTGATATTCCACTTTTCAGCAGCTTCTTTCGTTGTCATATAACCGTTCATAGAATCATTCCTCCTACTTTACAATTATTAACCGTTCTATATTATAATGCACTATGAACGAAGCGTCAATTCGTTTAAACGAAATCATGAGACTTATTAAAATAAGCAATTTAAGTGAAGTAAAAAAAGCACATTTCACTATTTGATTTCAATAAAACATGAATCAATTATAATATAATTTAAGGTACATACATCTGTTAATATAGAAAAATCTTCAAGTAAATAATCATTTCAATCTTTCTTTCAAATATTGCTGAAGCCCTTCATCAACACAATAGATATAACATCCTTTCTGCCCTCTTGTTAAAAGTGTTCGATATGTGTTTTTAATAATTCTGTCTGCAATTTCAAGTGCTTTTACTTTATCCTCTTTATATAAGCTCTTCAATCCTTTAATTGATTGATCCGTACTCGCACGTTTTGTAAAATCAGTAATGATGCCATGATCATATCTTAAATCTTCACCAATAATTACGCCTATATAATCAAACTCTAATCCCTGACAAGTATGAATACAGCCAATCTCATTGACAGATTCCTTATCAATTGCCCAAGGAGAAGAAGAATTTAAATTCCAAGACATAGCAAAATCACCGATCACTATATCATGAACATTTGTATCATTCTTTCCGTCTTTGATCCAGTTCCAGCAATAACCAGCCACCATACGTGCCTTATTATTAATTTTATTTTTTTCTAAAATTAATTGTTTTACTTCCATTGGACTATCACAAATTCGAATATCGTAATCATAGTCAAAATCATCATTGGCTTCCGTATTAATTTCCAATACATTATCTATCCAAGATAAATATGAATCACTTCCATTGCATCTGAATTGCGATAATAAGGTATCTTCATAAACATCTGCATTAAAGTATGTACACCACTTTTTAATTTCATTCGTACTTCCGATATCCTTTGTCGTAACCATTTGAAAATCATCTACAAAGAATATACTCGTTTTTGCAGCATTAATAATTTCTTTAATTTGATTCTCACCCATATTTTGAAACATTCCGGATTTTTCATTCAAACGATGAGCTTCATCCACAATTAAGCAATCAAAATCATTGTTGCTTGACTCCGTAAAACTGCCAGATCCCTTAAACAAATTATCCACATACACCTTACGATATTTATCTTGTGTCAGTTTCAGCTTATATACTTCACGAGGAGCAGAATTCTTTGTAACATACATCACATTTTGATTTAAATTCAGAATTTTAACAAGCATGTTTATTGCCAAAACAGTTTTACCAGTACCTGGTCCTCCATGTATAATATAAACCTGTTTTTTATCAGTTGAATTCTTTACAATTTCAATGGCTCTTTCAAATATGATCTTCTGCTCATCAATCAAAACAAACTCTTGATTTCCTTTCAACATAGCAGATAAACTATCCTGCAATGATTTACTCGGAGCAATTCTCCCATTATCTATATGATATAAAACATCTGGATTCCCTTTTTTGATATACTTAGCAATAAATTCCGCTAATTTTAGAGCTTCACCTCGAACAAACAATGGCGCTTTATCAATATAATATTCATAACAAGAATCTGTTAAATCATCTTCTTGCCCTAATCTATAATTATGCAAATAGGCACATGGCCTTAAATTAATTCTATATTTCTGTACATCCTCATTATAATCCTGAATCATGCTGACATAAGACCAGGCTTGATAAGAAGGATGATTTGTTTCAGTCAAGCTTCCATGCAAATATGTTTTTACAATGGCTTCTTTTGTTTCAACCTTTTCAACATGTGTCCATTGCTTTAACTCAATCACAACAGCACTTTCCCGATGTTTAGCATCTTCCCCACATACTATAAAATCTACTCTTTTATTTGAATTTGGAATGCGATATTCAATGGCAATCTTGCAGTCATTAGGAATACGTTTATCCTCTAATACTCTATACATATATTGCATCGAATTCATCCAAGCATTAAATTCACTTTGCCCTGTTTTTCTATGCAGTTTTTCCCGTACTTTCTCTTCAATTTTATCTTCAATTAAATCCAGTCGAACATCATTTAAAAATTGTTCTTTCGTTTCTTGATAAACAATCATAAATTCTATAACTCAGTATACTTCTTTGAATTTCCTTTTGCTTTTTCAACTGGATATTTTTGACGATTTTTTTCAAGCTTTTTGAGAACAATATCTTCCAAATCTACTCCTAATCGATCTGCCATTACAATACAATAATTCACTACATCTGCCAATTCGTCACAAACCTGCTGTTTATCAAAATTAGCATCCCATTGAAAACATTCTAATAACTCTCCGGCTTCAATTGCAATTGATTTTGCTAAATTTTCTGGTGAATGAAATTGATTCCAATCTCTTTCACGATTAAATTCAATAATTTCTTTTACTGCTTTTTTCATGTACTGCTTCCTTTTCAGTGATAAATAAAATATTACTATTTATAACTAAGACCATTATAACATCTAATAATTTATTTAGAATGTTTATTAATAAAAAACTCTTTTCGGTATATATTTTATTACGAAGAAAATGCAAAAAGAGAATCTGAAATACGTAAACAAGTATTTCAAATTCTCTAGCGTTTTAAGAAACCTTTCAGTATAATTATTTCAAATTATATTTCCGAGCAGCTTGATCTATAGCTAACCGACACTTATCAAAACCAGCTGCAATTCCATCAGGATCTTTATATAAAGCACTCGCAAAAATAAACACGTCTGGATTCAAAGCTACAAGCGGATCCAAATTACTAGGTCTTATTCCGCCATCTAAAGCTAATTCACAAGTTGGATTTTTTTCATCAATCATTTTTCTAGCCTTTTTTATCATTTCGATTGAACTTCTTCTCCACGTCCACATTTCTTCCCCTTCAGGCGGTATTCCTGCACCATGAATGACCAAATGAAGACGATCTATATCATATATAGCCTCTTCAACAAAACTTAATGGTGTATAACACCCGAGTGTTAAACCAATTTTCATATCAAGCATATGACACCAATGAATAATATTTGCTAGCTTAAAACCCAAGAAATGTTCCGCTGGCAGAACAAGCATATTACAGCCCACTTGTGCCAATTTTTCGATGAAGATATAATCAATGTCACTTGTATAAAAATGACACTCAATCGGTTTATTAGTAGCAGAACGAATATCACGAATAATCTGCGGACCTCCCAATAATTGCTGATATGCCAGTTCTTTCATATCTGCAGCATCAGCATGAATATAATCTGCTCCTAAACTATCAATAGTTTTAATTATATCTCTTGCATTTCCAAAATCGAAACATTCTGCCATACCTGCAGCAATTTTAATATGCTTCATTTCCGTCTCCTTTTTCTACTGCATCTTTAAATTGCATCAACAGTGCCTTAAGTTGTTTCCTTTTAAAGAAAAAGAGTATCCAATTAAATAAAGTTTTTGCTTCTTTTCCTTTATCATTAAAAATTCTTTCTGTATATGTAACTTCAACACTGTCGTTTTTTTCTTTGAACTCATATCTTGTCACATACTTGATGTTTCCTTGCCGGATAGTTGACTCATAAATATTAGGTCCATCGAATTCACTTATTGTGACATGAAAAGTATATGTTTTATTATACTTAAGTAAATTAGAAAAGATTTGTCTTGAAAAAAAGTGCCAATAAAGGCACTCACATAAATAGACAAATCTTT
>CALUVS010000039.1 GCA_944324265.1 uncultured Traorella sp.
CAAAACTGGTTCTGGCGCAACATTCTCAATGGATGGAGGCGGTGCCGGTGTTATGCTTGCATTAAAAGAAAGAATGTTAGATGCTGGTGCTGAATTATTATTAGGTACTCAGGCTACTGAGCTAATTGTTACGGATGGTACAGTTACTGGTATTAAAGCAAGCAGCATTGATACGAACTATACAATCAATGCGAAAGCTGTTATCTTAGCAACTGGAGGTTATGGACATAATACTGATATTATTCCTGAAGAATACTTAGCATTCCGTTATTCCGGACACGCCGGACATGACGGAGATGCCTTAGAAATGATTAAAGCTGTTGATGGTGCTACACGTAACATCCCTTGGGTAAATAAAGCTCCTCACAGTATGATTCTTCCAAGCGGAGCCCCTCAATATACAAACATGGGCTATGTCGTATTCACTGAAATGAGTGGTATTGAAGTCAATGAAAAAGGTGAAAGATTTGCTGCCGAAATAGGTGATGATTGGGCTTTATTGCAAGCTATGGAATTAAATGAAAGGCAGTACTTAATCATGGATCAAGAAAATTATGATGCATTTAATGAAGGAATGTCCAGCCGTGGCATTTTCAATCCTGAAGATCCAGCTAAATGGACTTCTGATGATTACACAGGGCAGCCATTCTATAAAGCTGCCGACACTTTGGAAGAATTAGCAGAAAAGATTGATGTTCCTGCCGATGCATTAAAGGCTACAGTTGAAAAATTCAATGAAACTGTTAATTCCGGTGCTGAAACCGATGAATATGGACGTCCTTTACATACAACAATTTCTGAAGAGGGTCCATACTATGCATTAGAAATGTCAATTCGCTACTCTACATCTTTAGGAGGCATCTGCATCAATGATAACATGCAGGTCGTAAATACCTCTAATGAAGCAGTTCCGGGATTATATGCAGCCGGTGAAGTTATCGGCGGTGTTCAGGGAGACTTATATTTACCAAGTTCAACATTCACATGGGCTATGACTTCCGGTGTTCAGACAGGTAAAGTAGTTTCTGAATTATTAGCTGAATAATTAATGAAGAGTTATACGCATTTTTGCATAGTTACAAGTATGTGAGAATGAAAGTTATACATATAATTCAGCACAAAATAATTACAAAATGAGGGACATATTGTACCCTCATTTTTTTAACAGATAAAATGGGAAACATCCGCCCAGTTAAAAAATATCAGAAATTCATAATGCATGATTATTTTAGATCTTATCATGTTTTTAAAAGAATCATATGACACCTAGCAAAAAAAGCGGTAATGCTGTTATTTAATTATATCTTTTTAAATTTACAATTTTCATTTAAAAGGGTAACAAAGAAAAGATAAAACGATATTCACAAAAGAAAACCTATCAAGAATTTGTTCATCGTTTTCGAAATACCATCATCCAAGATTTCAAACGTGATCCATTACAATGCCCATGCGGAAATATAATGGAACTCGTGGAAGTATTTGTTTTAGGATAGGTTAAGCAGAAAGGAGGCTGATAACCATGATAAAAGAATTTGAATTTGATGAAATGGATCTAATCGCCACAAAGGATGAATACACATTATGCAAATGCCTGAACTGTGGATATGAGCAAAAGATTCCCTCATGGCTGATTGATGAGATATGTGAAATGAATGATGAATGTGGATTGGATGACCTCTTTATCGCAGGCTGCTATAAATGCAATCAGGATACAATGGTAGCGATGAACTACTATCTCAAGCACAAGAATAAGTAAAAGTAAGAACGATGTTTCTATTGTTTTAAAATGAAATTTCCTATTAAATAAAAAAAGACGCCACTTTAATATGACGTCTTAAGAATTACTATTTATTTAAATTGCTTTCAACTAATTCTACTACTTCCTGCATTGTAGAGCATTCCAATGCTTTGTTTGCAAGTTCTTCCATTTCTTTGTGGTTTAAAGAATTAACGATCTTTCTAGCCTGTAAAATAGAAGTAGCACTCATAGAGAATTCATCTAAGCCTAAACCTAACAATACCGGAACTGATGTTGGATCGCCGGCCATTTCACCGCACATACCAACCCATTTACCATTTTTGTGAGCACCATCAATTGTCATTTTGATCAAGCGTAATAAAGATGGATTCAATGGCTGATATAAGTAAGATACTTTTTCACTCATACGGTCAGCAGCCATAGAATATTGAACCAAGTCATTTGTACCGATTGAGAAGAAGTCAGCTTCTTCAGCAAATTTATCGGCTAATACTGCAGCTGCAGGAATTTCAACCATCATACCTAATTCAATATTATCTGCAACTTCAACACCTTCTGCAATCAATTTTGCTTTTTCTTCCATGAATACTTGTTTTGCTTCTCTGAATTCATTGATTGTAGCGATCATTGGGAACATGATGCACAATTTACCATAAACAGAAGCACGAGCCAATGCTCTTAACTGAGTACGGAAAATATCTTTTCTGTCTAAGCATAAACGAATAGCACGATAACCTAAGAATGGGTTCATTTCTTCAGGGAATGTGAAATATGGAAGTTTCTTGTCACCGCCGATGTCCAATGTACGAACAACAACTTTCTTACCATTCATACCTTCCAATACTTCTTTATAAGCTTCAAATTGTTCTTCTTCTGTTGGGAATTCCTGAGAATTCATATATAAGAATTCTGTACGATAAAGACCTACACCTTCACCGCCGTTATTCACAACGCCTTCAACATCTTTTGGTGTACCGATATTTCCGGCTAATTCAACTTCATGTCCATCAGTTGTCACTGATTTTGCATTCTTCAATACTTTCAATGCTTCTCTTTCTTGTCTGTATGCTTCAGCCTTAACTTCATATTCTTTGATCATAGTTTCATCTGGATTAACAAATACTTCACCGCTGATTGCATCCAAAATGATTGTATCGCCATGATTGCAGGCTTCCAATACACCGGCACATCCAACAACTGCAGGAATTTCCAAGCTTCTTGCCATAATAGCAGAGTGAGAAGTTCTTCCTCCGATTGCAGTTGCGAAACCTTTGGCATGTTCATTTAACTGTGCTGTATCAGATGGTGTCAAATCGTGAGCTACAATCACAGAATCTTCATCCACCAAAGATAAATCAGGAATTAATAAACCTAATAAGTTTGCTTTTAAACGGAATGTAACGTCTTTAACATCTGCAGCTCTTTCACGGAAATAATCATTATCCATGGATTCGAACATAGCAATTGTGTTGTTCGCAACAACATCAGCAGCATACTCTGCATTTACACTTTCGTTTTCGATCATTGCTTTGATCTGTGCTGCAAATTCAGGGTCACTGGCCATCATCAAGTGAGCATCAAACACTGCCAATTCTTCTTCACTTAATTTACCGGCAGCTCTTGCTTTAATTGTTTCAATATCAGAAAGAGTCTTTGCTAAAGCAGCATCAAATTTTGCACATTCTTCCGCTGCATTCATGCCTTCTTTCTTTTCAATTGTTACAACAGGCTGTTCCAACTTATAAACTTTTGCAATTGCAATACCGGCACTTGCCGCAATACCTTTTAACATACATGATCCTCCTAAACACGTGTAAGCCTTTACACTTTCTTCTTATCAATTTTATCATTTTTTACCTTTTAGCGCAACTTACAAATTCATCAATTGCTTGACTCTTTTTCCGATAGTAAGTACTTTTGGTAAAATAAGCCTGCCACCATTTTTCTTCTCTTTTTTTAAAAAAATCATTGCGAAGAATCAAAGCATAATCCGAAGGCATTGTCTTTAGTATGGTTTCTATATAAAGCATAAATCCCATTTTATTATCTATTTCAGTTTTTTCATGTATGGCATGGTCATTTTTACATTCAGTCAGTGCATACTCTTGGTATTTCTTTCCTAGATACACCAAAAACCTTTCATTATTTTTATTCATTAAAAAATGTCCCCCTATACTTTTTAATATGCACAAAAAGCAATAAAGAGACATATTTTTACTCAATTTATTCTTACAAATCAATCCATATTCCTTCATCATGAATGGAAGAATTTTCTAAAGAACGATAGAAATGCTGAGCTTCTTCATTAGATGCAATCAAACCGATCAGTACAGAAGCATCTTTCTTTTTTAATTCACTTCTCAGTGTTTTCATCAATTGCTGAGCAATGCCGAAATGACGATAGCTTTTAAGTACACAGATCCAATCCAGATAAGCATTGATCTTTCCTTCAAAACGGCTGACAATCAGACTGGCATCAATTCTGCCGACTACTTGACCCTCAACATAAGCCAAAAAAGAAACAGCATTCTGAAAAGCTTCTGATTCAAAGCTTTGCATGACATTGTTTTTATATTCCTCATTGATTTCCCACCCCCAAAAATCTTCTTCCTGACGAAGTCTTTTTTCAAATTCAATGACATCTGCAATTCTGTCTTTGGTATATTTGACAATTTCAAACTTCATCTTTCTTTCCCCCTAAAATGTCTTTGCTGGAAGGATAGCCAAATTTGCTTTCTGCACATAAAACTGCCTGATTGACTGCCTTTCCAAGCACATAAGCTCCTAATGTCCCCACAACATCCGGACTGGATTTCACATTGCCGCAGCTGGCCGCATAAATGGAGTCGCCATCCATAGAAGTGTTGATTGGACGAATCGTGCGAGCCAAGCCATTGCTGGACATAGCGGCTACTTTATTCATTTGTGTTTTGTCTAATTTAGCATTGGTCACAATAGCACCGATCGTCGTATTGAAAGTAAACTTGCTGACAAGCTGCAGCAATTTGACTGCTTCAAGTTCTGAATCCAGCAGTCCATCTTTTTTGGCATTTAAAAGACCGGCCAATTGCCGATTGGAATCCATTTCATAAACATCCCCGATAGCATTGACAACAACAATGGCTCCGACCTGCAGTTTTCCCACTTGAACTGCATAACAGCCCAAACCGGATTTCATGGCACTTTTATCTCCGCGGATCTTGCCGACAGTTGCGCCCATGCCGGCCCCCACACAGCCATTTCTGACTCTGTTTTGCTCACTGTCAACACAGGCGGCATAGCCCATGGCCGCATCCGGTTTCACTTTGTCATTGATATTCAGATCAAAGATACAGGAAGCACAGACAATCGGCACAATCGCTTTTCCGACTTTCTGTCCAATGCCTTTTTCTTCCAAATATTTCATAACACCGCCGGCACTGTCCAAACCAAAGGCACTGCCTCCGCTGAGAACAATTCCGTGTATTTTCTGATTGCTCATGGTTGGATTTAAAAGCTGACTTTCTCTGGAAGCCGGTCCTCCTCCGCGAACATCAAGACCGCATGCTGCCCCATTTTCAAAGATCAATACGGTTGTTCCGGTCGCATTCACTTCATCATCAGCATGACCGATACGTACATTTTTAATATCTGAAATAGATATTTCCTGCCATTTTTCCATAGAGATCCTCCCCTCGTATAATTTTATTTTATCTCAGAATATAAAGATTGTCTAATCACGATGAACGCTTTTTCTTTTGATGCATAGATTAACGTGGAGGCTATTTATGGACACAAACAGACAAGTCAATGCAGCTGCTATTATACGCGGATCTTCCGCTCATCCGAATTTAAGAGGAATCGTTGAATTTATTCCGCAGAGAAATGGGACCATGGTACGCATTCAGTTAATGGGATTGCCGGATAATGACAAAAACAATTACTTCGGTCTTCACATTCATACCGCCGGACGATGTCAGCCCAACAGCGGACGCAATCCATTCAGTGAAGCCGGCAGTCATTACAACCCGGAAAATGATCTGCATCCGCAGCATGCCGGAGATTTAGGCAATTTATTTTCCAATAATGGTTTATGCCGCATGAGCATTTTGACACAGCGTTTCAGCGTAGAAGATATATTGAATCGCACCGTCATCATTCATACCATGCCGGATAATTTATCGCATGATCCCAGCGGTAATTCCGGAGTACGTATTGGATGCGGCATTATTTTCAGAAACAGAGCACAATCTTACGAATAGACAAAAATGCACAAATGTGCATTTTTAGTCTTTTCTTGTGCGTTATTTGCAATGGCTTTAAGATTCTTTGAAATCCTCTTGATGATTTTCATCAAAAAAGCCATTTTCCTCTTTCACTTTCTTTTTGTTCTAGTATAATTGACTTTGAGGTGATTGTTATCAAAAAGCTGCTGCAGCGATTAACAGTAACACAAACCATTTTATTGGGTTATCTGTTTATCGTAATTCTAGGAGGAATCCTTTTAACACTTCCTATTTCTTCACATGAAGGAACGAATTTTTTGGATGCTTTATTTACAGCTACTTCAGCTACCTGCGTTACAGGTCTGATTCGTTTTGATACCTATACACACTGGACACTGTTCGGCCAATTGGTCATATTGGCCCTGATTCAGATTGGCGGGATAGGTTTTATGACTGTCGCCATTCAGCTGACAATGATCACCGGCAGAAAGATTGGTCTGCATGAGCGTGTCTTGATGAGTGAATCTGTTTCTGCACCAAGTCTTGGCGGTATCGTACGCATGAGCAAATTTATCTTTTTAGGTACATTGCTTGTAGAAGGAATTGGTGCTTTGCTTCTAAGTTTTCATTTCATTCCGGATTTTGGTTTGCTTCGAGGCATTTATTTTTCCATTTTTCATTCGATTTCTGCTTTCTGCAATGCTGGTTTTGATTTGATGGGAATCAACGCTCCTTTTTCATCTTTAACTGCTTACAGCGGAAATACCTATGTCAATATCATCATTATGGCATTGATTGTTATCGGCGGTCTGGGCTTTTTTGTTTGGCATGATTTGCTGAAAAATAAATTTAAATTTAAAAATTTGCAGGTTCATTCCAAAATTGTTTTGGTCATGACACTGGTTTTGATTTTTGGAGGTGCCGCCTGTATTTTCTTGATTGAACAAGGCTCTGCATTATTTGTTGATGCAGGACTGAAGGATCAATTGTTATACTCTGCTTTTCAATCAGTGACATCGCGTACAGCTGGATTTAATACCGCTGATTTTGCCTCCATGAGAGAAGCCAGCATACTGGTCATGGTCTTATTGATGCTGGCGGGAGGTTCACCGGGTTCTACTGCCGGCGGGATGAAAACAACGACAGTAGCCATGATGTATCTGAATGTCAAGGCAAAGCTGCACAGCCGCAAATCTATTGAATGCTTTGGGCGCAGAATTGATGATGATACACTGCATACCAGTGCTATTATTTTCATGTTATATCTGACTTTGTTTTTCAGCAGCACCTTAATTATTTCTGCTGTTGAAGATCTGCCGATCTTAACCGTCATGTTTGAAACAAGTTCTGCAGTTGCAACGGTTGGATTGACTATGGGGATCACACCAACCTTAGGTGTTCTTTCTGAAATTATCTTAACATGTCTGATGCTTTTTGGACGCGTGGGTTCCATTACATTTTTAGTTGCTTTTGCATCAGAACATTCACTTGTTACATCGAAATTGCCGTTAGATAAGATTCGTGTAGGATAAGGAGGTACATACAATGAAATCTATGCTGATTATCGGGCTGGGAAGATTTGGCCGTCACATGGCACTAAAATGCATTGAAGAAGGCAGTGAAGTATTATGTATTGAAAAAGATGAGGAAGTGGCAGATGCCAATGCATCTAAGATCCGCAACATTCAGATCGGTGATGCCAGAAACGAAGAATATTTGGAAAGCTTGGGAGTTTCTAATTTTGATCTCTGTGTCGTAGCCATTGGGGATTCCTTCCAATCTGCTTTGGAAATCACAGTATTATTGAAAGACTTGGGAGCTAAATATATTTTAGCCCGTGCTACTCGTGATGTTCACCGAAAACTGTTATTGAGAAACGGAGCGGATTATGTTGTTTATGCCGAAAGAGATATTGCCGAAAGATTGGCAGTTCGCTTCTCTGCCAATAATATTTTTGATTTTATTGAACTGACACCGGAATATGGAATTTATGAAGTGGTCTTGCCGCAAAGCTGGATCGGCAAAACAATTTTGGATCTGGATGTACGTAATCGCTACGGTATTTCTATTTTAGCTACAAAGGAAAATGGAGTTTTATCTCCTCAGCCTTTTGCCAGTCATGTTTTTACCAATCATGAAAGCATTTTGATCTTAGGAACACATGATCGCGTAAGAAAATTTACTCAGTTAAAGTAATGAAAACATTTTCAGAAAGTTATTTGAAATAATTAAATATTTTCTCTTGACAATCTGATTGAATTGCATTAAACTAGAGCCAACATCAATGAAAAAGAGTAGTAATTTCTGGTAATGATACAGAGAGTCGGGGATGGTGGAAACCTGATACAGGAAGGAAATGAAACGAGCTTTGGAGATGTTACCGTATGAAAGTAAGGTAACTGTGAACACGCATTAAGTGTAGAGGTGGTCAATCAAATGGATTGGCAATTAGAGTGGTACCGCGCAGCAGCGTCTCTTTGAGATCTGCTGCTTTTTTTATTTACAGGGGTGATGGCATGACAACAGATCGACGATGCGCATATGAACAAATAACAATCACATAGATTTAGAAATAAAAGGAAAGAGAGGAAACGAAAAATGAAAAAATTATGGAAAGGTTTGTCCATAGGACTTTTAACAATGATGATGGCAGCAGGATGCTCAAGCAATACAGCTCAGCCGGAAGAAAATACAGATGATACACCTGTAACAGAAACAACTTGGGAAGATCAGTTAATTGAAAAAGGAAAGATCAGCATCGGTATTTCTCCTGATTATCCGCCATATGAATCTTATGATGAAAACAATGAAATTGTTGGTTATGATGTAGATATGATGAATGAATTAACCAAATATTTGGGAACTGAAGATGCACCATATGAAATTGAATGGGTAGAAATGTCTTTTGAAATGATCATTTCCAGTGTACAGTTAGGTCAAGTAGATATTGGAGTTGCCGGATTTACTTATGATCCAGAACGTCAGGTATTGTTCTCTGATCCATATTTAGAATCTGCTCAGGTAATTATTGTAAAATCAGACAGCGGTATTGAAACAACAGAAGACCTGAACGGTAAATTGATTGGTGTTCAGGCCGGAACTACCGGTGAATCGGCTGCCGGAAACATTGAAGGAGCAACCTTAAATTCTGTTACTGATGCACAATTGTTAGTTGAATCATTGAATGCTGGTTCTATTGATGCGATGGTCGCTGATAAGGCCGTTGCTGAAAATTATGTCAACAATATTGAAGGATTGACTATCTTGGAAGAACCATTGATTGATGAAGAAAACTGTATTATTACTGCTGAAGGAAAAGATGCTTTGATGGAAAAGATCAATGAAGCCATTGCTCAGTTCAATGAATCTGATGCACAGCAGCAGCTAAAGGAAAAATGGGGACTCTAGTTCCCCTTTCTTGCGAATAGGAGGGTGTTATGTCAATAGATAGAATCCTGCAGACCCTGACATGGGAAAACATGCTTTATATGCTTCAAGGGGCCGGATGGTCATTGCTGATGGCCACCATTGCCCTGATATTTGGTATCTTGCTGGGAGTTTTAGGAGCTTCCTGCAAATTATCCAAGAATAAATTTCTTCGTTTTATCGGAAATGTTTATGTAGAAGTGATCCGCGGAACTCCTATGCTTCTGCAGATCATGTATTTATTCTTAGTTATCCCGCAGATTTATATGATCATTACCGGTTCTCCATTAAGAATCAATGTTTATCTCATCGGGATCATTGCCATCAGTATTAACTCCGGTGCTTATTGTACAGAATTGATTCGTTCCGGCATCGTGAGCATTGATAAAGGACAATGGGAAGCCAGCAAGACCTTAGGTCTGAATCATTCACAGATGATGCGCTATGTCATTTTACCGCAAGCCTTCAAACAGATTGTTCCGCCGCTTGTCAGTGAATATATCACTTTGATCAAGGATTCCTCTTTGGTATCTGTTATCGGAGGAATTGAATTATTAAGAAGTGCTCAGAATTTAGGAAATCGTTATTATGCTTATTTGATTACGTTGACTTTGGCAGGTGTCTATTATTTGGTCATGACCTTATTTATTTCATGGATTGCCCGTAAACTGGAAAGGAGGTTAGCTGAAAGTGATTAAGCTTGAACATATTGTCAAATACTTTGATCAGGTTCATGCAGTCAATGATATTTCTTTGACGATTGAAAAAGGAGAAGTCATTTGTTTGATTGGACCCAGCGGTTCCGGAAAAAGTACTGTTTGCCGCTGCATCAACGGGCTGGAAATTCCTGAATCCGGCACAATCACCATTGATGGAGAAGTTATTGATTATAACAATGAAGAACAAGCCAGAAAGGCTCGTTCCAAAATGGGCTTTGTCTTCCAGCACTTCAATCTTTTTCCGCACATGAATGTTTTAGATAATATGACTTTAGCTCCTGTTCAGGTTTTAGGTATGAGCAAACAGGATGCCGAAGCAAAAGCCATTGATTTATTGACTCGTGTCGGTTTGGCTGATAAAAAGGTGGCTTATCCGAAACAGCTTTCCGGCGGTCAGAAGCAGCGTGTGGCCATTGCCCGCTCCTTGATGATGAATCCGGAAATCATGCTGTTCGATGAACCGACCAGTGCTTTGGACCCAGAAATGGTTGTGGAAGTATTGGAAGTTATGAAGCAGTTAGCCAGTGCCGGCATTACCATGGTCGTGGTAACGCATGAAATGGGCTTTGCAAAGGAAATCAGTGATCGCATTATTTTCTTGGAAGACGGCAAGATTGTCGAAGAACAAGAACCGGAAGCATTCTTTGCTCATCCAAAAACACAAAGAGCTCAAGAATTCTTAAAGAAAATTTTATATTAAAGGGAAGTCCAGCGCTTCCCTTTTTTAATCAATCAATTGTAAGAATTTAAAAGCATTGTATAAGCCATTTTCATTGACGTCATCGGTGATGTAATCGGCAGCTGCCTTGATTTCTTCTCCGCCATTGCCCATGGCTACATTATAGGCACAGCATTCAAACATCGATAAGTCAATCTTGGCATCCCCAAAGGAAATGGTATCCTTTCGATCAGCATGCAGATATTCCAATAAAACTTCAATGGCATGACGCTTTGTAATGCCTGTCGGACCTAGATCACCGAACAAGGCTACTTCACCTTTACCGCCCCATGTATTGGCAATCAAATGAGGAAATTCTTCTTTTGAATCCAGATGATCTTGATAACTGCTTAAGATGAAACTGATTTTATTGACATCATCACGATATTGATCTTCATTTTGTACATGAATAAAACCTTGAATAAATTCTTTGGAGATTTCTTCAGCTTTGCTGAGATCAGCTCCTTTGCCCATCGCATATTTGACCATAGTCTCAGGTCCTTGTTCCAGCATGTAATCATTGCAGTACATCCCGCTGTTGGCTTCCAAATAAAAGCCTAAGTGACGTCCATTGCACCAATCGACAATATGTCTGACATCTTCCTTAGATAAGCCCTGATGCAGGATCACTTTGCCGTGATCTTCGACATAGGCACCATTGCCGCCGATCATACCGTCGGTCTCACAAAGATTTCTTTGTTCAATTTCTGCTTTGGAACAGCCGGTACATAAATAAATCTTGTGGCCATTAGCTCTGGCCAATGCGACTGCTTTGGCTGCAGAAGCCGGCATTTTTGCCTGATAATCGATCAAGGTACCATCAACATCCAGAAATACAATTTTGCTCATAAATACACTCCTTATTTATTATCATTATACACCAACTATTTCCCCTGAATATAAGCATGCATCGCTGCAGCTGCTTTTTTCCCAGCTCCCATCGCCAATATAACCGTAGCGGCTCCGCTGACGGCATCTCCTCCGGCAAAAACTCCCTCTCTGGAAGTCATGCAGTTTTCATCAATCACAAGACATCCTCTGCGATTGACTTCAAGTCCCTCTGTTGTCTGGGCAAGCAAAGGATTTGGACTGGTTCCGATTGCCATGATGACACAATCTGCTTCTAAGATAAAATTGCTCTCAGGAATGACTTCCGGTCTTCGGCGTCCGCTTTCATCTGCTTCGCCCAATTGCATCTTGACACATTCAATTTGTTTGACGCCGCCTTCCTGACCATGAATCTTCACCGGATTTGTCAGCAAGCAGAAGTTGATGCCTTCTTCCATGGCATGTTCCACTTCTTCTTTTCGGGCCGGCAATTCTTCCATGGAACGGCGATAGACAATCGTTACATCTCCTTGGGTCAATCGTTTGGCACAGCGGGCTGCATCCATTGCTACGTTGCCGCCGCCGACTACCACGACATGTTTGCCTTTGAAAATCGGCGTAGAAGCATTTTCTTCATAGGCCTTCATCAAATTAAAACGCGTTAAAAACTCATTGGCAGAATAAACTCCTTTTAAGTTTTCTCCTTCTAATCCCATAAAATTCGGCAGACCGGCTCCAGAAGCAATAAACAGCGCTTCATAGCCTTCTTCAAATAATTCATCAATGGTTTCACTCTTGCCGATGACCGTATTGGTCCAAATATTGACGCCCATTTCTTTTAAACCGGCAATTTCTTTTTGGACAATGCTTTTCGGCAGACGGAATTCCGGAATGCCGTAAACCAATACGCCTCCTGCCACATGCAGAGCTTCAAAAACATCGACCTCATAGCCCAGCATGGCCAAATCCATCGCACAAGTCAAGCCGGCAGGGCCTGCGCCGATAATACCTACTTTATGTCCGTTTTTCTTTGGCAGTGTACTCTTTTCTGTCAAATGTTCGTTGGCCCAATCTGCAGCGAATCGCTCCAATCGGCCAATGGCCACAGATTCTCCTTTGATTGCACGCACACAATGTTTTTCACATTGGCTTTCCTGCGGACAGACACGCCCGCATACGGCCGGCAAAGCACTTGTCTGCTTCAAAATATGATAAGCTTCTTCCAAATTATTTTCTTTGATCTTCGCAATAAAATCAGGAATTCGTACACCTACCGGACAGCCCTGCATGCATGGCGCATTTTTGCAGTGCAGACAGCGATCAGCTTCCTGAACAGCCATTTCCATCGTATAGCCCAGTGTTACTTCCTGAATATTATAAATTCGCTTTTCATCCTGCATCGGCATTTCTGTTTTCTTTAAGCTCATATTCGGCATCTGACTATCCCTCCCTGTTCAATAAATGACAAGTCTTTTCATAAGCATGACGTTCAAAATCATGATACGCAGACAAACGATTGATCACTTCATCAAAATCAACCTCATGCCCATCAAAATCAGGCCCATCCACACAGGCAAAGCGCATTTTTCCGCCGACGCTTAAGCGGCACCCTCCGCACATCCCTGTGCCGTCAATCATGATTGGATTCATCGATACCATTGTTTTTGTCTGATGCTTCTTGGTGCACAGACAAACATATTTCATCATCGGCAAAGGTCCGATGGCAATCACTTCATCAAAAGATTCTTGTTCAAGCAATTCATCCAAGGCTTCTGTCACCAGTCCCTTTCTGCCGGCACTGCCATCATCACTCATCAAAATAAAGCGATCACTGACTGCCTGAAATTCTTTTTCTAAAATTACCAATTGTTTATTTCTGAAACCGGTAATGACACAGACCTCACTGCCCTGAGCATGCAAGGCTTTGGCCATCGGATAGGCAATGGCACAGCCGACACCGCCGCCGACCACGCATACTTTCTTTAACCCCTCAATTTCACTTGGTTTCCCCAATGGCCCTGTGAAAGCAAACAATTCATCAGATACCTGCAGGCTATCCAACAGCAAAGTAGAAGCACCTACAATCTGATAAATGATTGTGACTGTACCCATTTCTTTATCCGCATCCGCAATGGTCAATGGAATACGCTCACTGTTTTCATGTGACATAACGATGACAAATTGACCTGCTTTCGCTTTTCTGGCAATCTTTGGTGCAGAAACAACCATTTTTACGACTGACTCATTCAGTTTTTCTTTCTGTAAAATTTGATTCATGCTATCACCCCAATTATTTTGATAATATTATAACAATCTTTTATTTTGATGAGAAGTTTTAATTCAAAAATTGCTTTTTCTGTAAAAAAATTCCTTTATGCCAACTCGCATAAAGGAATTTCATTATCAGCATTTCAGTGCACACTGCAAAGCTAATTCAATCATTTTTGTAAAACTTGTCTGACGTTCCAAAGCCGTTGTTTTCTCATTGCTTAAAATATGGTCGCTGACCGTCAAAATGGTGGCAGCCTTTTTATTGGCCACATTGGCATTGTGAAACAAAGCCAAGCTTTCCATTTCCACTGCATCACAGTCATGTTCTTTCTGAATGCGATAGCAGGCCTGTTTGTCCATACGATAGAAGCAATCCGTACAATGCACACGTCCTTCCACAAGATCTTGATTGATTTCCTTAGCTGTCTGTTTGATCAGCTCCACCAATTCAGCATTCGGCTTCACAATATCCGATTCATATCCGCTGTATGTATGCGCATAAGTGGATTCACTCCAGCAATCCTTTACAACCATCACATCATACAGCTTCAATCTTTCAGAATATGCTCCGCATGAACCAATGCGCAGGATCACATCCACATCGTATTTATTGAAAAGCTCATGAGAATAAATACCGATGGACGGCATTCCCATACCGCTTCCCATCACAGAAATTCTCTTCCCTTGATAGGTTCCGGTATACCCAAACATATTGCGTACATCATTGAACTGCTCGGCATTTTCCAGGTAATTCTCTGCGATAAATTTCGCACGCAGCGGATCGCCCGGCATCAGCACCACTTTGGCAATTTGGCCTTTTTCAGCCTGGTTATGAGCGGTTGCCATTAGAATTGCCAGCCATTGAATTTGAAGGCTGTATCCACAACATTTTCAGGATCATATTCTTTTAATATTTCTTCATATCTTTCCTTGTAGTTGTTGTTAATTTCTGCCTGCGGAATAACTTTGCTTGCTTCATGCAGGAAGTGGAAAGAATCACGTCCCATTTCTTGTCCGCGGCGTGTGTGTTTATCTAAAGCCACATCAGGAATTTCTGGGAATTTGCCCATTGCAAAGCTCTTGATGCAGATATTCTTCAATAAATCACTGGAACGATCTTTTTCACATTGTGCTAAATAACGAATTGCATGAATGAAATACATTGGACGATCGCCATCGGCATAATCAAAATTCTTGCGCATCTGGAATAAATTATTAACAATCACTGCTGCCATCGGATTTCCCATTCCGATATCTTCCACAGAAATCGTCAGCAAACGGCGCCACATTTTTTCTTCTAATTCAGGTGAAGAAATATACAATTCATATGCAAACATACATGCTTCTTCTTCTTTTGCACGACGAATGCATTTCTGTAAAGCAGAGATTACTTCATCTGCTTCATAACCATTACGTGTTGTAATTTTCTGCCATGGGTCATACATTCTTTTTGCCATAATCTTTTACCTTCCTTTTCTATAAATTTCCATAAATTCCAATACCATTATCTTGATTGTCTCACAATTCATGATCTGATCTTCTGCATGCACAATCAATAATGATACCTGAGGCATATTTTCTTCTGCCTCCATCTGTAATAATTCCAAATGCAGCTTATGTGCATTGGCAATCATATTATCCGCTTCTGCAATCTTCGCATCAGCTTTTTCAAACTCATTTTTCTTTGCCAAATTCAAGGCTTCCACATACATGGATTTAGCACATCCGCCATAACTGATCAGTTGCAAAGCAATGGCCGATAATTTTTCTAAATCAATCATTTTTTCCCTTTCATTCGCAATGCCTGCTCATAGGCCCCTTTTCCATCCACAACTGCATAAATACGCATATCAATCACTTCCGTCGGAATTTTCAAGCACATGCTTATCTCTGATAATGCATACTCTATCTGCGGACCTACCAGACAAACATCATATTTTCCTGCACATTCATCCAAATTCGCACTGGAAACTGCATCCACATACAATTCTTCTCCGATAGAATGTGCATAATCAATGATTTTCTTGACCAAGATTGAACTCGACATTCCGGCATTGCATACTAATAATATTTTCATGTTCTTTCCTTTCATGAGATCATCTGCATAATATGTTCCAATGTTGTGAGTACCTCTTGTTCACGAGTACTTTCTAAAAGCATTGAAACTAACGGCTGTGCAGAGGCAATCGTATGAATCAATTTATAAATCAGACGCAGCTCCGGTTCAATCTTCGGTTCAAACGCACTCACAAATAATAATTGTGCAGGTGTTTGACTTGTATCCAAATTGTTTTTGCATACAGCAATGCAGATAGAAGTTTTCAAAGCATCATTGATCAGCGGATGAGGCATATAGCAGCCCTGCGCAATATGCGTCGGATAGACTTTCTCCCTTTGAAGACTTAGTTCATAATATTCTTTGGCATCCTCAATCGCATGACTCTGCTTTAAACGCTTCGCACATTCATAAAGAGCTGTTTCAAAATCACATTCTTCCTGAAACAAAACAACATTCGCTGTACTGAAAACAGAATGAAAAATTTCCGATCCTTGATAACGCATCGCATGATTGGAAATAAAACGTTCAATCTCATCTCGGTCTTTTTCTGTCGGCAGACGAAAAATATTGATGACCGGCACGGAAGTCTGCTTCTCCAGCAAGGCGGAAGAAAGTACGAGCTCCGCATTATTTTTGGCAATGGCTTCTTCCAGCGTATGAATGTTAGAAGAGCCTACCACATGGATCTTGTCACCAAATTCATGATGCAGCCAATTCTCAATCAGATGAACATAGCTCATCGTCGATTCATGCACAATCAAAGTATTGACCGAGCTTTTTTCGGCCTGCAGAAACGGCTGAATATACAAAGCCAGAAAAGAAACTTCATCTTCTTTCAAGAATTTCTTATATTTCTTGTAAATAATCGGTACGACAAGCAAAGCAATTTCATAAGCAAAAGCATATTTGATCTTTACTTCCTGCAGAATCGGATTTGACATCTGATAATCCATCAAAAGACGCTTGATGGCAAATTCTAAATGCTGTTCCAGATTGCTGCGC
Organism: uncultured Traorella sp.; assembly: GCA_944324265.1. Taxonomy (GTDB): domain Bacteria; phylum Bacillota_I; class Bacilli_A; order Erysipelotrichales; family Erysipelotrichaceae; genus Traorella. The sequence continues at coordinate 16,988 of CALUVS010000039.1, forward strand.
ATGGTCGGCATGCTCACAAAATCCAGATCAAAGCGCTCATAAACTTCTAAAAAGAATTCCTGGATAATATCATCATGGCGATGATCACTGCCATCCAATTCCCCCAAGCGCAATGTATCAATATAAGCTGAAAGCAAAGCACAGTCGGCCTCATCAAACTCCAGATGAAGTTCTTCATTCGCACTTTGTATAAATGAGAAAACGGTATTGTTTACGCTGTTCGTTTCCTCTTTATCCAAATGATGACCGCAGTCACTTCTCAAAGAAGTAAAGTAAACCATCCAGGCTGTCACACTCAGTTTCAGATCCGATACATTCAGTGAATGCAGGCCAAAATAGCTATGAAAATATTCCACTAGTTCATTTAATTCTTCTAAATTTAAGACATCTTTCACTAATTGAAATAAAGCCAGATCCATTAATTTATTGGATAAATTAATTCTTTCAATGACAATGCGATAAAACAAACTGCGGATTTCTTTTTCACTGGCACATAATTTTAGTTGACCATTATTGAATTCAATCAAATGAAAATCATATTGTTCCTTTAACTGTTTGATCAAAGCATTGATATCTTTATTCAATGTAGCTTCTGTCACATATAATTCATCAGCAGCTTCGCTGATTGAAACTTCTTCTTCAAAAATCAATCTGCCCAAGAGATAGAAACGGCGTTCAGTCGGAGATGAAGCAATCTGTTTTTGATCAATAGCTTCTAAAAGCGACAAGCATTCCTTGATTTTTTCAATGTTGCCGGCCATGATAAAATAACCTGTCTTCTTAGAAGAATTGATCATACAGTGATTATTCACCAAATATAAATTGATACTGGCAACATCATTGCGGATCGTCCGCGTACTGACATGCAGCTGTTCACATAGCTTTGAAGCATAGATTCCCTGAGGATTTTTCAAAATCAGTTCAATCAAACTGATCTGACGTTTGCTTAGCACCCCTCATCACCCCCGTTTTTACTCATTTTATCATAATTTGAACAGGGTGATTAGTTATTTTCTTCAGCAAGTTCTTCTTTCTTTAATTCATCAGCTTCCATTGCTTTGAAGAATGGATAATAAATAACTCCCATCAGCAATACACAGCCGATAACCAAAGCGAAAGCTTTCCAGTCCAAAGTCAATAAGAATGCCTGGAATCCTGGAGGTAAGAAGCCTGGCGCTTCCCACAATGGAAGACCGACTAAACCAAACTGCATAGCTAAATAGCAGATAGCCGCTACCACACATGGCCCAAAGATAAATGGAATGAACATGTATGGGTTCATGATAATTGGTGTACCGAAGATAACTGGTTCATTGATACCGAATAAGGTTGGTACCATACTGATACGTCCGATAGATTTCAGTGATTTTGCCTTAGAGAAGCACATCATGACAACAAGCATGAATGTGATTCCTGAACCGCTGACCTGTAAGAATCCATAATAGAATCCATAAGTGAAGATGTGAGTAGCAGGTTCGCCGGCAGCGACTGCAGCAGCATTGGCAGCCCCGTTAGCAATTGCAAATGCAGCCCATACACTTGAAGTAACAGCAGCTCCGTGCAGACCAAAGAACCACAATAACTGAGTTAAGAATACAACGATCAATACAGCTCCTAATGAATCCATAGAAGTAATTGCAGGTGCCAGTAAGTGAATGATCAATTCAGGGAATGTTGTTCCGGCAAATTCTCTGCATCCAATAGCAACTGCAGTAGCAATGATAATATTAACAGCTAATGGCAATAAGTTAAAGAAACTGTCGGCAACCATTGGCGGTACGCTTTCAGGCATCTTGATGACCATGTTGTATTTTTTCATCAAACGAGTCACTTCAGGAACAACCAAACCGACGATGATGCTGACAAATAAACCTTCAGCAGCCAAGTAAGTTACGCTCCATCCTGTTTCAGTAATGCTGACACATAACATCAAGTGAACCAAAACAGCCGTCATACCAATCAATGGAGAACGCATATCATAGCGTTTTGCCAATGAATCAGCAATGAAAAATGCAGAGAACAAAGACATAATGTTAGTCGTGAAATAAGTTGGGAAACTAAATACATCTGCGTATTTTGCGACAAATTCTGCTATGCCCCCGCCAACTAAATTTGCAATCCCAGTAGGAACCAAACAGAATGATCCGACAATAATGATTGGCACAATCGCAATCATACCGTCTTTCACAGACTGCAAGTGTTTCTGTCTTTCTAATCGAGTTGCGATTGGAAACAGAAACTTCTGTAAAACTTCTTGAATTTTCTTCATATTCTTCTCCTTTTCGATTTTAATCGACAGAAACAGTTTATTATTTTTTTCTTATATTCTCAAGTAAAAATTTTCCCATCTCTTAGGAAAGTACCAAAAAATTGGCATTATTTCGCAAAATATTCCCTTTTTCATACTTTTCTCTTTTTCCTGCTGAATCTTGAAATTTAACTATCTCTTTAATATAAACTTTGAGTATCTAAAATAACTTGGGAAATCGAGGAGCTACATAATTTCTTGTGGCTCCTTCTTTTTTCGCTTTCCATTA
>CALUVS010000040.1 GCA_944324265.1 uncultured Traorella sp.
CCTGTAATACCCATAGCACATCCGATATCGGCTGTTTTTAAAGCAGGGGCATCATTGACACCATCACCGGTCATCGCAACGATGTGTCCTTTGGATTGCCATGCATTGACAATACGAACTTTGTGTTCAGGGGCTACACGAGCATATACACTGTATTTTTCAATGTTCTGAGCTAATTCTTCATCACTCATATTGCTTAGTTGAACACCTGAAATAGCCAGCTGACCTTCTTCTAAAATACCTAATTCTTTGGCAATTGCTGTTGCAGTGGCTACGTGGTCACCGGTAATCATGACAGTACGTACACCGGCTTTTTTAGCAACTGCAATCGCATTTTTAGCTTCTGGACGAGGTGGGTCGATCATACCGACCAAACCGACAAATGTCAGATGATTTTCTACAATTTCACTGGTAATTTCTTCCGGCATCTTATCCCATTTACGAACAGCTACAGCTAAGACTCGCAGTGCTTTTTCAGCCATTTTTTGGTTGATTTCGCTGATTGCGTCTACATCCGCATGATCACAGCGATCTAAGATAACATCATAACCGCCTTTGGTAATTGAAATAATTTCATGATTGACTTCATAGAAAACAGTCATCATTTTTCGATCTGAATCAAAAGATAATTCCTGTGTACGTTTATATGTTTTCAATAATTGATCTTTGGTCACATTTTTCTTCAAGGAAGCAGCAACCAAAGCAACTTCTGTCGGATCCCCGATTTCCTGTCCATTTTCAATTTTGGCATCAGAACATAAGGTGAATAAATTCAGCATCTGAATTTCATCTTCACTGTTGGCTTCATCCAAAGATTTATAACCATCTTTGCTGTAAACTTCCAGCACTGTCATCTTATTCTGTGTCAAAGTACCTGTTTTATCTGAACATACAATGGAAGTACTTCCCAATGTTTCTACAGATGCCAGACGTCTGACAATCGCATTTTGTTTGACCATACGCTGTACAGATAAAGCCAATACGATGGTAACAATAGCGGCTAAGCCTTCAGGAATAGCTGCTACGGCCAATGCCACTGAAGTTTTGAAAGCATCCAGAACACTCAGACCTGTCCAGTATTCCATACCGAATACAATGATACAGATGACAATACACATCACACCGATCATCTTGCCGATATCATTCAATTTCACCTGCAATGGCGTTAATTCTTGTTTTTCACTCATCAGCATATCGGCAATCTTACCTACTTCATTGTCCATACCGGTAGCTGTAACAATCGCCAAGCCTCTTCCATAAGTAACATTGCATGTCTGATATGCCATGTTGGTACGATCACCTAAAGGCAGATCATCACCATCCAGTACTTCTGCATTTTTGTGTACCGGAACACTTTCTCCTGTCAATGCAGATTCATCAATCTGCAGGTTGTAAGATTCAATGATGCGGGCATCACTTCCGACACGATCCCCTGCTTCCAATACAAGCAGATCTCCGACAACCAATTCTTTGGCATCAATGATCTTTGCCTGATTATCACGAATAACTTTGGCTGCAGGCGCAGACAATTTTTTCAAAGCTTCCAGACTTTTTTCAGCTTTGTTTTCCTGGAATACACCTAAAACAGCATTCAGCAATACAACAAATAAAATAATGACAGATTCAATCCAATCCTGCGGTTCGACCACAACAGAAATAATCGCAGCTGCAATCAGAATCAGCACCATCACATCTTTGAATTGTGCTAAGAATTTCATAAAAATTGATTCTTTTTTCGGCTGCTTCAGTTCATTATACCCATTTTCCTGCAGACGTTTTTCTGCCTGCTGAGTCGTTAACCCGCTGACACTGCTGGTTTCAAACTTCTCTTCCAACTGTTTTGTGTTGAGCTTGTACATGTTTTCTCCTCCTAATAAAAACAAAAAACCCTTATTCATACAGAATAAAGGTCTTGCTTATCTTAACGATAATTACATCCGGATGCGTCCATCGTGATGACGAATGTAATAATGAATTGCTTCATCAGCTACTCCCCCTTATTAGGGCATGAATAATATATCATTTTTTCAGACATCCGTCAACAACATCATCGTATCATTTTATCCAAAACATTTAACACTTCTTCTACCTTTTCTTCACCATTTCCGCTGACAGCAGCATCATGAACACAGTGACGGACATGTTCCGATAATACTTCATGATTCACCTTGTTCAAGATAGCCTGTACAGCTAAGATCTGATTGGAAATATCAATGCAGTAGCGATCTTCTTCTACCATACGCAAAATGCCTTCCAGCTGTCCTTTGGCTGTTTTCAGCAAGCGGGTTACATTTTTGCTGTCGGCTTTCATTCAATGATCTCAGTGACAGTATAACCGGCATCACTGACTGCCTTCTTCATGGCTTCATCGCTGACTTTGCCGTTAACAACAGCACTCTTATTTTCCAGATCAACTACAGCTTCTGCTCCAATCGCATTCAAAGCATCCTCTACATGTTTTTTGCAGTGCATGCACATCATTCCTTCAATTTTCAATGTTTTCATATGATTTTCCTCCTTCTTTCCTTCACTTTCTTTTTCGTGATGAGTCTCATTGACTGATTCATCACTGGATAATTTATATCTTTTCAAGCGCAGCGCATTGGTCACAACACTTACACTGGACAAGCTCATAGCTGCACTGGCAAACATCGGGTTCATCTTCCAGTTTAATATACCATAGAATACTCCGGCTGCCAATGGAATCCCAATGGCATTGTAGAAGAATGCCCAGAATAAATTCTGCTTGATATTGCGGATAGTTGCCTTGCTTAATTCAATAGCACTGACTACATCCATCAAATCACTGCGCATCAATACCACATCAGCACTTTCAATAGCAATATCACTGCCTGCTCCGATAGCTATTCCGACATCTGCGCTGGTCAATGCCAAGGCATCATTGATACCGTCACCGACCATGGCTACAACTTCACCTTTTTTCTTTAATTCAGCAACATGCTTTTCTTTATCAGACGGCAATACCTGTGCAAATACCTCATCAACACCGCTTTGTCTCTGAATGGCTTTAGCTGTACGAATATGATCACCTGTCAGCATGATGACACGAATGCCCATTTTCTTTAATTTCGCAATGGCTTTTGCACTGTTTTCTTTGATGACATCGGCTAAGCCCAGAATTCCGATCACACCGGCTTCACTGGCAAAAATCAATGGTGTTTTGCCGTCATCGGCCAAAGCATCCAGCTGCATCTGATACTGACTGATATCAATATTTTTTTCATTCATCAATCTTTCATTGCCGGCATAATACTGAACACCTTGAATCTTTCCTTGAATTCCTTTTCCGAACAAGGCTTCAAAATCACTGACCTCCAGCAATTCCAAATTCATTTCCTTAGCTTTTTCCATGACAGCCAAGGCCAATGGATGTTCACTTTTTGCTTCCAAAGAAGCCGCAATCTGCACTAACTGTTCCTGACTCATGGCATTGGCATAAGTATTTACGACATGCGGTTTTCCTTCAGTGATTGTTCCTGTTTTATCCAAAACAACTGTTGTGACATTGTGAGCGACTTCCAAAGCTTCTCCGCTTTTGATCAAGATGCCATGCTGAGCTCCTAATCCGGTTCCTACCATGATAGCTACCGGTGTAGCCAGACCTAATGCACACGGACAAGAAATTACCAATACCGAAATACCGATAGACAATGCAAATTCAAATGTTGCTCCTAAGATCAGCCATACCACCATCGAAATCACTGCAATGGCAATGACAACCGGTACAAAGATACCGGAAATCTTATCTGCTAGTTTGGCAATCGGTGCCTTGGATGAGCTGGCCTCTTCAACAAGACGAATCATCGTCGCTAAAGTCGTATCATTGCCGACCTTCGTTGCTTCCAGCTTCACAAAACCTTCTACATTGATTGTCGCACAGGAAACATTATCTCCGACACTCTTATTGACTGGAATGCTTTCTCCTGTCAAAGCCGATTCATCAAAGGAAGAACTTCCTTCTACGATGACGCCATCCACCGGTACACTCATTCCCGGCTTGACAATCACAATATCTTTGACCTCCACGTTTTCAACAGGTACTTCTACTTCCTGTCCATCCCGAATCACAAATGCTGTTTTCGGTGAAAGATCCATCAGCTTGCGAATTGCTTCACTGGTCTTTCCTTTGCTTTTCGTTTCCAGATACTTCCCTAAAGTAATCAAAGTCAAGATCATCCCGGCAGATTCAAAATACAGATCCATATGGAACTTCTCAACAATGACCATGTCCATATGACCCAATCCATAGCCAATCATATAAATGGCATAAATACCATAAATGAAAGAAGCAGAAGATCCGATAGCAATCAATGTATCCATGTTCGGTGCCTTCTGAATCAAAGACTTAAATCCGACAGTAAAATACTTCTGATTGATGATCATAATCGGTATAGTCAATAAGAATTGCGTAAAGGCATAGGCATGTGCATTCTCATGTCCTGTCAAAAATGACGGCAATGGCAAGCCCATCATATGTCCCATGGAAATATAAAACAATGGAATCAAAAAGACAAAAGAAGCAATCAAACGATGCTTCATCTGCTTGATTTCATCCTGCATGACATCCCTTGTCTCACTTTTATGCCGGACATCGGCCCCTTTGACACTGGCGCCATATCCGCTATGTTCAACTGTTTCAATGATCTTATCATCATTGAGCATTTTTTCATCATAAGTAACCTGCATGCTGTTCGTCAATAAATTAACGCTGCACTCCTTGATCCCATCTAGTTTTGAAACTTCTTTTTCTATCCGAGATGAGCAGGCAGAACAAGACATGCCCGTTACATCAAATTGTTGTTTCATCGTTACCTCCCCACCCCTAGGGGGTGTATATTTATATTATATTCATTTCCTTTTTCATGTCAATGTCCCTGCATCTATTTTGTTCCGTCTGATTCTGAATATGCAAAAAAAAGATGGCTGAACACCATCCATTTATTGATTCAAAAGATGATCCTGCTGCATCTGCAGTACTTTTTCAATGACATCGGCAATCGCATCTTCATCATGATGCTTGCTGATATATTTTGCTTTCGCCTTGACACAATCCAAAGCATTGGCCACCGCCACCCCGAAATCAGCCATTTCAATCATCTCCATATCATTTTCATAATCCCCGATGGCTACACTGAAGCATTGATATTCTTCTGCTAACTGCTTCAATGCCTGACCTTTGGATATACCGCTGGGCATAATTTCCATTAAATTCTTATCTGAAAACATACAATAATATTGATCATCCAAATATTCCTGACTTAACTGATAAGCCAATGCTTGATTCTCTTTTTCAATGATCAAAGCCTTATACCACTTGTCATGCATCAGATCTTCTGCTTTTCTTGGCTCAGCCGGATAATCATCCTGCAGGCGCAATGCATCTTCTCTGCCGGATACATCGACAAAACGATCAATCAAAAAGATTTTTATTGCTGCCTTAGGCAAAGCTTTTTTAACAGCTTCAAAGAAAGGCAGTAATTTTTCTTTTGCTAAGTGATGTTCATGAACAAGATTTTTCTGTTTATCCATCAGCATCGTTCCATTGCAGAAAATGGAAGGACCGTATAACGACAATTGCCGGACATATTCTTCCGCAGATTCATAGCTTCGGCCGGTTGCAATACCGAAATAATTGCCCGCATCGACAAATTTCTGAATGGCTTCCAGATTTTTCTTGGATATCTGCTTCTGACTGTTCAATAATGTATTATCCAGATCACTTACCATATATATCTTTCTCATGTTCATCTCCCTTTCGCCTTTCGATAGGCACGCCTCATATCAATCACCAGAATTAAGATCAATAAAGGAAAAAATATCATCAAACTGAAAATACTGATATTCTGCCCATGTATCGAACAAAGGGTCATATAGGCAAACCAGCACAGACAAATCAAACGCAGTTTTTCTAACATCAAAGCCATGCACGCATATACCTGCGGCTTCTTTTCTTCACTGACCTCAAAAGGAATATTCCAGAAATTAGGATGATTGATGGACAACTGAAGCAGTAAATAGATAACTATCTCCATGATCGGTACCATCAGCAATTCCCATTTTGAACCGAAGCGATCTATTTCACCGGCGGCATTATAATGCATCGGTACCTGCGTCGGCATTTGAGACCAATTCAAAAGCAAAACTGCAAATGAAAAGATCACCGTACACAAGCTCAATATTTTCAGCAATTTATTTTCATTTAATTGTTTCATCATATGCCTCATTTATGTTCATTATAACACAGTTTTTGCATAAAAAAGGAAGAGAATGTCTCTTCCTATTCAATTCCGATAATAAATGAATATACTGGCTGATTGCCTTCAATGACTTCCAATTCAACTGATGGGAAGACACTGTCGACATATTCTTCAATGACATTGATTTCTTCTTCAGTGACATCTTCACCGGTAAAAATTGTGACTAATTCACTTTCTTCATTGATCATATTTGCCAATAAAAGACGTGTCGCTTCCAATTTATCCGGAACTGCCACGACAATATCTTTTTCCTTGATGCCCATGAAATCATTAGCATGAATTTCTAATCCTTCATACACGGTATCTTTGATAGCAAAAGTCACTTGTCCTGTCTGAATGGATTGAATTCCTTCCATCATTGCTCCATAATTTGTTTCTGCATCCGCTTCCGGATTAAAGTTCAGGCAAGCTGCATATCCTTGAGGAATGGATTTGCTTGGCAATACTGTTACTTCCATTTCATCGGTTGCACAGATGCTTTCGGCCTGCTGTGCAGCTAAGATGATATTGGAGTTATTCGGCAAGATAAATACTTGTTTTGCATTCAAAGACTGAATGGCACTGACAAAATCTTCTGTAGATGGATTCATCGTCTGTCCGCCGCTGATAACAATATCGCATCGAACACTCTTGAACAATTCACTCAATCCTTCTCCGGCAGCCACTGCAATGATGGCATAATCCTGAGCAGGCTTCTGACTTGTTTCATTGTTTCCGACCAAAATATTTTCATGCTGTTCAGACATATTTTCAATCTTCAGCTTCACGAATTCTCCATAGCGCTGTCCCATGTTCAAAGCTTCACCTGGTGTCAATGTGTGAACATGCACCTTAACAATATCTTCATCCTGAACAACGACCAATGAATTTCCGATACGAGACAGTGATTTTTTCAAAGCTTCTTCATTAAAGTTAGTTAATCCTTTTTCACTTAAACGAATAATAAATTCTGTACAATAACCGAATTCTTCACTTTCTACCTGTGTTGCAGCCATTGATTTGGAATCATCCGCCTGCACACGCTGCAGCTTCACGCCGTTCAAATACAGCTGGAAACCTTTTAATACGCAGACAAGACCGGCTCCGCCGCTGTCCACAACGCCTACTTCTGCCAATACCGGCAATAATTCCGGCGTACGTTTCAAAGATTCCTCTGCTTCAAATACCAGCTTATCAATCACTTCATTGATCGTAATATTTTCTTTGGCATTTGCAAAAGCCAATGTATAGTCCGCGGCTTCACGGATCACTGTCAAAATGGTACCTTCTACAGGACGCATGACAGCCTTATAGGCAACTCGGCTCCCTTTGACAAAAGCCTCTGCCAATTCTAATCCATTGATTTCAGTTTTGCCTTCCAACCCTTGATACAAACCTCTGAAAATCTGGGATAAAATAACTCCTGAGTTTCCTCTGGCCCCCATCAGCAATCCTTTTGAGAGTACTTTTGCGATTCCTTCAATGCTTGTATCATTGCTGTTCAACGCTTCCTTTACACCCGCATTAAAGGTCATAGACATATTTGTTCCAGTATCGCCGTCTGGCACTGGGAAAACATTCAAGGCATCAATTTCCTGATAATGGTTGGATAAATTGATGGCTCCGTTTTCCAGCATGTCCTTAAATTGACTTCCATTCATCGTTTCCATATATTCTCCTATTTTATCATCTTAACACCTTGAACATAAATATTGACTGCATCAAATTCAATTTCAAGTGTTTTCTCCAATACATATTTTACTTTTTTCTGAACTTCGTTCACCACTTCGCTGATCTTCACGCCGTGGCTGACTACGATATATAAATCCAATTCCAGATGTCCCTCCTCTGTTTCTCGAACAATGACACCCTTGGAATAGTTTTCCATCTTTAATAATTCAGCTAAGCCATCCTTAAACAGTTTCTGACTTGCCATACCGACAACACCATAGCATTCACTGACAACACCGCCAGCCAAATCTGTAATGGCTTCGATAGAAATATTGATATTACCGAACTGTGTTCCTTTAGAAATAGCCATAAGTACCTCCTGTATTCCTATTTATTATAAGCGATTTCACTTAATTTTCCAATTCTAAATGTAAGTATACCGCTATTCTTGCACATTTTCGCTGACATTTTCGTCACTTTCTGCAATTTCTTCCTCATTTTCTGTCTGTGACGCACTGGAACAATCCCCATTTTCTTTGATAATATTGCCACTGAACTCATCTACATACAAGCAAACATGCGTACCTTCCAGCTCAGCTAAAATATTTTTATAGTTATTGATCAATTCAATGCCGCGATAACTTGTATTCACACGATTGCCGTCCATCATGACCAGCTGAATCATATCACTGTCATAGCTGGTCGCAAAAGGCAATATTTCTGAAATCATATGCACATACTGCATTTCCACATTTTCAAAAGCTTCATCCAGACGCGTCAGCTGATCACTGTTCAATCCGCTGATACGCGGAATATTGCGGATAAGATCTTCACCCGCCTCTTCCAGCTGTACAATTCCTTCTCCCTGAATCAAAAGCGAATGCGTATCCTCCTGCAGATAACCGATGATCATCTTTTCTTCAATATTGATTTCAATACCGCCCTGCAGATTTTTGCGCACATCCACATTTTTGATCAGCACATCATTTTTCAAGGTATGTTCCACCCACCAGGAACTTGTCAAAATAAAACTGGAATCATAATTCAAATTGGCCTTTTCCAAGACCACCTCATCACTATAAACATGATTGCCGGTTACAGTCAATGATTTGACCCGTGACATATCACTCAAAAGATAAAATATGCCTAAAGCAATCAAAGCTCCGATCAAAATAAACAATTTTAATCTTTTTCTGAATCTTTTTTTCTTTTTTCTTTTATCAGCCTTCAGTAATTTTTCTCCAACCTGCCGAACTTCATCTACCTGAATATCTAATCGTTCCAATTAAACATCTCCACTTCCGTTTTTAAATCAACATCATATCGCTCTTTCACAGAAGTTTGGATCAATCCGATCAATTCCGCAATATCATCAGCCAAAGCATGATCGGCATTTACAATAAAATTCGCATGCTTTTCACTGACCATAGCTCCGTTGATCTTATGACCTCGCAGTCCGACATCTTCAATATACTTCCAGGCTGGCTGATTTTCAGGATTTTGGAAGATAGATCCGGCACACGGCCACTCCAGCGGCTGTGACGCCATTCTCCTTTCTCTTCGGCTATCCATCAATTCTTTAATTTCCTGCATATTTGATCTTTTCAGATGCAGCATCACACCTAAGATGATCCAGTCAGGATGTTTCTGGAACACAGAAGAACGATATCCGAATTCACACTCCTGTGCACTCATCCATTCCGTTCTGTCTTCCTTCAATACCCAAACCTTTTCCACAATTTCTGACATGCTGCTTTTATAAGCACCGGCATTCATAAAGCAAGCTCCTCCGATGGTTCCCGGAATGCCGCTGGCAAACTCAAGTCCGCTCAGATCATGCTTCATCGCTTCAAATGCCACAAATATCAAAGAAGCACCTGCTTCCACAAAAATATGTTCCTCATCAAAAATAGTATTGTTCATAAAGCGGTCCAGATTGACCACGATTCCATGAAAAGGCTTTTCGCTGGCCAAAATATTGCTTCCCTTGCCCATTACCTTCAAAGGCAGGTTTTCTTCTTTGGCAATCGCAATTACTCTTTGCAGTGCCAAAAGACTTTTTGGATACACATAATACATGACTTCTCCGCCTACCTTAAAGGTAGTATGCTGCTTTAAAGATTCCCAAACCAAGCAATCTCCAAAGGCCTTTAAACGTATTGATAAATCTTTCATTTTCTCACCCAACCAATTCATCAACCAATGCCAGAATATCTTCACTTGCATGCACAAAACCATTGGTCAATGCATTTTGTTTCATTTCCTGACGCAGTTTGTCATTTTTTAATATTCTAGAACATTTTTCAAATAATGTCTTGCTGTTTAAATCCTTTTCTTCGATCATAAAAGCACATTTTTTCTCCACCAAGACATTGGCATTGTAAAACTGATGATTATTGGCAACATATGGAGAAGGCACTAAAATAGACGGGATACCAAAAGCCGTCAATTCAGCGGCCGTTGTAGCTCCTGCACGGCAAATCATCAGATCAACTCTTTCCATAATGGCAAGCTGATCAATATATTCTACAATTTTAATGTTATCTTTATTTAATTGCTTCGCCATTTTCTCATAATTGCCTTTCCCGCACACAAAAAGAATCTGCACCTCTTTCGGCAATTCAGGCAAAGCCTCTACCATGGCATCATTGACACTGGTAGAACCTAAGGATCCCATTACCACCAGCACCAGCGGTTTATTCGGATCTAACTGCAAAGAATTATAATAAGACTGATTAAAAGGTTTTTCCAAAGCAATAGAAGCTCGCGGATTTCCTAATAAACGCACATTTTTGTGCTGCAGTTCTTCAAAACATTTTTCATAGCAGATGACAATCGCATCCGCAAATTTCGCACATAATTTATTGGCCGCTCCCACAATCGAATTCTGTTCATGGATCATGACCTTAATTTTATAATGATGAGCTGCCATCATCACAGGCGCACTGACATAGCCGCCAAAGCCAATCGCAATATCTGGCTTGAATTCTTTAATGATTTTCTTTGCCTGAAAATAAGCCTTGCTCATCAGCGCAATCGCCTTCGCTTTATCGGTAAATCCGCCCACAAGTCCTGTTGTATGAAGGCCGATAAAACGATATCCTTTTGCCGGTATTTCTTTTGATTCCATTCGATCAGCATTGCCGACAAATAAAATCTCACAGTTTTCATATTTCTTTACTGCCGCATCTGCCAGAGCCAGTGCCGGATAAATGTGTCCGCCTGTCCCTCCTGTAGCAATCAGTATTTTCATAAACAAACACCTCGTTTCTATTATAACATGATAACAAACGCTTTTACATTCTTCTTTTTGCATTTCCGATAGAAATCAATAATCCCAATGAACAAAGCATGACCACCAAAGAACTGCCGCCATAGCTGAATAAAGGCAATGTAATGCCTGTTACCGGAAACAAACCGACAACCACGCCTAAATTGATCAAGACCTGAATCGCAAACAAAGCTGTGATGCCGCTGGCAACATAAGACAAATAAACATCTTCACATTCAGCTGCAATCCGATAGCCCTGATAAATGATAAACACATACAAAGCAATCAAAAGAAAGGCACCGATAAAGCCATGCTCCTCAGCAAAAATGGCAAATATAAAATCTGTCTGCGGTTCCGGCAGATAAAATCTTTTCTGGATGGAACCATTGAATCCCTTGCCGAACAATGCTCCCGGTGCAATGGCATACAGCGACTGAATAATCTGAAATCCGCTGCCCAAAGGATCTGACCAAGGATTCATAAATGAAGTAATTCTTTCCAATCGATAAGGTGCCGACAGAATCAATCCCACCAATCCCAAGCTGCCGACAAGTCCCATTCTGACAAAATAGCTGATTGGGCTGTCAGCCACAAGCAAAATAACAATGATAGAACATACCATAACAATGCCGCTGCCAAAATCCGGCTGAAGCATGATCAAGGCAAAGCCAATGCCCATCATCAGCAATATCCCCAGCAGATCACGTCCAAATTTACGCATACGAGCATGAGTGCTGCACCACTTGGCTGCCATAAAGATCATCGCAATCTTAAAGAACTCTGAAGGCTGCACAAGCAAAGAACCGACTGCAAACCAGCTTCTTGAACCATTTCGCAGAACGCCGATACCGGGAATAAGCACAAGCAGCAAAGAGAGCAAAGAAGACAGATAAAAGAAGCAATCATACTTTTCTAATTTTTTCAGATCAATATGACTGAATAAGGCATATCCCAAAAATCCCAAAAAAGCAAAAAGCAATTGCCGCTTAAAGAAATAAGCAGAATCCTCAAATTTATATTGAGCCCATTGAGCACTGGCACTATAAACCTGCAGCACTCCTAAAAATGTACATAAAAAAATGGCCAAGGTCAAAGGCCAGCGTTTTCTTTCAAACAATGCTTCACCTCATTTCAGTGTATGTAAAACAAGGCAAAATAAAAACTGCCAAAGCAGTTTTTAGATTATTCAATCGGTGTCTGATAAAACCTTCCTTCCAGCGAAATTGTCTTATTGACATTGATAAAAGCATGTTCATCAATACTGTGCACAAAGCGCATGACCTCATGCATCTCTTCAGTCGAAATTACTGTATAAAGCATTGTGACCGGCTCTTTTGTATAGCAGCCGACACCTTCAAAACGAGTAACTCCGTGATGTGTATAAGTCAATAATCGATCTGCCAATTCATCCGCTTTGGTTGTAATGATATTCATCGTTACTTTTTGATAGCGGACATGCAGCACATTGATGACTTGTGTCTGAACAAATTGGAAAATGATGGAATACAAGGCAGCATCCCAGCTAAATAAAAAGCCATTGAAAAGCTGAATCACCACATTGAAGCACAGTACATAATTCCAGCTGGATACATTGTATTTTTTCGAAATAAACATTGCCAAAAAGTCCGTTCCGCCGGTACTGGCTCTTCCCTTCAGTGTAATTCCGATGGCTACCCCATTGACGATTCCCCCAAATACAGCAATCAGCAGCGGATCAAAAGTCACTGTCTGAACCGGAATCAAATCTACAAACAGCCCGGCCAATACAACTGAAACACAGGAATAAAAAGTAAATTTCTTCCCAATCATCTTAAATCCAATATAGATTGGCAATGCATTTAATGCATAATATAAAAATGAATAAGGTATCTCAATATGCAGAAATGTTGAAAAGATACGCTGAATCAAAATAGTCAGCCCAGAAAACCCGCCAGGAATCAAATTACCGGCATGTACGAAAATCTGAACATTCGCTGCTAAAAGCAGCGCTCCTGTGACTACACACAACAATGTGAAAAACATATTAGATTTTGCTTGCCTTTCCTTCATCATAATCTCCTCTTGTTATTTAATTCTGCTTATGCAGTTCATTCATATCCTTCCACTGCAGATCTTCCACAATTTTATGACATCGATCCATCTGTTTTCTCAAAATACGAACATCCAAATCAAAAATGGCTTCAAACTTGCTTTCTTTTGCGGCATTATTTATCAACTCTCTGACAGAGAATTGATATTTTTTTCCGATTTCCTGAAAATAAACAACACTTTGATGTCTTGCCTTGCGAATCTGTCGGACCGCATAATAATTGATCCAGCAACAATCCCACTGGAGTGCAGAAGCGGTCGGAAAGAACAGTGAGCGGTCCTTTTCGATAAAGACCGGTACTTTTTGATAAAACTTATAGCGTCTGCGCAATAGTCTTTGACTATCCTCAATTGAATGATGATAATGCGCAGCATACATTTTCAGCGCTTGGGTGGAAGAAATCTGCAGATCAATCATTTCCACCAACGCTGAACTTAAATCATTGCTGTAAAAAACACTGCATCCCTGTTTTGTCCCTTTTACATAATAAATCGTAATCATGTTGTCCCCCTCTCATAATTGAGCATGCAGCACAACAAATGAAACCCTACCATTATTTTACTAAAAAGGTTTTTGCTTTTACAACAAGAAAAAGCCCGAAGGCTTTTGACTATCCGCAATTTTCACAATTATGAGAACAATTTCCCCCGCAGCTGTGATTCTGCATCTGCTGTTCATATACCAATGTATCAATTACCAAAGCTTCAATTTCTACCTTGGCTCCCTTCGGCAATCTGGATACTTCAACACAGCTTCTAGCAGGATATGGTTCCTGAAAATAAGAAGCATATACTTCATTGAATGCCGCAAAATCATCCATATTCGCTAAAAAGCATGTTGTTTTTACGACATGTCTTAATTCCAGATTCATGCTTGCCAAAAGATCAATCATATTCTGACATACACGATGTGTCTGTTCTTCAATTGTCTCAGGCATATTTCCTTCGCTGTCCGTTGGCAGCTGACCTGACAAATAAACAAAATCCCCCAGTTTGACACCTGGTGAATATGGACCGATTGCCGGTGCGCCGTTTTTAGCGCTGAACGCTTTCATAAACATACTATCACCTACCATTCCCGGTAAAACTTACCGATTTCTTCACGTTTTCTGTTTTTTCGTTTGTTGAGAAAATTATGAACAAGCAGCCATACGATCACAATCGGAAATAACAGCAATATTCCAAAACTCAGCCAATCCGCAATTGTTTCCAGCATAATTTCTCACCTCACATGAACTATTATAAACTACCATCCTCTTGATTTCCAATACAAATTTATTTTTTCCATTATTTGAAATGAATAGGTTTGTTTGGAGTGATTAGAATAAGTGCAGGAGGAAAAATCCGATGAAAAAAGAAAAACAGACAAAACAAGAAAAATTTGTAGCCTGCAGAAAAAACTCTGACGGTACCTTAAAAGAATTTAAGTCCAGCAGCGGTAAAGTCTATGACTATGAACAAGCTTTAGAAGCTGTAGAAGCAGGTATGATTGCCAACGCACTGCCATTTACCGGCCGTGACGGTGCCCGTCATATCCGCGGTGTCAATGACGGCAACGAAAATACAAATTTATCCAATTTAAAAGAGTTCTAAAACAAAGCCCTCAGATCTGAGGGCTATTATATTTCATCAATAACTTCTACATGAACCTGCAAAGCATCCGGATAATCAACAACGATCATTTGACATAGGGCATAGCCATTGAAAATCAAAAGCAGTAAATTCAATCCCATCAAAACATATCCTAAAATATGCAGATATCCCAATACATCCATCAGACTGCCGGCCTGAAAACTGAAGACAACAATAATCAGCAGCAATACAATAATCAAAGCATAAGCCAATACATTAAGCAGTGTGATGCGGCGATTTCTTTTTTCATAGCGTGTTGCTGGAGCTGCAATCAGAATAACGGCCGATAATATAAAACCGATCATTTCAAAAATATTCATCGATGCCAAGATCTGCCCCAAAAAAGCCAAAGGATCCACTGTGGCCATGCTCATGCCATTGACCACGATCCTGCCTAAAATAGCCAAAGAAACAATGGGCTGACTCAATAAATCAAAGATTTGGTTATAATTATGTGCCTGAAGCAGCACAAATCCCAAATAAAGATGAATAGCACTAATAAAGACAAAGAAGATATCCATAAAGATACACCATAAACAATTTCTTTTTTCACGGGTATCCCACAGAAAATCTAACTTATTCATAAATCCAATCTTCTCCCTTTTGTACTTCTACATGACTGAGATTTGGATAATCCTGCTGGCGCAAAGCCTCATATACAATGATTGCCGCACAATTGGATACATTCAGTGCTCGAGCACTTGGCAGCATCGGCAAACGCATGCAGTGATCTGTATCTGCTTTCAGAATTTCCAAAGGAATGCCTGTACTTTCTCTTCCTAAGACAAAGTATTGTTCTTCCTCATAGTGAGATAAATCAAATTCACTTGGTGTTTTTTTGCCGTAACGAGTCAGATAATAATATTTTCCCGGATTTTTGCTTTTGAATTCTTCCCAATCTTTATACGTAGTATAATCACAATCCTTGACATAATCCATGCCGGAACGGCGAATAGCTTTGATATCCAATGAAAAACCCAATGGTTCAATCAAATGCAGCTTGGTGCCGGTAGCCGCACATGTACGCATGATATTTCCTGTATTCTGCGGAATTTCCGGCTGATATAAAACAACATGATTCATCTTATTGTTCTCCTTCCAGATAAGCAACTAATTTCTTTAATGCCTTGCCGCGATGAGAAACGGCATTTTTCATTTCCTCACTGACATTGGCAAGGGTCGTGCCGTAAGGCGGATAATAGAAAATCGGATCATAGCCGAAACCATGTGTTCCGATGATGTCTGAAGCCACTTCTCCTTCTACCTCTCCGCGGAACGTATGAGCTGTCCCATCACTTTCCACATAAGCAATGACACAGACAAATCGTGCTCCTCTTTCTTTGCCCTTGACAGCATCCAAAATGTAACGATTTTTCACTTCATAGCTTGTATCTTCTCCCAGAAAACGAGCACTGTATACCCCAGGAGCTCCATCCAGCGCATCAATCATGATTCCGCTGTCATCCGCCATGACCGCACAGCCCAAAGCCTTATGTAATGTCTGTGCCTTGATCAAAGAATTTTCTTCAAACGTTGTCCCTGTTTCTTCAATTTCGATTTTCTCTTTCAGATCTTTTAAGCTTTTGACATGATAGCCCAGCGGCTTTAGCATTTCTTCAAATTCTTCCACTTTATGAGCATTGCCGGTCGCAATCAATATTTCCTTCATAGTACATCCTCCATCGACAAAATAATACGCATCGGATACGTATGCGCAGCATTGTAGATCACTGCCTGAATTTTGACTTCATTGTCATAATAATATTCAACGCAGCCATAATTATAACACATATTCTGTGTGCAGATGCCTCGATTTATCAAGACCTCATAACTCTTTTTCTTGACAGCTTCGCTGACGGCAGCACAGCTGAGCCGCTTAGGCCTCTGCTTATGCAAAGCCATGTAATCACTCATCAAGATTGCATCGACTTCCAAGCATTCCTTTGTCAATTTCCGCAGCAATTCAAACAAATCATATTCATGATAATTGGACATCTTTTTCAGTTCTTTCCCTAACGCTGCAAACGCATCAAAAGCATTGTCCAGATACCCTTTTTCCAAAAGCAATTCTAAACTTCTTCGGCACTTGCCGGAATTATGAAATTTCTCCACCGCATACGCTGCATCATGAATCAAAGCCATTTCGTTTTCACTCAGCCAGCGGGTAGATAAAACATCATAAGGCGGTTCTTTCCGATAAACAAAATCATATTGACCTTTCTTGCGTTTCAAAGCGGTTCCCTTCAATAACTTCAAGACACCGCACTGCAGTTCACTGGCTCTAACGCCATAAAGCGTATTGAACGAATTTTTAAAGGAAGAAAGATCTTCATAAGGCAGTCCGGCAATCAAGTCCACATGCAGAATACAGCCAGCATCAATCAGCCGATGCATGATTTCCATCAAACGTTCATTATTCTGAATACGCCCCACTGCCTGCAATGTCTTCGGATTGAAGGACTGAACGCCGACCTCAAAGCGAAAACGCTTCTTATCCGCTTCATGGATAAAGAAATCCAGCAATTCCTCACTCAATGTTTCTGCCACTACTTCAAACTGAAAGATCTGATTCAAGCAATGCTCATTCATATATCGTGCAATGCGCAAAGCTCTTTGCGGCATGCAGTTAAACGTACGATCCAATAGCTTGACTTGCCGGATCTCACTCTGACTGATCTTCTCTAATACTGAAAACACATATTCTTCACTGAAAAGACGTACCTTGTTATCGGCAGAGCTTAAACAATATTCACAGCGATACGGACAGCCGCGACTTGTTTCCAAATAAAAATAGCGATTTTTCATGTCCTTTTGATCCATTTCAAGAAAATACGGCATTTCACAGCTTTCATTGAAAGATAAGTCACTGTAAGCATATGTCTTATTCGGAAATTGTTTGGTCATGATGCCATTGATGGGATGGGGATGATCCAAACTGGACAAATATTCCCAATTCGCTTGTTCCCCTTCACCGATACAGATGGCATCGACTCCTTCATCCAAAAGATATTCGCTTTCAAAGCTGACTTCCGGTCCGCCGACCAAGATCGTCACATCACTGTATTGACGGATAATCTGAATGATCTTTTTGGTTTCTTCAATGTTCCATATATAGCACGAAAAGCAAATGGCGTCCATTTGCATGTTGATGATTTCCATAGCAATGCGTCTCGGATCATCTTTGATCGTGTATTCCTTGATATATGTCGTTTCTTTGCAGAAAGAAGTGACATACAGCCAGCGCAAGGCTAAATTTTTATGTATATATTTTGCATTTAAGGTTGTCAATAAAACTTTCATGCCAACATTGAACTAACTCGCTTTTCAAGCGAGGGTTGTCCTTTCCTATACTCTATTTTACACTAAACTTATCTTTATTTAT
>CALUVS010000041.1 GCA_944324265.1 uncultured Traorella sp.
TCACAAGCATTTTAAATGATCATCTCTTTTTTTAACAATTTTTATTCAGTTATTTGTTTCCATGAATATTTCAGGTAATAGTAATCGGCATTCCAGTTGTTAAAGGTCTTCTTGGAATTCAGACAAGCAAATAAATCAGGAATGGATATGTTTTTCGGACAGCCTTCGACACAATAGCGGCAAGCCGTACAAGCAATCATATTCTTTGATTTGAAGATGGCGACTACTTGATCGATTGCTTTGAGCTCTTCTTCTGATAAAGGCTTGAATTCTTTCATGAAGCTGATATTATCGCGCAGCTGGTCCAGATTGCTCATACCGGATAATACCATTCGGATACCTTCAAATCCAGCTGCAAAGCGAATCGCATAGCTGGCATAAGAAGCATCGCCTAATTTTTCAAATACAGCTTTTGCATCATCAGTTAAATTAACTAAACTGCCGCCTTTGACCGGTTCCATCACCAATACAGGCTTATGAAATTTACGGCAGACTTCATAGCATTTGCGGCTTTCAACTGCTGGATCTTCATAATCCAAATAGTTGAATTGAATCTGTACGACTTCAATTTGAGGATATTCTGTTAAGATTTTTTCCAGTACAGCTGCTGTATCATGGAAAGAAATACCGAAGTGTTTGATTTTTCCTTCTTCTTTTAATTCCAATGCTGTTTCATAAGCTTGACAGCGTTTAAAGTGTTCAAATATTTCTGCATTTTGTGCATGCATAAGATAAAAGTCAAAATAATCAACACCGCAGGCTTCCAGCTGGCTTTCAAAGAAAGGACGGATATCCTCTTGCTTTTTGAAATAAGCATTCGTTAATTTATTCGTAAGTATATAGCTTTCACGAGGATAGCGGCTTGTTAAGCAGTCTTTGATGGCTAATTCACTTTTGCCGTTTAAGTAGCCGTGAGCTGTATCAAAATAATTAAAACCATTTTCTATGAAAATGTCTACCATTTCTGAAAATTCTTCTTTATTGACTTCTTCACCTTTCATTGGCAGACGCATACATCCAAAGCCAAAGTTTTTCTTCACATTTTCAAATATCTCCATGGGTGAAATCCTCCTTTGCGTTAAATTTATTATATCATAGGAATCTTTTACTCAGAAAAGGAATTTATTTATAAAAAGTCCCTTGATTTTATGTTCAAGGGACGATCTTAATATTTGTTTGGATAATAGTTCTTTAAAAATTCTTTTTTATATTCTTCAAAATTTCCGTTCAGAATAGCTTCACGAGCTTCTTCGGTTAAGCGAATGATGAAGCGCAGGTTATGAATGGAAGTCAAGTTGTTGTATTGATGCTTGTCTTCCAGTTTTTGGCTCTTATATAAAGCACGCAATTGACCGCGTGTCCATCCGGCTTTGCAGGTCGGACAATCACAAGTGTTATCGATCAATTCATCACTGTCCGCAAACTTTGAGATGGCGATAGGTCCATATTTGGTATAAAGCTTACCGTGTCTTGCTTCTCTTGTAGGAGCGACACAGTCAAAGGTATCGGCTCCCATTTCAGTTCCGATCAGGATATCATCCGGATGAGACAACCCCAGCAGATGACGCGGTTTATTTTTAGGCAGTTCTTCACAGCACCAGCGCAGAATTTCTCCCAAGCTTTCCTTTAAGAAGGCACCCCCAAGTCCATAGCCATCAAATTCCATCTGTGCAAATTTCTTGGAAGTGGAGCGGCGAAGATCTTCCCATCTGCCCCCTTGAATAACTCCATATAAGGATTGATGATATCCAAGGTCATCACAATGCTTTTTATGTTCTTCAATCGAGCGAATGGCCCAGCGTTCAGTACGAGCCAAAGCTTCAACGTTATACTCATAACTGTCTGCCAGAGAGGTCAGTTCATCATAGGCCATATGAATGTCAGCCCCGATACGGCATTGAATCTGCATCGATTCTTCCGGTCCGATAAAATCATCCTGATCAGTGAAGGGATCATGGAAATATACTCCATCTTCGCATACATGGGCCAAACGATCCTGCGGATCTGTATTGACAACTTCCTTTTCACGATCCATACTGACAACCTTGCCTAATCCGGAACCCAATGACATGACCTGGAAACCGCCGGAATCAGTCAGAGTAGGTCCATCCCATCCGGACCAAGCCGCCAGTCCGCCATTTTCCGCAATTTCATAGGAAGTATTGCGCAGATGATAGCCATTGCTGAGCATCGCCTGTGCATTGACGCTTTTTAATTCTTCCATGGAAACAAAACGTACTTGGCCATTTGTACCCACACACATAAAAGCCGGGGTGTGAATATCTCCATGCGGAGTATGAATAATGCCGGCGCGGCCTAATTTTCCTGGAATTTCTTTGATGATCTCAAAACTGAATTTGTTATCATTTTTATACGTTGTCATCTATCATCTTCCTTCCTATTCTTTTTGCAATCGCCGCTTCAATCGGTGAAAGAACGACCTCAAAAGCAACTCCTAATAAATAAGCAAAACAAGCCTGCAAGATAAATTCATTCAAAGGCAATACCCCGATAAAAGCAATTGTTTCAAAAATAAATGAATCAATCAGATGAGCAAATGCCGAAGAACCCAATGCACGGGCAATAAAGCTTTTTGAGAAAATACCGGTTCCGTTTTTTAGTTTTACAAAGATATAATTGTTCATCAAATTCGAACAAATGTAAGCAATCAAAGAACCAAAAATAATCCGAGGCGTAAAACCTAATACACTGGCATAAGCTTCCTGCAAGGTCCAGCCCTCATAACTTGGCAGTGAAATAACGATGTAAAATACGATTACTGCTAAAATATTCACTAAAAAACTTGAAAATACTACATTTTTAGCAACCTGTTTTCCATAGAACTCAACGATAAGATCGCCGATAATATAAGTAAGCGGAAATACAATAATACCTCCATCCACCGCAATACCCATAAAATCCCAAAGCTTTACGGCCGCTAAATTGGACAATAATAAGGCACCCGCAGAGAGTGCTATCATATAAATCAATAATTTCTGCTTAAAATTCAACATAACAAAAATTATAGCATAAAATAAATGCCGGCACTACTATTAAAAATTGGTTTTATCTATTTTTTCAGCGATGACAAAAGCAATGACATCATCTTTTTCACTCGTGATGGAAATATGCAGCCGATCAATCTGTGCTTCGGATAAAATTTGCTTTAAATCATCATGGATATTGATATAAGGAGAACCGTCTTCATGGTTCAGCGTTTCAACGATGCGAAAATCAAAGAATCGAGAATGAATATGAGAGGCAACCGCTTTATAGACGGCTTCTTTGGCCGCAAATCTTTCTGCAAGGTAAACGGCAGGTCTTAATCGATTCTTTGACTGTTTGATTTCCTCTTCAGTAAATGTATAGGTAAGGAAAAAATTATGCTGTTCTTTCAGCTTCTTTTCAATTCGATTAATTTTAATTGTATCTACACCAATGCCGATGATCATATTGATTTCCTTTTATTTTACTATATCATTCTTATGAAAATGACACAACAATCTGTGAGTCATCGACATCTATTTCGTTTCTTTTTCAGTTTTTTCATAATATAATAGAAGTACAAGGAGGAAAACTCATGATTATAGGAATTCCAAAAGAAATCAAAAATAATGAAAATCGTGTTTCTTTGACTCCTGCAGGAGCTTATGCCTTAATAAAAGCCGGACATACGGTTTTGGTAGAAAGCGGTGCAGGAATGGGCAGCGGATTCAGTGATGAAGAATACAGAGAAGTCAATGCAGTGATCTGTGAATGTGAAAATGTATTTGAACAGGCAGAGATGATCGTAAAAGTAAAAGAATATCTTCCATGTGAATATCAATATCTTAAAGAAAATCAGATAGTATTTACTTATCTGCATATTGCCAATGATAAACCTTTTACCGATACGCTGATTGCTTCCAGAACAACTGCAATTGCATATGAAACTATTGAATCAAGGAATCATACATTGCCGCTTCTGCAGCCAATGAGTGAAGTTGCTGGGCGTATGAGTGTACAAGCAGGGGCAGCGATGCTTCAGAAAAATAATGGCGGCAGCGGAATTCTTTTGGGCGGTGTGAGCGGTGTGCTTCCTGCTAATGTAGTGATCATCGGCGGAGGGACAGTTGGTCTGAATGCAGCGAAGATGGCCAGAGGATTAGGTGCGAATGTAACGGTATTAGATATCAATACAGAAAGAATGAATTATATTGATGATATCAGTCAAGGTACAATTCATACGCTCTATAATAATGAATATAATTTAAAAGGCGTCTTGAAAGATGCGGATCTGCTTATTGGAGCAGTGCTGATTCCGGGTGCGAAAGCTCCGAAGCTTGTCAGTGAAGAAATGGTCAAATCGATGAAAAAGGGAAGTGCCATTGTCGATGTGGCAATTGATCAGGGCGGATGCATTGAAACCTGTGATCATGTCACTACGCATGATGATCCATATTTTGTTAAACATGGTGTTTTGCATTATTCAGTAGCGAATATGCCGGGAGCAGTTCCAAGAACTTCTACCTTGGCTCTATCTCAAGCCACTTTGCCTTATATTCTGAAACTGGCCAATCAAGGCTTAGAGGCATTAAAAGAGGATCCGGGCTTTCTGAAAGGACTGAATACCTATCAGGGCAAAATTACCTGCAGAGGTGTAGCGGAAGCCTTGAACTATGAATTTTTCGAACCAAAGCTATAAGACAGGGAGATCATTCTCCCTTTATTTGGAAATATATGAAGGAGAAAAGAAAATGGAAGAAAAGAAAACAACCGTTATTGAAAAGACAGTGAAATCCGGCATTACATTCGGCAGTGCATTGGCCATGGTCATCAGCTACACAACCTGGCAATCAGTGGGCTGGGCGATTTTTCATGGCTTATTGAGCTGGGTTTATGTCATTTATTTTGTTCTGCGCTATTAATTTCTATGAAATATAGGTGTGACTGATACTTTTTGAATCCATATTTTTGGTATATAATGTATGCTGGAGAAAAAAGTGGGTGTAGAAATGAAATCAGAAATAAAAAAGGTATTAAAATCAGTTCCTATCATTCTTTTGGGGAATTTATGCATTGCACTTGCGGCAACTTTATTTATTATTCCAAATCATATACTAGTAGGAGGGACCGCAGGAATCAGTGTGATCCTGCAGGCTTTTTTTGATATTGATGTCCAGCAGATGATTCAGATCCTGACCATCGGCATGTTTTTGATCGGTGTAGTGGCATTAGGAAAAGATTTTACATTCAAAACAATTGTCAGCACGATTTGTTATCCGATATTGCTGGAAGTCTGTTCAGCCGTTTTAGCACTGTTTCCGGCTGATTTTCTGGCAGTAGATACTTTGACAGCTACCATTTTCAGCGGTGTATTGGTAGGCTTCGGCATCGGTATTGTCTATCGCTGTGATGCTTCTACCGGAGGTATGGATATTCCGCCGCTCATCATTCATAAATATACCAACATTCCTTTATCTGTGCTTGTGATGATTGTCGATGGGGCGACAGTATTGATGGGGATGATCGGCTATGGCTTAATGGGTACGCTGTATGGAATTTTATCGGTGTGGGTATGTTCCTTTGTGATTCAGAAAACAATGATGATGGGATTGGACAAAGTCAGTCAGATCTTGATCATTTCAGAGAAGAAGGATGAAATCAAACATCAGATCTTTGAACAGCTGGATCGCGGATGTACGATCTTAAAGGCACAGGGAGGCTTTACACAGGAACAGAAAGATGTTTTGCTGGTTGTTGTACCATTTAAACAATTATCAGCACTGACAAAGCTTATCAGTGCTATTGATGAAACTGCCTTTGTCGTTGTCAGTGATGCCAATGAAGTGCATGGAAGAGGCTTTACAGACAGTAAGGTGTATTTCTCACCGATTGATTATTCACCGATCAATCCAACTTCATATTCAGGAAAATAAAAAAAGCACGAAAGTGCTTTTTTAAATACAATGCAAGTATTTCAATGCATGATAAATACCATCTTGATCTGAAGAAGAGGTCACATAATCAGCAATGGCTTTGACTTCATCAATCCCATTGCCCATAGCAATAGCAGTACCGGCAATCTTCATCATTTCTAAATCATTGTAATTGTCACCGATACAAGCAACTTGATTCAGATCCAAATGCAGATAATCAACAAGATCCAATAAACCGACACTTTTATTCAATCCTTTTTTGACGACATCATAGCCATCTTCACTGTAAGGAAGAAAAGAAATTTCAGAATCATGACCAAATGCTTTTGCAACTGCCTGCGGATCAGCGTGAACGCAGCAGGCTATCGGCAGCTCCTGCAGATGATGATCTTGACTTGGACAATCAATGAAAGGCTCTTTTCCGATATCGCTGTTCATTTGTCCTTCTAACCAATCAATTTTTTCGGGGTGCTGATAAATATACATATGATGGGCAAATTTCCATATGAGACCTGCATCATTTTGATGAGCAAAGGTTAAAATACGATCGACTTCTTCTTTAGTAAAGCAATGCGAGTGAATGAGATGATGATCTTTATCTGCAAGAGCACTGCCATTCATCGCTAAAATATAATCCGGCTGCAGATCATTCAGGGCTTTTCCTAATCCATAATGAGTTCTTCCTGTAGCAATCACAAAAAGAACGCCGTTTTCTTTCATTTTCTGTATTGCCTGGATGGCAGAAGCTGGGATTTCATGACGAACCAAATCATATAATGTTCCATCAACATCAAATACAACCACTTTAATTTTATTCATGTTCATCTCTTTTCTGCAATAAGATCGGCAAGATATTTTTGGCATTTTCAAAGTCATTTGTATTCTTCTTGATCCAGCAGGAAATCAGCGTACCGTGAATCAATGAACAGAGTATCGGAGCCAGCTGCTTGGCCTGAGAAGCAGAATAATGACAATCAATTAATTTTTCTTCATAAAGTTTTTCCCAATTATAATAAGCTTTCATACTGGCTTGATTGACTTCCTCACTGATATAAGGAGCTTCAATTCCGATGAATGTAATGATCAAAGATTCAAAATATTCTTCATCATTCCGCAAATGATTTGTCAGATGATCGATCATTCGGGTAAAAACAGTAAGTGCATCATGACAATCACAGAAAATGTGTTCTTCAATACCATGTTTCATGGCTTCAAAGGCATGTTCGACAACCTCTACTGTCAATTGATTCTTTCCTTTAGGAAAATAGTAATAAAAGGAACCTTTCGGAATTTGACAAGCCGTTAATATTTCATTTAAACCAGCACCGAAATATCCTTTTTTTGAAATGACCTTTCCCGCTTCATGCAATATTTTATCTTTGTTATTATTTGCCATTATATCACCCCATAATGCTATATAACTATAATAAAACAACTTTGATAGAAATCAAAGTTGTTTTTTTCAATCAATTTTTTTAGGATAAACTATTGAATTGCTTCACTGGCTGCATTACCGGCATTGTATCCGCTTGTAACGGCCCATCCAAATAATGTACCGCCCATATAAACGTCACCTTCAAGACCTCCGACAACTTCACCGGCAGCATATAATCCTTCAACAGCTTCCTGAGAAGTATTCAATACCTGCATGTTTTCATTGATGTGCAATCCGCCTAAAGAAGCATAGTAACGAATGTGCATCTGTAAAGCATAGAATGGACCATCTGTGCTGATTGGTGCAGATAATGTACGTCCGAATTCATCAGTACCGTTAGCAGCATCATTATTGAACTGAGTAACTGTTTCAGCTAAAGCATCAGCAGGAACATTCAGTTTAGTAGCTAATTCTTCGATTGTATCAGCTTTGACCATAAATGGATTTCCTTTACCGTCATTTGCTAACCATTCTTCAACATCTTCCATTGTATAGATATTTGAATTTGTCATACCAGCGTTAAATGCATCGAAGCTTGTCTGATCCATGATCAAATACTGATAAGTATTTTCTTTCATTGCCTGCATTAAATCCCAAGCATTCCCTTGTTCATTAGCAAAACGAACACCATTTTCATTTACTAAGAAAGCACCGCTTGCAGAGTAAGCTGCACCAACGCCTGGGTTGCAGTATTGACCTAAACCGCTAGGTAAGATCATTGAGTTAGGCTGTGTATTGATCAGATCCATGTTGATCAAATCTGCATCAACAGCTTCTGCCATCTTGATACCATCGCCAGTAGCACCAGCGTGACCAGCATATACAAATTGTTTGTATTCATCTGGAACCATTTCTTCATTAGCACCAAATCCGCCTGTTGCTAAAATAACTGCTTTTGCGTGAATGGTGTATTCTGTATCATCACTGCTTGCAATAACACCCGTTACGACACCATCTTCAACGATCAATTCAGTTGCAGGAGTATTTGTCATCAAAGTACCGCCGGCTGTTTCAAAGTTTTCAGTTAAGTGAGAAACAACACCGGCACCTCTTCCTTCACCAGAGTAAACACGAGTAGGTTCACCGCTTCTCACATAAGGAACGTTAGCACCATCTTCGCTGACTAACCAGTCAAAGGCTTCGCCTGTAGTATTTACATAAATATCCAAAGTTGGTTCGTGGTTCTTGTTGTGACCATTTGCCAGCATATCTTCTTTTAATTTTTCAGGACTATCTTCATAGCCATCTTCTTGCTGCCAAGTAGAACCTGTAGCCATTGTACCAGCACCAGCCATAGCACTAGCACCGCCAGTTACACCTGTTTTTTCAAGCAAGATAACATCAGCGCCATTTTGTAAAGCAGATAAACCTGCAGTTAAACCAGCAGCACCGCCGCCGACAACTACGATGTCAGTTTCTAATGTTTCTTGGGTCTTTTCACCTGAATCAGCTACTGGAGCAGTCATCTTATCCATGTCAGCTCCTGCCTGTTCCAAAGCATCAGTCATAGCTTCCTTGAATCCGTTGCTTGTCATTGTAGCACCAGAAATACTGTCGATACCGATTGTTTGGTTTTCTAATACACTTTCAATCAATTGAGGAAGTGCTGCAGCCCCAATACCTTCGGTTTCATTGTGTTCCATTACCTGAATGTCAGTGATCTTTTCTGTATCCACTGTTACTTCCAAGGTAATGTCACCGTGATAGCCTTCACCGGTAGCTGTATAAGTTCCGGCTGTCATTGTTCCTTCTGTTGTTGTAGAAGTTGAGCAGCCACTTAAAAGCAACAAACCGGCAAGCATCCATTTTGTAAACTTTTTCATATGTTACCTCCAAAACCCCGTTTATAGACGAACGGTCTACTATTATTATAATCTTTGCTAATTTATTGTCAATACGCGAAATTACTATTTTCAGACAAAAGAAAAGGGACTTTGAAAAGTCCCTTCATAAGTGTTATTTTGAAACAATCTGACGAGCTACATAAACTCCGCTGGCACTGGCATGAGACAGAGAATGAGTTACACCTGAACAATCTCCAATGACATACAAACCTTTATGTTTTGTTTCCAAGTTCTGATCCACATCCACCTGCAGATTATAGAATTTAACTTCAACCCCATACAGCAATGTATCATCGCTGGCAGTACCCGGAGCAATCTTATCCAAGGCATAGATCATTTCGATGATATCATCCATCTGACGTTTCGGAATGACCAAACTTAAATCGCCAGGTGTAGCACTCAATGTCGGTGTCAAGAAGCTTTCTGCAATACGGCTAGGTGTACTTCTCTGACCGCGGATCAAATCTCCGAAGCGCTGTACAATGACGCCACCGCCTAACATATTGGATAAACGTGCAATACTTTCCCCATATTCGTTTGAGTTTTTAAATGGTTCTGTGAAATGATTGCTGACAAGCAAAGCAAAGTTTGTATTTTCAGAATACAAGGCTTCATCTTCATAACTGTGTCCGTTCACGGTAATGATGCCGTTGGTATTTTCATTCACGACAACTCCGTGCGGATTCATACAGAAAGTACGTACTTTATCCTGAAATTTCTTTGTACGATAAACAATCTTGCTTTCATATACCTCATCAGTAATATGTTCAAAGATTGCTGCCGGAATTTCTACACGCACCCCGATATCGACACGATTGCTCTTGGTATCAATGCCCAAATGAGAACAAATGTCCTGCATCCATTTGCTTCCGCTGCGTCCGGTAGAAACAATGACCTTATCTCCATAGAAAGCTTCATCCTTTGTCTTAACGACAAAGCCATCTTCCTGTTTATCAATTTCTGTGACATAAGCATTGAACTTAAAGGTCACTTTTTCTTTTAATTCCTCATAAATATTTTTTAAAATAATGTAGTTGATATCCGTACCTAGGTGACGTACACTGGCATCCAATAAATGCAGATCATTTTCTAAGCATTTTTTCTTCAATGCACTGTTGGCAGTAGAGAACTTACGAGTATTTTCTCCACCATAAGCCACATTGATCTCATCAATGTAATTCATCAGATCCAATGCTTCTTTTTTTCCAATGTATTCATATAAATTACCGCCGAATTCATTGGTAATATTGTATTTTCCATCACTGAAGGCACCGGCCCCTCCAAAGCCATTCATAATGGCACATGTTTTACAGCGAATGCAGGATTTAATTTTCTTTCCATCAATCGGACAATGACGTTTTTCCAGCGGATTTCCTGCTTCCAGCACCAATACTTTGAGTTCTGGGTTTAATTTGACTAATTCAAAGGCAGAGAAAATACCTCCAGGTCCTGCACCGACAATAAGTGTATCATATTTCATAAATTCACCATCCTAATTCCATGCTATATGATACCATAGAATTGCAAAAAAGTGCGTATTTAGTTTCCTATTTGTTAGGAAACTATTATAATTATGGAAAAGGAGAATTCTTATGTATATCAAATATTTATCTCGGCCGAATTGGAAGCGAGTATTAAAAAGAGAATACAGCTTTGGATATAGAAAAGATGAAAACTTTGAAGGGGCTGTTTCACTGATACATATGCTCAAAGTCAGTGAACCCTGCATTAAGACACATGATGATTTCACCATCAAAATTGCAGATGATGGTTTTTATTGGCTGCAGCTGGCACCGAAAGACAAAAATTGGTGGCTGACGGTCATGTTCAATGAACAAGAAGAAATTACGCAGTATTATTTTGATATTACCCAGGAAAATGATGTATATGAAGACAAAGAATCTTCTTTTAAGGATCTTTATTTGGATATAGTGCTGACTCCTGACAAACGAATCTATGTTTTGGATGAAGATGAACTGATAGAAGCTTATCAAAAGAAAGAAATCAGTGAAAAAGAAATGGAGCTGGCGTATCGCATCAAGGATGAATTAACAGCATCTCTTCCTCAAAATGAAGAAAAGCTGCATCAATACTGCACAAAAATATTTTATGAATTAAAGGAAAAACTGAAATCATGCATCTAGTAAAAGCAAAAGGAATTTTATCTGCTCATAATGGCATGAATATTTATCGAGGCTGTACTCATGGCTGTATTTATTGTGATTCAAGAAGTAAATGCTATCAGATGAATCATGATTTTGAAGATAAGGAAATGATCTGGAAAATTATTTCAGTATTTTTATGAATTTTGACAACAGTTTATGGAGAGAAAATAAAAGTTGGTTCTCTGCATGAGCGGGTGAATCAGACATATCAAATTCAATGTGAGAATCATTTTCCTGAAATGGAAAATCGAAAATTGCCTCAATTGTCCAAAGGAGAATTCAATCAGATTTCCATTGATATTGCTTTGCAGAGTGGAAGAGATTGGCTGCTGTTTGATGAACCGCTGGATGGTTTGGATGAAGTCAATCGAGATAAAGTCATGCATCAGCTGCAGGAAGCCTTGCTTGCCAACCGCAATATCTTGTTAGTGACTCATGAAGTAGAAAGTGTAGAGGCCTTGATGGAATACAGCATCTTTTTGCATCGATCACAAGTCTATTTGGCAAAATGTGAAGATTTGAGAAATCAATATGGATCAGTCAAAGAAGCTTATTTGAAGTGGCGGGAAGGACAGTTATGAAAAGTGTTATAAAAATCTATACAAAAGATATGATGAAGATTTTATTGAAATGTGTGCTGGTGGCCGGCGGAATCCTTGTACTTGTAGGTAATGCTTTTGATGGAGACAGTTTTCTTTTACTGTTGATTTTGATGTGGACGTTTTTGGGAATGGGATGTAATTTTTTTAGTATAATCATACTGGAAGACTATTTTGGGCGAAATGGCAGCTGGTTTCTTCAGATTCCTTGTTCTAAGAAAGAAAAACTGACTGCTTTATTGTTGACCAATTTTACTTTTTGCCTTATCTTTTTCCTAAGTTTGTTTATCATTGTTCCATATTTAAATGCACATATAGAAATGAACATTTCATTAAATATTTCTATGCTGGTTCGTTCTGTTTCATTAGCCATTCTGCCAATATTTACTGTTATTGTTTCAAAAGAAGTTTTCCCTAAATTTCCAAACTTTATCATGTTTATATTGTTTATACAGGCTTTTTTGGGTATAGGTTTTTTCTTAGAAAGCTTTCATATTTTGCTTAATTGCAGTGTATTTTTGATTTTGGATATCCCCATACTTCATTTTACTTATGGAATATTTGATCATCATTTCAATGCTGGGGAAAAACGTTGTTTATAGCGGAGGAAGTATATGGTTAAATGGGCAGAAAGATTTATTATTATTTTATTGGCTATAGGATGCATCGCTCTTTGTGTTCAATGTGCATCGCTTTTGAAAAGTGAAAACGAAAAAACAAAAGAAGTATCAGAAGAAGATACATGGGAGCCGATAGATTTACTTACAGTTGATGTGATGGGAAAGACAGTGAATTGTTATCAATGGGATGAAACAGATTTAGTGCATTGTTTATGTGAAGGGGATAGGGAATTCGTTATTAATAATGAATATGTCGGAATGATTTTTTTGGATAAAGAGGTTGAAATTGAAGATGATCAAAAAAAGATTGTTGATCCTTATTTTGCGGATGAACTCACAGATTTAAATGGAAAAAAGCATACTTTAACTATCTATGCTCTTGTGAATGATGGCAGCATTTATTTGAATACGAAAGCTAATTGCAGAGCATCTGTTCAAAATGCAAATATTGTCAATAATCATTATGAACAGCTCGATACTGAACAAGCCAATCGTATGGGAGAAATTGTCTTAAATGCCGTTGAAACAGAGGCTAGCCCGATGCCAACCATTTATCATTTGAGTATACGCACGGGTCAGTTTTATTTTGCTGAACAGGCAGTAAAGAATGGAGAGCCATATTTAAGCGTTTGGAATGCAAGCTATCGTCTAGATGTGAAAAGCAATTCTTATGGGGAAATGTTCATCTATGATGAAGATACTAAAAAGACATATCAGATACAGAATGAAGATCTTTTTGACTTTAAACAGATATTGGAAAGTGTCAATTAAAATGAAATAAGTAAAAGGTAGGTAAAGTATAGAAAATAAATAATTAAAAGACAATAAATATGTAATATATGCGTTTTCTTTTTATTGATAAAATGTTACAATGGATGCATTAAGAGAGGGTCTAATCTATGAAAAAATTAATTATGGCATTATCTGTATTTATGCTGGTTGGCTGCAGCGGCGGCGGTGAAACAACAACCACGGTCTGCACAGGGAACATCAGTGGGATTGAAATTGAAACAACATTTGAAGCAAACGGGGATCAAGTAAGCACACAGGTTTCTATTAACCGAACTGATCTCAGTGCATTAGGGGTTACTGAAGAAGACTTGCAGCCTACTTTAGATCTGATGGGCGAAACTTATGAGGGAATTGCCGGTCTTAGCTATGACTATAAATTTGAAGGAGAAACACTTGTAGAAACGATTACTGTGGATTACAATGAAGCCGATATGGATGTATTGGAAGAAAACGGCATTGTTGATTTCGGCGGCCAGGATGCGGCTATCAAATACATTTCATTGGAAGATTCCATTGAAGCAATGGAAGCTATGGGCATGACTTGTAAATAATTATAATAATTGGACATAATAAATGGCTGTAATCGAATAGAAAGTTCATCTATCAGGTTACAGCCTTTTTATTTATCATAATAATTTCCAATTTCTCTAGAAAAAAAGAAATAAGATAGAAAAATGATGACTTTTTGGAAAAAATAAAATGACTTAATTATCTTGTGATAAGATAAAACTGCAAGAAGGAAAGGGTGAAAGAAAATTAAACTCAATTCTTGGAAATGAAAAAATATGAGGGGTTCTATGATGAAACATAAGAAGGAAAAAAGCATATTGATCATATGTAAGTATCTGCTGGCTGATAAATTTAAGGCTGTTTTTTTATTGCTGATTACAATCTTGAATGCTGCGTTAAATGTAGGGATGGCAGCTATTACCTACAGCATCATAGAGGTGGCTCAAAAAGGAACTGTTTCAGATGTAGTAAAATTATTGTTATTTACGATCATCTATTTAATTCTTTATGCTGTTATGTCCTATGCAGAAATAAATACCAAGAATGCTGTGGTTCAGAGTGCTATGAAGAATTTGAAACAAGATGTTATTCATTCAATTATGAATCAAAACTACGATGAGTTTTCTAACTATGGATTTTCTAATTACTATGCAATGATGACACAAGATATGGAAATGATTGAAACCAGTTTATTTAATGATTTGATTGGTTTTATTTCGTATGGCTCAGGGTTTATCATTGCTGTAATGAGCATGCTCTATATGAATATATTTGTCACAATATGGGTATTCTTCATGACTTTTGTAGTATTAAAACTGCCTGCAATTACCAGTGAAAAATATAAGCAAGAAACTGCGAAAATGTCAGAAATGAATGCTGCTGCAAATGCTTCAGTCAAAGATACGATCTATAGCTATGGATTTACTCGAAATGTTGAGAGCAGAAAGAATATTATTTTAAAAGCAAAATCCACTATCGCAGAAAACTGCAATCAGAAAATCAATTTGCTGAGAATTAGGAAACTGACCGGTATTATTTCCAACACATCGGCTTGGGGAACAACTTTTACTACAAGTATTATTTGTGCCTTTTTTGTTGTGATTGGAAGAATGAGCATTTCATCCATGATGGGCTTTGCACAATTGATGAACAATGTTTCTTATCCATTGGTTGCTATGTCAGAAACAATCAATGGAGTGAAATCTTTAAAGCCAATCACGGCAAAATTATGTACGATCTTGGAAAATAATGAAGTAAGACAAGAAAGGAAAATACAATTTCATTCAAACATTCAATTTCAAGATGTTTCTTTTGCATACGCAGACAATCAAGTATTGCAGCATCTTTCTGTGATGATTGAAAAAGGGAAAAAATATTTGGTTATTGGGTCTAGCGGCTGCGGAAAAAGTACATTTTTAAAACTTATTGCACGTTATTATGATTGTCAGAGCGGAACTATTTCGATTGATCAAGAAAATATAAAGAACTATTCCAGTTCAGAAATTGATGAAATCATGACGATAATGAATCAAAATGTTTATATGATGAATGATACATTGAAAAATAATATTACGCTGTTAAATGACAATTATGATGAACAAGAATTGAAAAAAGTCATCAGCATTTGCGGATTAAATGATTTGGTTCAAAGATTGCCGAATAAAGAAAATGAACTTATTATAGAAGATGGAAATAACTTTTCTGGCGGTGAAAAACAGCGTATTGCATTAGCAAGAACGATTATACGCAAAACGCCGATTTTATTGTTGGATGAATTCAGCTCAGCTTTAGATGAAACAAATTCAATTGATATCGAAAGAATTATCTTAGAGATGAAAGATATTACTTTAATTAATGTGTCGCATAAAATCAATTCAATTAATTTAGCACAGTATGACAGTGTTCTTTATTTCAACAATAAAAGCTGCATAGAGATGGCTGTTGATGAAGAAAATATTTGTAAGATTGAACAATTGAAAGAAAAAATGGAATAAAAATAAAGGTTGTTAAGAAATAGAACTTCATGCTCGAAGACTTAACAACCTTATTTAATGAAAACTCATCGAAATGAGTTTATTTGCAATTTGGTGACTCGTACGGGATTTGAACCCGTGAATGCTTGCGTGAGGGGCAAGTGAGTTAACCGTTTCTCCAACGAGCCATCACTATAAAATAGTGTAGCACTTTTATTGAATTATTTCAAAAAAATTTCATAAGAAAAAAAATATAAAAAAATTAGCAGACGTATTGACTAAGTGCTAAACATGAGTATAATAATCTATGTAGTTAGCACTCGATACATTTAAGTGCTAAAGGAGGCAAGTTATGTTAGAACCATTACGTGGATATGTATGTTTAAAAAAAGAAGTTGAAGAAAAAACAACAAAGAGCGGTATCATTTTAAGTGATGCTTCAAAAGAAAAACCAGGTCTTGCTCGTGTTATTGCAGTAGGTGAAGGCAAAATAGTTGATGGAAAGGTCATTGATTCTAAGATCAAAGAAAATGATGTAGTTGTATATAAGAAATATGCAGGTACAGAATTTACTTATGATGATGAAGATTATCTCATCGTTGACAGCGATGATATTTTGGCCATTGTTCGATAGGAGATGATATTTATGGCAAAGGATATTAAATTTTCAAATGATGCTCGTGAAGCGATGCTGAAAGGCGTAGATTTGCTTGCAGATACAGTAAAGGTTACATTAGGGCCTAAAGGAAGA
The DNA here is from genome assembly GCA_944324265.1 of uncultured Traorella sp. GTDB lineage: Bacteria > Bacillota_I > Bacilli_A > Erysipelotrichales > Erysipelotrichaceae > Traorella. The sequence continues at coordinate 16,608 of CALUVS010000041.1, forward strand.
AATGTTATTTTACAGAAAAGTTATGGATCACCATTGATTACAAATGATGGTGTATCTATTGCCAAAGAAATTGAATTAGAAGATCCTTTTGAAAACATGGGAGCTAAGCTGATTCAGGAAGTTGCCAGCAAGACAAATGATTCTGCCGGTGATGGAACAACAACAGCTACATTATTGGCACAAAGCATGATTCATGAAGGAAAACGTGTATTGGATCGCGGGGCTAATCCAGTGTTATTAAAAGAAGGTATGGAAGAAGCCAGCAAGAAAGTGGCAGAAAAATTACTTGAAAAGACACGTAAAGTGGATACAAGCTCTGATATTGAAAGTGTTGCATCTATTTCTGCACAGGATAAGAACATTGGTAAGATCATCGCAGAAGCAATGGAAAAAGTCGGTAAAGATGGTGTCATCAATGTTGATGAATCTAAAGGCTTTGATACTTATTTGGAAATTACAAAAGGTCTGAAATATGATAAAGGATATATTTCTCCTTACATGGTAACAGATCGTGATAAAATGCAGATTACAATGGAAGATTCCTGCATCTTAGTAACAGATCAGAAGATCAATACAGTTCAGGAAATTCTGCCATTGTTAGAAAAGATTGTAGAAACACGCAAACCATTGTTAATTATTGCGGAAGATATTGACAATGAAGTTGTATCAACAATTATCGTCAATAAATTAAGAGGTACATTCAATGTTGTAGCTACAAAAGCTCCAGGCTTTGGTGACAAACAGAAAGAAATGCTGGAAGATATTGCTTTAGTTACAAATGCTAAGTTCATCAGCAAGGATCTGAAAGACAATTTATCTGATGTTACATTGGATGATTTAGGAAGAGCTAAGAAGATCTTGATTGAAAAAGATTCTACAACAATCATTGATGGTGCCGGCGAAAAAACAAGCATTGAAGAAAGAAAGAATGAAATTCGTGCTCACATTGATGCAGCAACAAGTGATTATGAAAAGAAATCATTGCAGGAACGTTTAGCTAAATTATCTAACGGTGTTGCTTTGATCAAAGTAGGAGCTACGACTGAAACAGAATTAAAAGATAAGAAATTACGTATTGAAGATGCCTTGAATGCTACAAAAGCTGCAGTTACGGAAGGTATTGTCAGCGGCGGCGGAAGCATCTTAGTTCAGATCTACAATGAATTGAAGCCAGTTCTGAAATCTGATACACCAGATATTCAAAAAGGTTATTCTATTGTCTTGAACAGCTTATTGAAACCAATTTGGCAGATTGCTGAAAATGCCGGTTATGATGGAGATGACATTGTTTCTAAACAATTGACTCAGGAAAATAATGTTGGATTTGATGCAAAAGCAGGACAATGGGTTGATATGATCAAAGAAGGTATCGTAGATCCTACAACAGTTACAAGAAGTGCTGTTTTATTTGCAGCCAGCATTGCTGCTATGTTCTTGACAAGTGAAGTTGCAGTAGCTATTATTCCAGAAAAAGAAACTCCGGCTATGGCAGGACAAGGAATGTACTAAAATTCAAAAAGAGTAATTGAAAAGAGTAATTGAAAGGAAGAGCTGCGCTCTTCCTTTTTTGTTTAATAGGAAATTTCATTTTACAAAAAAATGTTTTAAAATACCCCATTAAACAGACTGGTTGTTAATAGGGTATTT
>CALUVS010000042.1 GCA_944324265.1 uncultured Traorella sp.
CTTTTTTATCCTTCTTTTTCTCCCTCTTTCATGTAATCCCTTTCATCCCTTTTCTTATGCGCTCCATTCTTTCTCTGATATTTTAAAATTATTTTTGTTAAGAATCAATTTTCCTTCAAACTTACATAAACGCTCTGTAAAGCTCCTTTTATTGAGGACAACTTATTCCTTTTATCTTCCTTTTAAATGCGTCAGAACCGCCGTTTTGTGTTTATATGTGTATTTTTTCTTGTGAATGAATTTCAGTTTTAAAACAATGCCTCTTTTCTTCTTCAATGCAGTTATTTGATTTCGGCATAAAGTTAATCAATATTCATAAATAATTATATTTGCTGTTGAATGGCAGTTTGATCTGTAAGCTATTTCTGTTTCATATTGTTAATGATTGAAATAAAAAAGGCCTTGACTCATCATGCCAAGACCTTGTTTCTTTTATTCTTCGCCCTCTGCGATATTTAATTCGTCTTCATCAATCATTTCTTGAACAACATCTTCTGTTACTGCTGGTTCAGGTGTGATAAAGCTCATCACTTCTTCATCATCTTCATGATGATTTCTTGCAACACGTTTTGCTTTCAGTTCATTTGCAAGTTTTGTGATTTCAATGGAAGTTTCACGATCTTTGCTGTAACCAGTTCCTGCAGGAATCAGTTTACCTAAAATAACGTTTTCCTTCAAACCAATCAGATAGTCACGTTTACCATTGATTGCTGCTTCTGTCAGTACTTTTGTTGTTTCCTGGAAGGATGCAGCTGATAAGAATGAATCTGTTTCTACTGATGCTTTAGAAATACCTAATAATACTGGATTGAAACGTGCTGGACGTTTTCCGGCTAATAAGGCATTGCGGTTGATCTTTGTAATTTCTGTCAGAGAAATCTGGATACCTGGATGTAACTTTGTATCTCCACCGTCAATAACCACAACTTTTCTGAGCATCTGACGAATCATAACTTCAATGTGCTTATCTGAAATATCGATACCTTGAGAAGCATATACTTTCTTAACTTCTTTCAGGATATATTTTTCTACTTCCAAAACACCTGCTACTTCAAGCAATTCTTTTGGATAAATTGGTCCTTCAGTAATCTTATCACCGGCTGCAATTGTACTTCCTTCTTTGATCCATGTACGAATTGCCTGTGTAGGTCCTAATTTGTGGATCTGGCTTTCATTTTCATTGGTGATAACAACTTCTGTACCATTAGCTACCTGCTGAATAGAAGTAACTTCACCTGTGATCTTCGCTAATACAGCCGCACCTTTTGGACAGCGTGCTTCAAACAATTCTTCAACACGAGGAAGACCTTGAGTAATGTCCCCTCCGCCTGCAGAAGCAACCCCACCAGTGTGGAATGTACGCATGGTCAGCTGTGTACCTGGTTCCCCGATAGACTGAGCTGCCATGATACCGATAGATTCACCGACTTCAACTACTTTACCTGTAGCCATATTGCGTCCATAACATTTTACGCAGACACCATAGATAGATTTACATGTAAAGGCTGTACGAATGTGCATACCTTTAATACCTGCATCAATGATGCGTGAAGCAATTGCTTCATCAATAAATTCATCAGACTCAACAATTACTTCTCCTGTTCTAGGATCTGTCACTGTTTCTTTTGCAAAACGTCCGACCAAACGATCATACAATGGCAATACCACTGTATTTGTCTTACGGTCTTCAATTGTTTCTACATAGAAGCCATTATCAGTTCCGCAGTCCTCTTCACGAACAACAACATCTTGTGCAACATCGACCAAACGACGAGTCAAGTATCCTGATTCGGCTGTTTTCAAGGCTGTATCTGTTAAGCCTTTACGCACACCATGGGTGGAAATAAAGAATTCAGATACATTCAGACCTTCACGGAAGCATGAATAAATAGGAACTTCGATGATAGATGGCTGATAGCCGTGAGCTGATTTTGACTGAGATGGTTTACTCATCAGACCACGCATACCGGCCAGCTGAGTAAAGTTAGACTTATTACCACGGGCACCTGAAGTCGCCATCATGTTGATAGAGTTCTTGCGGTCCAAATTCGCCATCAGTTCGTCACCGATCTGATTTTTGATTGTATCCCACAATTTATTCAAGTGAGTTTCCCATTCCTGCATCGTCAATTTTCCTTTACGGCGCAGAGTCATCAATTCTTCAGCTTTACGTTTACCTTCTTCAATTTTTTCTTCTTTGTTTTCTACAACCTGAATATCAGATAATGCAACGGTAATACCGGCAACTGTAGAATATTTAAATCCCATATCCTTGATTTCATCAAGAATTTCAGATGTTTTCTGTGTTGAATAACGAGCAAATACCTGAGCAATGATCAATCCCAATTGTTTTTTCTTCACTTCTGGAATGATAGGCTGTGCTGCGATAATTTCCTTGATATTCTGTCCTGGCTTAATGAAGAATTTCTGCGGTGTTGCCACAAAGTTTTCATCAGATACCTCATTTAAATAAGGGAAATCCTCTGGGAACATTTCATTGAAAATGATTTTTCCGACAGTAGTCATCAAATACATTTTATTTTGTTCTTCAGTAAAGCCTGTTTTCTTTAATGCTTTTGCCATGATGGCAATACGAGAGTGCAGGTGAACGATCTTGTGATCATAAGCCATCAATACTTCATTGACGTCTTTGAACACATGCCCTTCGTTTTCAGCATAACGATCCCATAATTCAGCTGCATCTTCACAGCCGACTTCACGATAACGTTCTGCTTCCTTGCGGAATTCATCAGCAGATTCTTCCATTGTCAGATAGAAGTTCCCCAATACCATGTCCTGTGAAGGCGTAACGATTGGTTTTCCATCTTTTGGTGAAAGAATGTTCTTAGAACCCAGCATCATGACCAACGCTTCAGCACGTGCTTCTTCACTCAATGGTACGTGAACCGCCATTTGGTCACCGTCAAAGTCGGCGTTGAAGGCAGTTGTTACCAGTGGGTGCAGACGAATTGCACGTCCTTCTACCAGTTTTGGTTTGAAGGCCTGGATCCCTAAACGGTGCAGCGTAGGCGCACGGTTTAACAGAACTGGATATCCGTCGATGACATCTTCCACGATATCCCATACACGTGGATCCAAACGATCAATCAGTTTTTCTGCTGTTTTTGGATTTGAAGCAATTTCACGATTGACAATTTCATTAATAACAAATGGTTTGAACAGCTGAATAGCCATTTCACGAGGCAGACCGCATTGATACATCTTCAAATCTGGTCCTACCGCGATTACAGAACGTCCAGAGAAGTCAACACGTTTTCCTAACAAGTTCTGACGGAAACGCCCTTGTTTTCCTTTCAGTGAGTGAGACAATGATTTCAAAGCACGTCCGCCGGCACCAGTAATTGGTTTTGAACGGCGTCCGTTATCAATCAATGCGTCCACAGCTTCCTGCAGCATACGTTTTTCATTCTGTACGATGATTGCAGGTGTTCCTAAATCCAATAATTTTTTCAGACGATTGTTACGAGTGATGACGCGGCGATAAAGGTCATTCAAGTCACTTGTCGCAAAACGTCCGCCATCCAATTGAAGCATTGGTCTTAAATCAGGCGGAATGACCGGCAATACACGCAGAATCATCCATTCTGGTTTATTTTCTGAATTTCTGAATGCTTCCACTGTATCCAAACGTTTGATTAATTTCTTACGTTTTTCACCTTGAGCATTCTGCAGTTCAGCTTCAATGATGCTGTATTCTTTATCCAGGTCAACTTCCTTCAGCAATGTTTCTACTGCTTCAGCACCTGTTTTTGCTACAAATGAACCTGGTCCATAAATAGCTACATTTTCACGATATTCACGTTCAGATAAAATCTGTTTGTACATTAATTTTGTATCACGCGGATCAGTTACGATCCAGCTGACAAAGTATACGACTTCTTCCAGCTGTTTTGGTGTTACATCCAATAACAGCGCCATACGTGATGGAATTCCGCGCAGATACCAGATATGAGCGACAGGAGCCGCTAATTCAATGTGTCCCATACGTTCACGACGAACGCTTGATTTTGTAATTTCAACGCCGCATCGATCGCAGACAACACCTTTATATCTGACTTTTTTGTATTTGCCGCAATAACATTCCCAGTCCTTGCTAGGTCCGAAAATACGTTCACAGAATAATCCGTCACGTTCTGGTTTTTGAGAACGATAGTTGATAGTTTCCGGTTTTTTAACTTCACCGTGTGACCATTCAAGAATTCGTTCAGGAGATGCCAGTTGTAATTGAATAGAAGTAATGTTATTTACACTCATGGTTCACCCTCCTTACGCTAAGTCACTATCATCAGATAGTTCTTCATCAAGATCTTCCAATGAATCTTCCATAGGATCCAGCGGCAAATCATCTTCCGCATTATCCATGTTATCATCATCGATCATCGTTTCGCTTTCTTTTTCATCTAATACCATTGGAGCTGGTGCTGGTGCATTATCCTCTCCATCAATCTTAGATAAATCTACTTCATTGCCTTCATCATCCAGCAGCTTGATATCCAATGCCAATGCCTGAAGTTCGTGCTTCATAACGCGGAAGGCTTCAGGAATACCTGGTTCCGGAATATCTTTGCCTTTGATGATAGCTTCATAAGTTTTAGTACGTCCGACAATATCATCTGACTTAATGGTAATGATTTCCTGCAATGTGTGGGCAGCCCCATAACCTTCAAGGGCCCAAACTTCCATTTCCCCAAATCTTTGTCCACCGTTTTGTGCTTTACCGCCCAATGGCTGCTGCGTAACAAGTGAATAAGGACCTGTAGCACGGGCATGCAATTTATCGTCAACCATGTGCGCCAATTTGATCATGTACATAACACCGACAGAGATACGTTCATCGAAAGCATCCCCTGTACGGCCATCATACAGCATTGTCTTACCATCTTTTGTCATGTGTGCTTCTTCCATGATATCAGCTAATTCTTCGTTGCTGATTCCATCGAATACTGGTGTTGCGAATTTAACACCTAACTTCTTTGCTGCAAATCCTAAGTGGATTTCCAGTACTTGTCCGATGTTCATACGAGAAGGCACCCCGAATGGGTTCAACATGATATCTACTGGTGTTCCGTCTGGCATATATGGCATATCTTCGATCGGTAAGATCTTAGAGATAACCCCTTTGTTACCGTGACGTCCCGCCATTTTATCACCTTCAGAAATCTTACGTTTCTGAACAATATATACTTTAACTGTTTCACTGACTCCTGGTGGAAGCTCATGTCCTTCACTGCGTTTGAATACACGAACTGAGTGAACGATACCAGCCCCGCCATGAGGCACTTTCAATGAATTGTCACGTACTTCACGTGATTTTTCACCGAAGATTGCCAGCAGCAGTTTTTCTTCAGGAGAAATTTCGCTCTGTCCTTTTGGTGTTACCTTACCGACCAGAATATCTCCTTCTACTACTTCGGCACCGACCATGATAATACCTCTTGAGTCCAAATTACGGCATGCATTTTCACTTACGTTCGGAATGTCACGAGTAATTTCTTCAGGACCGAGTTTTGTATCACGGCAGTCAATATCATATTCTTCAATGTGAATTGAAGTATAGACATCATCACGAACTAAACGTTCTGACATGATGATCGCATCTTCATAGTTATAACCATTCCATGTCATGTAGGCAATTGTAACGTTTTGACCTAAAGCCAATTCACCGTTTTCCATTGAAGGTCCATCTACTAAGATGTCACCCTTTTCAACACGTTCACCTTTTCTGACAATAGGAATCTGATTAATGCTTGTTCCGGCATTTGAACGCTGGAACTTACGGATCTTGTATTCGCGTTTTGTGCCGTCTGTCTGTGCCACAACAACACGAGTTGCATCCACATATTCAACAATACCGTCACCCTTGCAGACAACTCCGCTGCCTGAGTCTTTGGCAACACGGTATTCAATACCAGTACCGACAAAAGGCGCATGAGGCTGAATCAGAGGTACAGCCTGACGCTGCATGTTCGCACCCATCAAGGCACGGGAAGCATCGTCGTTTTCCAAGAATGGAATACATGCTGTTGCGACAGAAATGATCTGTTTTGGAGAAACGTCGGCTAATTCTACACGTTCACGTTTTGCTAAGATTGTTTCACCTTTGAAACGAGCTACGACTTGTTCATTGACCAAGCGTCCGTCAACAACCTCGTTGGCTTGTGCAATGATGTAATCAGCTTCTTCATCTGCAGATAAGTAAATTGCATCTTCCAAAACAGTGCCGTCCGGCAATACCTTACGATAAGGTGTCTGGATAAATCCATATTCATTGATACGTCCATAAGAAGTCAAGTTTGAGATCAAACCGATGTTTGGACCTTCAGGTGTTTCAATAGGACAGATACGTCCGTAGTGAGAAGAGTGAACGTCACGTACTTCAAATCCCGCACGATCACGAGTTAAACCACCTGGCCCCAAAGCAGAAATACGACGTTTGTTTGTCAATTCCGCCAATGGATTCTGCTGGTCCATGAATTGAGAAAGCTGAGATGAAGAGAAGAACTCTTTGATAGCAGCTGTCAATGGACGAATATTTGTTAATTTTTTAGGTGTTAAAGTTTCGATTTCTGCAATAGACATTCTTTCTTTAACAACTCTTTCCATACGGCTTAAACCAATACGGAACTGGTTCTGAATCAATTCACCGACAGAACGGATACGGCGATTTCCCAGCATATCGATGTCATCTGTTTCGCCGACACCTTCCATTACATTCAGCATATATGCATAGAATGCATACATATCGGAAATCGTAATTGTGTGCTTGTTCGCAAATGGATCGTTGCCGATAATCTTCAATTCACTTCCATCATTAGTACTGATCATAATTTCCTGAACAGCAGCACCTACCAGCCAAGCTGTCAGTTTTTCTTTGTTATGTACACGAGTACGGATTTCTTCATTCATTTCTGCACTCATGCTGCTTGCTTTTACGCGCGGTGCAAAGCCTTCAGCAAATTTTTCACCGTCTTTTGACAAAGCTTCTTTGCCTTCTGCATCAGTGAAAGCACCGAATGAATATAAACGCTGACCATAGTTCAATACAGCATTGACATTATCACTGTTCAATTCCACTGGCTGAGCTACTACACCTGCAAAAATACGCACACGATCAACTTCCTTCTGAAGTACGCTCAATACACGAGGTGTAATGATATCTCCTTCAAAGAAAGTTTCTTCTGCACATTCTACATCATTTGCCAAAACACGGCCGACAATGCCGCTTCCCCATGCTGTTTCCACTGTCACGATATCTTCATGCACAAACAATGGATTGAATGGGAAGGCTTTTACATATAAACCTTTTTTCAATTCAGGCTTCAATGCTTCACGTTCATCACGATTGATCATTGTGCCTTTTGCCATGAATACTTTGCCGTCAACACCAACGATATCCTGAGCTAACGCATGGTGTTCCACACGGTTGATGGCATTTAATTTCTTGCCTAATTTGTATCGTCCGGCTTTTGTCAGGTCATAGCGTCTGCGGTCAAAGAACTTCGCATTCATCAAAGTAATAGATCCATCCAAAATTGGATTTTCATCCGGACGCTGATTTTCATAAATAGAAAGCAATGCTTCCTGTGTTGTCTGCACCTTATCAGCAATCAATGTATTTTCAATATCTTCATATTGACCGAAGAATGAAGAATACAGCATGAAATACAGATTCAAGAATGCTCTGTTTTCAGTATCCAATGGGAAATCAGTATAAACTGGTCTGCCCAATGCTTTTAAGAATTTACTCATCAAAGAGGTATCAAGTGGATCATCAGATCTGTCCATATCCAAAGCCATACCGATTGCTTTGAAAAGTACAGTTGACATCATCTTACGTTTTCTATCCACACTTACTGTCAGCGAACGGCCAGTTGCCGGTTTTTTGCTTTCAGTAAAAAATTCCAGCCATGTCCCGCGGCTTGGGATCAATTCGCAGCTGTAAGTTTCCTTACCTGTCTTATCTTCGAATCCGCTGGCAAAATACGCTCCTGGAGAACGCACAATTTGCGAAACGATAACACGTTCCGCCCCGTTGATAATAAAGGTACCTGTTTCTGTCATCATTGGGAAATCTCCCAAGAAGACTTCTTCATGCTTTGTCATGACTTCCCCAGTATTGGTATCCGTAATTTCCAGTTCCATTACTGCTTTTAACGGAGCAGCAAAGTTACATTCACGGAACTGAGATTCTTCGGCAGTGTATTTAGGTTTATCAAATTCATAACCTAAGAAATTTAATTTGATATTCCCGCCAAAGTTTGAAATTGGATAAATTTCATTAAATACTTCGGCAATTCCTTCCTTCAGAAACCATTCAAAAGAATCGGTCTGGATTTCTACCAGATTCGGCAATTCCAGATTCCCGCTTACTTTAGAATAATTACGACGCTGTGCTTTTTTGCCAGAAGGTACAATGCGGTAAGTCTTTTTTTGTTCCATAGACGCCTTCCTTTCCTCGACAAAATTGTCCAAAAGAGGACACTTTCGCCATTATAAATTTTACTATTATGCAATTTATTATACTAACTTAATAATGTCAAGTTGTCAATTATTTTTTTGCTTTTAAGATGAAATAACCTTTTTCTTTATGAATAACTTCACAATTATTGAAAATAGATGCAATGTATTTCTGAGCACTGAGTGCTCCCTGCTGTTTGCGTATGACTACCCACAAGCATCCTTCTTCCAGCAGATGATCATATGCCTGACGGAAAATTTCATAAATCACTTTCTTTCCTGCACGAATCGGCGGATTGGTAATGATATCACTGTAGTCACAATCATGAATTTGTTCATAAAGGTTACTGATGCAGATGTTGACATCACACTGGTTTTGTTTTGCATTAAGCTGAGCCAGTTCAACAGCTCTTGGATTGACATCAATCATATCCACATGACTTTCTGCAAAGCATTTTTTCAAAGTGATTCCCAAAACACCATAGCCGCATCCCACATCCAGCATTTTTTTGCCTAAAGGATGCTTCGCAAGTGTTTCAAGAAAGATTTTTGAGCCTTCATCGATTTTGTCTTTGCAGAAGACACCTGAGTCACTGGTAAATGTCAAATTAAAGCACGAAAACCGAAAAGATAAATCCTTTCGGTTTTGTGCTAATTGACGATTATCTGTAAAATAATGATTCATAATATCGCCTACCTTTTTTTGGACAAAAAGCCTGGGTAGGCTTTTTATGTTTCAAATCTGAAATTACTTAATTTCTACAGTTGCACCAGCTTCAACTAATTTAGCTTTGATAGCTTCAGCTTCTTCTGGTTTGATGTTTTCTTTGATTGCAGATGGAACTTTGTCAACTAATCCCTTAGCTTCTACTAATCCTAAACCAGTGATTTCACGTACAGCTTTGATTACAGCAACTTTAGTTGCACCAACATCTGTTAAAGTAACTGTTACTTCAGTTGGTCCAGCTGGAGCAGCAGCTTCAGCTGCAGCAGCAACAGCAACTGGAGCAGCAGCAGTTACACCAAATTCTTCTTCGATAGCTTTGATCAAGTCGTTTAATTCTAAGATAGTCATTTCTTTTAAAGAAGCAATTACTTCTTCGTTAGTTAATTTTGCCATTTCTATTTCCTCCTATTTTCTTGTTTTTGCTTATTCAGCACTTTCTTGTTTTTCAGCAATAGCCTTAACAGCACATGCAAATTGACGTACTGGAGACTGTAAGCATCCTAATAACATAGAGATCATACCATCTCTGTTTGGCAGTTTTGATAAAGAGTCGATTGTTTCTTTGTCAACAACCTTACCTTCTACGGCACCGCCTTTGATTACCAATAATTCGTGAGTCTTAGCGAATTTAGCTAAAACACGAGCTGGAGCAGTTGCATCTTTACCGAAAGCAATTGCATTTGGTCCAGTCAAACTTTCTGTTAATTCATTGAAACCAACTTCTTCAGCTGCACGCTGTGCTAATGAGTTTTTGTATACTTTGAATTCTACATCTTCAGCACGAAGAGCACGACGAAGTTCAGTCACTTCCTTAACACTCAGCCCACGATATTCAACAATCACTGTTGAATCAGATTCTTTCATCTTTGTAGCAATTTCGCTTACAACAGCTTTCTTGTTGTCAATAATCGCTTGGTTCATTTTCTTGCACCTCCTCATTTTATATTGAATCAATATATCCATTAAGAGTTAAAAAACTCACGCCAAAAGACAGCGTGAGTTGAAAGTACATAATCCCTTTCTACCTCGGCAACCTGATTAAGCACTAGGCCGTTGCTGTCTTTGGTATATATTGAGAACAACCGAATTTTATACGAAAAATCTTAATTTGTCAAGGCTATTAAGCAACCTTGATTCCAGGACCCATTGTAGAAGATACTGTGCAGTTCTTTACATAGGCACCTTTTACTGCAGCTGGACGAGCACGCAGGATCACATCATTCAATGCATTGAAGTTTTCAACCAGCTTAGCTTCATCAAATGAAACTTTACCGATCATGCAGTTGATATTACCTTCTTTGTCAGTACGGTATTCAACCTTACCTTTTTTGATTTCTTCAACAGCTTTTGCAACATCCATTGTTACTGTACCAGTCTTAGGGTTTGGCATCAAGCCTTTAGGACCTAAGATACGTCCTAATTTTCCTAATTCACCCATCATAGCTGGAATAGCTACTAATACGTCAAAATCGAACCATCCTTTAGAAATTTGTTCGATCAATTCTTTACCGCCGACATAATCAGCACCAGCATCTTTTGCCTGCTGTTCCTGAGGTCCGTTAGCGATAACGCAGACTCTCTGAGTACGTCCTGTACCGTTAGGCAGAACTAATGCCCCACGGATCTGCTGATCAGCGTGACGAGGGTCTACATTCAAGTTGAATGATACTTCTACAGAAGCATCGAATTTTTCAAAGCTTGCTTTTTTAACTAAAGCGATAGCTTCTTCAATACTATAAGTTTTGCTGCGGTCAACTAATTTAGCAGCTTCTGAATATTTCTTTCCTACTTTTGCCATTTTACTTTACCGAGCCTTTCTTATTCCATACCTTCAACTTTAACGCCCATGTTGCGTGCAGTACCTGCAATGATTCTCATAGCAGCTTCTACATCGTTAGCGTTTAAGTCCGGCATCTTGTATTCCGCAATTTCACGGCACTGCTGTGCAGTGATTGTACCAACGATTTGTTTCTGGTTAGTACCTGCTTTTTTGATGTTAGCAGCTTTCTTGATCAGAATAGCAGCTGGAGTTGTTTTCAATACGAAGTCAAATGATTTGTCTTCGTAAGCTGTAATAACAACTGGCACCAAATCTCCGGCACGGTCTCTGGTCGCATCGTTAAATGCAGAACAGAACTGTGGCATGTTAATTCCAGCACTTGCTAATGCTGGTCCTGGTTTAGCTCCCCCAGCAGGGAATTGTAATTTTGCGATTTTTGCAACTTTTTTACTCACAAGACACACCTCCTATAAATTTTTGATGTCTTATGCAGTGGTAAATGAACGGTTGCTCGTTCTCCCACGCATGAAAATGCACAATCGTGCTCTATTACTCTACATCATTTCAGCCCATAAAGCAAGGACTTTTTAATCTTTTTTTACTTTTTTTCTGAAATAGAATTCACGTTCATCTTCATGATGATAGATAAAGCCATTGGATTCAATCACTTTGCGGCTGGCAGGATTATCCACATGACAGCTGATATAGATTTCTTCAATGCCCATCTCAATCGCTTTTTCACAGGCTAATGCCAATCCTTTTTTGCCATAGCCTTGACCGCGATAGTTCCGATGAATACCATAGCCGATATGTCCGGCGCCGTTGGCCAATGCTTCATTCAAATAATGGCGAAGCTTGAAAACTCCTACCAATTTATCACCATCCTGAAGCAGATACGTTGTCTGAGGCACACGATTTGCCGGCAAATTGATTCCTTTGGAGCTATCAATGCATTTTTGAATGAACTGCTGAAATTGTTCCAGATCCATACCATAGGCATCATTGATAAAGCCGTTTTCATCTTTTTCAAAGCCTTGATATACTTGATAAGCTTGTTTGACATCACAATCCTGTATTTGAATAAGTTTCATAATTCTTTCCCCCTTATGATAAGCAAAACCTTACCAATTCAGCTTGGTAAGGTCTTGATATTCGCAAATTTTATGCAGTTTTTATCTCATGGATCTTTTATAGACCATTGTAATATTCAAGTGCATAATTGACTGCATCGATCAATGCATTTGAAGTCATGGTTGCACCGCTGACTGTTTCAACACTGCTTAAATCATCCTGTCCTTCTACTAAAGAATTCAAGAAATCAGAGCCATCGGCTGTCAATACCGCTCCAATGCCATCACTTTCCTGTGCATCACGTACAGTCACAGATTCAATTCTCTTTGTTTCATCATCGAATGTAACATGCGTTTCGATTTCTCCGCCGTATCCCTGAGTAACAACTTCCACAGTTGTTTTTCCGTCTGCTGTTGTGTGAGTAACAACACCCTGGAACAATTCACCGTGAATAGCTACATAAACCATACGCTGGAAATCACCGACAAAGGAAATTGTCGCACCAGAAATCGTATCACGATCTTCAATCGGTGTACCTGCTTGGTTTACAGTCTGGAACATTTCATAAACATCTTCCAATGTCATGTTGTTTGCTAAAATGTAATCAACAATAGCATCAATCTGTTCACCATAGCTTCTTCCGCCGTTGAATCCGGCAAATGAAATACGATTGCTTCCTTCAACAAACGCTCCGTCTTTGTAAAGACCGTGCTGAGCAATCAAATCGCTGACCAATGTATCCGGTGTTAATTCTACACCTGCTTCACGAGCCACATAGCCGAAAGGAATCATTGCTCTTTCGACATCAATTTCTGATTGAGTCGCTAAATCTGTAAATGTCAGATCCTTGAATGTTGTTTCTGTTGTCAGATTATTGGTTGCAGCAGTAACCATGAATTGAGCGGCACTGCCTTCACCATAAGCTGTATCATAACCATTGGCTCCCAATGATAAAGTATAAGTACCATCTTCATTGGCTGTCACGCTGGCATCAGAGACATTCATCATGTAACCCATGATATCTTTTTTAGAGTATTCGTCTTCCATACCCTTATTGCGGATAATATCAAAATTCAATTCAGTAATAATACCATCCGTTGTTGTTCCCTCAAAAATGAATGTATCATTTTTAGGCAATCCAGCTGATGTTGTTCCCTGCATTTCATATTCCGCAGAGAATGTTTCAACTACTGGTGTGTTTTCAGTTCCTTGTTCTGTTTCGCTTTCTTCTGGTGCTGTTGAACATGCGCCCAGTCCGAATGTTAGGGTCAGTGCAACTGCAGCAGAAATCCATTTTCTGTCCATTGGTTTTTTCCTCCTTATATTTCTAGATGAGGCAAAAAAGCCTGGCCCTCATCTAATTAAAATTTAACATAGATAAAAAAATATCACAATGAAATTACAATAAAAGATTTACTTTATCGAACTTTTTTCAGCAAATCTTCTTAAATTCCTGCTTATGCACAAAAAAAGCGCCGTTTTTGCGGCACTTCATTTCTAAAATTCTACTTTTTCCAAATCACTGTATTCAATTTCATTTGGAGTTTCACGGCCGAATAAAATCGTCAGCACAGTTGCAATCTGGCTTTCATCATTCAGTGATTCCACTGTTCCTTCAACTCCTGCAAATGGACCGGCAAGAATCTTGACACGATCTCCAACTGCAAAATCAATCTGAACACGTTTTTCTTTGATACCTAAACGACGAAGAATCACTTCAATTTCTTCTTCTGCTACCGGGAAAGGCTTAGCTCCGCCCCCGCTTGATCCGATGAATCCGGTAACTCCCGGCGTATTACGAACGACATACCAAGCTTCATCTGTCATCTTCATCTCGACAAACAAATAGCCTGGGAAAAGATTGTAGGTTTTTTCAACCTTTTTGCCGTTTTTATATTCAATTTCTGTTTCTTCTGCCACTACAATCTGGAATAAAGCTTCCTGAAGTCCCATTGTTTCAATACGGCGTTCCAAATTCTCCTTTACGCGGTTTTCATGACCCGCATAGGTATTGACAACATACCATTCCTTTTTTTCTTCCATAATGTCACCTACATTCCGACAACTCTGAAGAATTCAGCAGCTGCTAAATCGCACAGAATAAAGAACAATGCAAACAATGTAGTGAATACAATGGCAATTGTTGTATTTTTTGCTAATTCACCCGGCTTTGGCCAGAATACTTTGCTCATCTCTTCTTTAATGCCCTTGATACTAAACCATTTTTTCATAGGAATTTCCTCCTTTACTTTGTTTCTTTATGAATTGTATGCTTATTGCATTTTGGACAGAATTTCTTCAATTCCATCCTTTGTGTATGTGTTTTCTTGTTTTTCTGTGTTGTATAATTTCGAGATAAACACACAGTACAGGTTAATATTACTTTTTCTTGCATGCGTTTCACCCCGCTTATATGCCTATTTACTTTATCACAATCATTTTTGTTAGTCAATGTAACGAGCTAAAAGTTTTTTAATCTTCCCTTGAATATAGCAGATTCTGCGTATTGTTACGTTCAATTCTTCTGCAATTTCACGATTTTTATATCCCAGGATGCGCATTTCATAGACACGATATTCACTTTCAGTCAATTTCTCTTTGAGATGCTGACGAAGCCTGTCCCTTTCCATTTTCGCAATGGTGCTCTGCGGTTCAAAGGCAGGATTTCTATTTTCTACTACATCCAGGTAATACAAGCCCTCTTTATCTGATATGAGGGCATCCAGCGGCAATGCCTTGGATAAGCCCTGATTGGTATTGCTTCGTTTGTGACGAATATACGTCCGTACAGCTGTTTCAATGCAGCAGGTTGCATAATGAGAGAAACTGGCGCCTCCATAATCCTGATAACTTTCGGCAGCATTGAGCAATGCCTGATTGCAGTACTGTGTCAATTCATCATCTTCATCACTTGTCGTACTGCGATAATTCAGTTTATCTTTGATGCGATGGATCGTATGATAAATTTTGCGCTGAAAAATGCGCAGCAATAATTTTTCTGCTTCTTCATTGTTTTGACGTATCAGATAAAGCATTTCATATTCATTCATAGCGCCTCCGATCTTTCGCCAGTTATTTCAGAGGATGACGTTTTGAATAGATTTCATACATAAGAATACCGGCCGCAACAGAAGCGTTGAGCGATGTCACTGTCCCTGCCATCGGCAGTGCAATCATATAGTCACAGTTTTTCTTGACCAGATCACTGATACCGAAGCCCTCTGAACCAATCACCAAGACAAGGGGCACATCATATTGACCTTCGCGATAATCCCGCGCATTTTCAATGTCAGCCCCGACTGCCCAAAAACCTTGTTTTTTCAGCTGTACCAGTGTTTTGGAAAGATTGGTCACACTGGCTACCTTGACGGTATCAATGGCACCGGTAGAAACTTTGGCTACTGTCGGCGTCAGCTGCACGGAACGATGCTTGCCGATAATGATGCCGTCTGCATTGACACAGTCTGCCGTTCTTAAGATGGCTCCCAGATTGTGCGGATCCTCCAAGCCATCCAGCATGATCAATAACGGCAGTTTTCCTTTCGGTATCGCTTCGATCATTTCATCGATGGTATACGTTTTGTAATCATCAATGCTTGCGGCGATTCCCTGATGGTTGGATGCATTTAAGAGTTTATCCATCTGCCGCCGATTCATGACACGCAGCGGAACACCGCTCTGCCGAATCATTTTCTCAAGTTCTTTGTCCTTCAGTCCTTCCATCAGGATAATTTCATGTATTTTCTTGTTGTCAGAAATCAACTGGCGAACAACATTTTTTCCATAAACATATTGTGACATATTATTGCGCTCCTAACTTGACAATTTCGTTCCATAATTGTTCCATTTTCCCCATTTTATCTGTGAGATAATAATATCCGAAAATTGCTTCAAGACCTGTAGCCATACGATAATCATATACTTCCGCATTTTTGGCAATCGTAGCTGTCTGTGCATTGCGGCCACGTTTGATGATCAGCAATTCATCTTCATCAAAAAAATTATTTTCCAGCAATACCTGCAGATAATAGGACTGAGCCCTGGCACTGACCCATTTGGCCGTTGTTTTCTGCAGATCATTGGGTTTCTGCATGCCTTGACGCACCAGCATTTCACGCACCTTCAGCGTCATGATAGCATCGCCGATAAAAGCTAGTGTCGTACCATTATAGGGAACTATTTCCATTATAAGATGCCTCTTTCCATCAATTCTGCACGATATTGATCGGCTTTCTCGAAGTCTTTCACTGCTTTAGCTTCATTCCACTGACGATACAATGCCTTATCGTCATCACTCAAGACAATCTTATTCAAAGAAATTCCTAATACATGCAGCATGCTTTCCAATGTCTTGACAAGATCACTGACATGTTTTGCATCTATTTCACGGACACGAAGCGCTGCATTCAATTGCTTATTTGTTTCAAATACAACAGAGAAAGCATTCGGTGTATTGAGATCATCGGACATAGCTTCCAAGAAAGAATTCCACAATTCTGAAATATTTTCGCCTTCTTCACTATATTCAGCCAAGCTTAATTTCACACAAGCCTGTTTGTAAGAAGTATTGATCTTATTGATTTCTGTTTTGGCATTTTCAATAACATCATTGTTGATATTCAATGGAGCACGATAATGTGTTGATAAGATGATCCAGCGCAGAACATTGCCGCCATGTTCTTCCACAAAGTCTTTGATCAAGATGACATTGCCCAATGATTTTGACATTTTGACATTATCGAAGTTGACCATTCCATTGTGGATCCAGTAATTGGCAATGTGCGTATGGAAACAAGCTTCGCTCTGGGCAATTTCATTTTCGTGATGCGGAAATTTCAGATCCATTCCCCCGCCATGGATATCAATATTATGGGAATGAAATTCTTTGTTGATCATGACCACACATTCTGTATGCCAGCCAGGTCTTCCTTTGGACCATGGGCTGTCCCAGTTGATGCCTTCCGTTGTTTTTTTCCACAACGTGAAATCCAATGGATTTTCTTTTAATGAGTTTTCATCAATTCTGGCTCCTACCATCAGATCTTCAATTCGCTGTTTGCTTAAAGCACCGTATTCTTTGATCTTAGAAACACGGAAATACACATCCCCTTCAATGACATAAGCTGCTTCTTTATCCACCAGTTCCTTGATAAACGCAATGATATCTTCCATCGTTTCTGTCACTCTTGGTGTAATATCCGGTATATCTGCATTTAAGCTTCTGCGGTCTTCATTATAAGCCTGAATATATTTTTCGGTTAATTCTTTTTCACTGATGCCTTCTTCTTTGGCACCTTTGATGATCTTATCATCGACATCTGTAAAGTTTGAAACAAAAGTCACTTTGTAGCCAAGTGCTTCAAAAGTTTTCTTTAACGTATCAAAGACAATGATTGGACGTCCATTGCCGATATGCGGATGATTATATACGGTTGGTCCGCAGACATACATGCTTACTTCATTTTCTTTGATTGGCTGAAATTCTTCTATTTTATTTGTATAGCTGTTATAAAGTTTCATGTTTTATTTCTCCTTAATATAAAAAAAGCATCTCTCGCAAAGACGCTTCACGCGCGGTTCCACTTTGCTTGAAAATACTTCCACTCTGTCTTCTTAACGCGAAGTCACGTATTTCTTCACTCAGAAATCCCTAAAAGGTGCATTCACATAGTTCCTTTGCAGTTGTTTTCACCAGTCCAACCTCTCTTCGGCAAGCTTCCTATGCTACTCTTCCTTTATCGTCAGTTTACTCTTACTTTATAACATGAGTTGCCGTGAAATACAAGAAAAAGCATCCAAAGGGCCCAGAATATTTGTTTTTGAATAGCTTTTCTGCAGAAAACGGCATCAAAAAAGCATCAGTTTCAACTGATGCCTGCATTGTTTATTCAATTGCAATATATTTCTTATTGTCCAATTTTGGCTGGTCAACTTTCGGAATGCTCAATCGTAAGATACCATC
>CALUVS010000043.1 GCA_944324265.1 uncultured Traorella sp.
ATGCAGTTGATTGACTGTAGTTTTTACTGTGGAAAACTCATAAACATTTCATCCAAATCACAAGCATTTTAAATGATTATCTCTTTTTTTAACAATTTTTATTCAGTTATTTGTTTCCATGAATATTTCAGGTAATATATTTTTCATGATTTCTCTCCTTTATTACTGTTCTGAAGTTTCAATACCTTGTTCTTTTAATAAATGATTATCATACATTTTCACAAATGGAATATAAATCAAGACATTGACAACGATTAACACAATCCAAATGATAATTGTTTTCCAATCCAATGTAGCTAAGAATAACTGAATTGGTGCTGGTAAGACCCAAGGCACATTAATGAACATTTTTCCGACAATATCAAGTCTCATTAAGAAATACCAAACAGTTGTATTTAACATTGGCACAAGAATAAATGGAATAAACAGATAACTGTTTAATACGATTGGATATCCATAAACAATCGGTTCACTGATATTGAAGATAGTGCCTGCTCCGCCTATACGCGTAATTGCTTTCAAATGATCAGATTTTGCTACAATCAATGCAGCTATAACCAAAGCAAGTGCAGCTCCGCTTCCTCCCGGATTCATAATAGATGTATTAGGAGAATAGCAGAAAATATGAGTGAGCGGCTGACCTGCAGCGTAGGCTTCTGCATTTTCCGCTAAATTGATCAATAGAATTGAACTCATCACTGAATTAACAATATTTCCGCCATTAACGCCAATAATCCACAAAGCATTTAACAAGAATGCATAGATCAGCATAGCTGGCAGTGTATCTGAGGCACTTAACAATGGTTTAAAAATGTTCATGATAAATTCCGGTATGATGACACCTGTTAAGCCGACACAAATCTGATTCAGTACATAAAAGACAATAATATTAACAATTAACGGAATCAGCTGTTCAAAAGGTGCCGCAACATTTGGAGGAACAGAGTCAGGTAAAGTAATCTTAATATTTCTTTCAAAAAGCAGATGTGTAATGAAGACGCTCAAACAAGCAACAAACATTGCAAAAAATAATCCTCTTCCGCCTAAAAAGCTCATTGAAATACCTGTATCAAATGTACATGCAACCATCAAGAACACAATTAAAGAAGTCATGCATGAAGTCATTCTTTCTAATTTAAATGAATCAGCCAGTCGATACGTGATTGCCAGTAAGCAATATACCGCAATCATATTCATTGTTACATTATTTACGAATGTAGAAAAAACACCAAGACTTCCTGCAGCCAAACTGCTCCAGAACTCTAAAACACCTCTGAAAAAGGTTCCTTCTGCCAGAATCGTTGGGTCCGGTGCAGCTGTAATCAATGTCGCAAGACCACCGATAATTGTTACCGGAATTGAAATTGTAATACCATGAATAATCGCAGACGTGAATTTGTTATTACTGATAAAAACAGAAAATTTCCCTAAAGGTTTCTCTAAAATGCTCATTATTTTATTCATAATCAATTTTATGCAGAATAAATCTACATCCTCCTTTCCAATAATTCATAATGAAATAATAATTTGCAAATGTATTATCTGATTATAGAGTAACTCTTTTTGAGAAAATTATCAATAATAAAATGTTATTTTTCTCGAAATATTTTGATAAATTTCTCGATCTGCATTTTCTTGTCAAAATTAAAAAAACAGAGATTTATTTAAATCCCCGTTTATATAGTCTAGTTCTATATTCAAAATAAATGCTATAAAATTTCCCCATTGCTTTCAATGACTTTTTTATACCAATAAAAACTATCTTTGCGATATCGCTGATATGTTCCATTTCCTTCATTATCTGCATCTACATACACAAATCCATAGCGCTTAGTCATCTGACAATCTCCGCAGCTGACAAGATCAATACAGCCCCACGGAGTATATCCCATAACATCACATCCATCATCAATCGCATCTTTAATGGCCTGAATATGGGCACGCAGATATTCAATGCGATATTCATCATGAATCTTATGGTCTTCTGTAATTTCATCATGAGCTCCTAAACCATTTTCAACAATAAAAATTGGAACATCATAGCGATCATGCATATCATTCAAAGTAATTCTTAATCCAGTCGGATCAATTCCCCATCCCCAATCCGTAATCTTATTATATGGGTTTTCTAAATTGCGCACAAACGCACCGATTGGTTCAGCTTTATCAGGATCTGAACTGATCACACTTGTATGATAATAGCTGATAGAAGCAAAATCAACTGTTCCTTCTTTGAGAATGGTTTCATAATTCGGATACCAATCGATTGTGATATTCTGTCTTCGATAGTAATTCAGAATAGAAGAAGGATAGGCTCCTTTTACTTGAATATCTGTTGGAAAATAGTTGAATTGATTTTGCTGTTGAGTTGCTAAAACATCAGCAGGGTTACATGTATATGGGTAATTCTGAAGTCTTGCAATCATATTTCCTACTAAGCATTGTTTTGCGGTCTCATGCATGTATTTAACTGTCAATGCGCTGGCAATTAATTGATGATGTAATGCCTGATGAATACAAGTTTCTTTTGGCTTATCTGATTTTTCTACAAACATACCGCCGCCTAAATAAGAAGAATTCATGATCATATTGATTTCATTAAATGTAATCCAATATTTCACTTCATCTTTATATTCATCAATTAGAAACTTGGTATAATGTGTAAAATATTCAATCATTTTTGGGCTTTCCCATCCATTGATAGTTTCAGTTAGATATACTGGAATATCATAATGAATCATAGTTACAAGCGGTTCAATGCCATATTTATGACATTCCTGAAAAACATTATGATAAAATTGAACACCTTTTGGGCATGGTTTTTCTTCTAAGCCAGTCGGAAAAAGACGGCTCCAAGCAATACTCATACGAAATACTTTAAATCCCATTTCATGCAGCAAAGCAATATCTTCTTTATAACGATGATAAAAATCAACCCCTCTGCGAAAAGGAAAATTATATTCCTGTTCATGCTGCTTATGGTCTTCAAACATTGCTGAAGTTACATTGATAGGAAATACTTTTTCTTTATCTGGTTTCTCAATTCTGCGGATATAATCCATATGTGATAATTTACGTCCGTCTTCGAGACATCCGCCTTCAAATTGTGATGCAGAAGTAGCTCCGCCCCATAAAAAATCTTTTGGAAATTTACTCATAGTTCCTCCTTTTTCTTTCATAAAAATAGATTTTATCTAATCAAAAAATCTTTTAAGGTAAAATGTCATGGAATACAAACATGACCATTCATAAAATAATCATTTGCAAATATATTTCTGATTAAAGAGTACCTCATAATAAGAAAAATATCAATATTGTTTTGTGAATTTTCTCATTTTAATGTGTTGAAAAAGATCGATTATGCATCGACCTTTCTTTTGTTAATTAATTTTAGCTGCTTCTAAAAATTCAGCGTTGAACAAATCTGTATCTGCCGCAGCATCGTATATCTTGCGTCCTTCTCGATAAGTGTAAACAACTTGATAGTCCTCATCAATCACAACAAAGTCCGCATCTTTTCCGCTGTGCAGCGATCCTTTGCGATCACCTACTCCATATACACGGCTTGGATTCAGTGAAGACATCAGGATTACTTTTTCCAATGGAATATGCAATTCTTCCACTAAATTGCGCACACCGAACAGAACAGGTTTTGTAGAACCACATAAACGGCCAGTATCTGTCAAGCAATAGCCTTTCTCATCAATATTAACGGCTAAGTTTTCATCCAAAGCATAACGTCCTATTGGTGCTCCGGCCATCGGTACATTGTCAGAAATCATCATAAAGTGATCATATGGTTTGCATTTAAACATGATCTGAAGCATTTCTTTGGATACATGCAATAAATCACAAATGATTTCATTGTATACATGTTCATCCAGCAGACATGCCCCTAAGCCGCCCATACGGCGGTGATGAATACCGCTCATAACATTGGCTGTATGTGTAGTAACGGTAATGCCTTTTCTGAAGGCTTCCATTGCTTCATCATAATTGCAGTTGCTGTGAGTGAAGGCTACACGAACGCCCTGAGAAAGCAGATAGTCAATGGCTAAATCTGTATTTTCCAGTTCAGGAGCTAATCCGACTAACTTCAGCCAGCCCTGTGCATCTTCTACCATTTGTTTCAGAGTATCCAAGCTGATATCCGGATGACCGGTATCAATAGCTTTTTCTCCTACACGGTTCAGATAAGGACCTTCTGAATGAATCCCGATGATACGAGCTCCATCATAATCCTGCTGAGCAGCATAAGCCAGTGCAGAAAATGCAGAGGGATCCGCTGTCGGCAATATAGCGGTTACCCCTTGTGAAGCCAGTCCTTTCAAATATCCTTGAATATTCTCCTGTGAACTTGCTTGTTCTCCCATCATGGAATATCCCATCGTTCCATGATTGTGCGTATCAAAGATACCTGGAATAATACGATATTGCGTCAAATCCAAATCCACTGGACCGATTTCTTTTCTGCAGATGCGTCGAATCTTGCCGTCAATAACTTCTAAATAACCATCAATGACGCCTTCTTCACTATAAATCTGTGAACATTTTATGATCATTTTCCTAACTCCTTTAAATCTTTGTATGTAATTAATTCAATATGATTGTCTTCGATAAACGCTTTGACCTGTGCAGATGTCGCAGCGGCTAAATCCTTGACACGAATCATCGTATAAGAAGAATAACGGAATAATTCTTCTTCCACAAAACCTGCATGACAAACGAATACACAGCATTCATGTTCCAATGCTTTCGGCAATACGCCAAGCAATTCCTTTTCCACATCTGTTTCTAATTGTGCAGACAATGGGAAAGGTTTAGGTGTCCATGTACTGTCAATGCTGTAAAGACCCTTTTCTTTCCAAATATCAAATGATACCGGAATATCGTATTTTTGACTTAATTCTCGGATCACTCGTATGATTGTCGGAGTAATCAAAGAATGTCCATGCAGATAGTCAGGCTTTCTTCCAATCAGTTCAATAAAACGCTGGAGCTGATTTTCTAATTCCAGATATGTTTCTTCATAAGGATAAGGATCATCTTCCATGGATTTCATTTGTTTCGTTCTTGCCTGAGAAGTAATCAAGTTTCCTTGTTCATCCACCAAAGATGGTACATGAACCGGATCACTGACTGGTCTGCCGGCTACCAAGTTAAAATCAATGCCTAAAGCAATTCCTTCTACATCACGAATCAAACTGGCAGCGTGAGCACTTGCAGGCATATTCACAAACAAACCTGTATTGCGGATCACACCTTCTCTGATTCCTTTTAAAATTCCGCATGCGGTTGACTCACATAGACCAAAGTCATCAGCTTGAAACAATAGTTTCATTTAACTCCTCCTTGTCATTTACCAAGAAGGGCTGTATAAACAGCCCCGTTTTTTTAGAATAAACCAACAAAGGCACCTAACATACCGAATACTAAGATACCTAACACAAGCTGTGTTGGACGCATGCCTTTTTTGATTAATTTCACTAATAAGAATAATAAGAGAACACCTAATAATCCTGGGAAGATTGATTGGATGACATCATTGACAACCAGTGATGTTTCCCCAATATTCAATGTTAAAGTAACAGGAACGCTGACCATAGAAGCTGTCATAGCCCCTACCATCATCAACCCAAGAACAGATGCAGCTTTTGATAATGCTTCCATCAAACCAGATGAGAATACTCTGTCAATGAATGCAGTACCGAATTCATAGCCCCAGTAAGTCAAGAAATATTTGGCGATTGACTGAGTAGCACCATAGATCAAGATAAAGATAATTGTACCAATGAAGTTACCTTCAGAACAGAATCCAATCCCAATACCTGCAGCAATGATACGTAAGCAGTTGAAGAATAAACTGTCGAACATACCTGCAGTAGGACCCATCAAAGCAGCTTTGATACTTTCAATGGTTTGTCCGTCAATACTGCCGTTTTCTTTGTGTTCTCTTTCCATTGCATAACATAAGCCTGCAATGAATGAGAATGGAACTGCGTGTGTATTGAAGAAGTTATTGTGGCGGATATAGGCTTCTCTTTTGCCTTCCATATCATCGCCGTACACTGTTTCGATTGCAGGAGCCATTGTACATGTAAATCCATTGGCCTGCATTTTAGCCATATTGAATGTATTGAATACAAGGTGTGAACGCCAGAACATTGAATTTAACACTTTGCGTTCTTCTTTGTTAATTTGTCTTTTTTCCATTAGAAGAATTCCTCCTCATCATCGGCTGCAGCAACAGCATTATTTGTTAGTGAATTTTTCAGATCAATAATACGTTTTTCATTGAAGAACATTGTAATTGCAATGACAATACCGATAATTGCAATCGGCAATGTAGACATATTCATGTAAGCAACTAATACATAACCTAAGAAGAAGAAACATCCAACTTCATTATTCCAGATCATAGATGTTAAGATTGCGAATCCGACAGCAATCATCATGCTTGAAGAAGCAGATAAACCTGTCATGATCCATGCTGGAAGTGAAGCTAAGAACGCATTCAATCCTTCAACGCCATAAGCTACAGCGAAGAATAAGATAACTGTATTCACCAATGGAGTTGCCAAGTTCGCAAGCATTGTCTGAAGCAAGAATTGTTTTGGATTACATTTAGCTGCCAATTTTTCCCAATAAGCTGCTAAAGATGCCCAAATTGGAGTTAACATACCGGCTAATGAAGCCATAACAGTGCCGATAGGCAATGCAATAGCCAAACCAGCTTCAACATCAGAACCAGTTAAGATTGTATAAGCAACGGCAATAACACTGGCTGTTGTTGCATCGGCTGGAATAGAACCGCCGATTGCTGAAATTCCCATAAAGATGGATTCCAGAGCTGCCCCCATAATAACTCCGGTTGTAAAATCACCTAAAACCAGACCAGCCAACGGTGCTACAACAATCGGACGATTGATACATTGCCATGATAAAATGTATGGATCTAGTAATGATACGATGTAATAAACGATACAAATTTGTAATGCTGCGGAAACCATATTCACCCTCCTTTAGATTCCTAATACTGAATTTAAATTTTCCGGAACATCTTCCGGTGTTGTCTGATACACTGTTTCAATGCCACAATCTAAGATTTGTTTAAATATTTCTACTTCTGATGGATAAGCATAAAGATTGCTTGCATAGGCATGACGAGGAACGTCATTTTCTTTCGGTGCGATTCTTCCATAATTGCCCACATTGATCAGCGGAATTCCCTCTACATTTTTCACCATCTTCAATAAATCTTCCGGTGAAGCTACGATCAGTAAGATAGAATGACTGGCAGCCTTTGGATTTTTCAGCATCTCAATGCTAGCATCCACAGATTTGATAGCTACTTTGGCTGTTGGCGGAGCTGCCATCATCAATGACTTCTGAACAATTGGATTTGCTGCAGCGGCATCATTCGCTACAATGATACGATCGACTCCAGTATGTCTGGACCATTTGATTGCAATCTGTCCATGAATCATTCTTTCATCTAAACGAATTAATTTGATCATTTTTATTTCTCCTTTCAAAAAAATTCTTCTTCTGTTTCAACATCTTCATCCAGTGATACAATCTGCATCATCTGTCTGGAATTTTCAACAATAGAGGCAAGCATTTCATCACTGACACTCTCTTGAATTGATAATTCCAAAACACAAGCAAGATTTACCCCTGCGACCAGACGTGTGTGAGGTCTGTCTAAATATGTAGCCATTACCTGATTTACGCTTCCCCCATATAAATCAGAAAGCAAGAGAACTTCATCTTCTTCCCCCACTGTCTCATAAAAAGCATCGAGTTTTTCTTGTACAGAACATTCATCAATATAAGCATCAAACACTTCAATGGAATCACTGCGTCCCAATAAAATATCTAATGATGTTTTCATACCACTGGCTAAATGTCCATGAGAAGATAAGAACAGTCTGAGCATGTACGAAACTCCTTTCTGTTATTTTTTACATTTAAAGAATAACATTCAAAAGCTTGGATGTTAACGCTTACATTTTTACTTAGCAAAGGGCAAAGTGTCACTTTGCACTAAGCATAGTGCAAAAAGCAGCACCCAATGGATGCTGCTAATGATTCATAAACATATTTCTGACAACATTTAAGAAACAATCTTGATAAGTTTCCCCGATATTTTCAAATATCTGAGCCAATCGCTTCGGCTGATGATATAAACAAAATAAGATCATATTGATCATTTTCAATTCCGCGACTTTTTTCTCTGGAGCTAAACAGATAAACACCAAATATTTGATTTCATAAGGTTTCTGCCAATTGAGCTTATTATTGGAACGATAAATTTCAATCACTTCTTTGCCGATATATTCATAAGGCCCAAAAATCATCGAAATCTGTGAGTTCTTATTGTAAAAACTAAATCGTGTTCCCGTTTCAATCAAATAATCTGCCAGTTCTTCACTCAGTCCCTCTTTGGCATGCTTATAAGCCATCAAACGGAAAAACTCAATATAATCTCGGCATTGAAATGACGAAAATACTTTTGTGCAGGTAATAAATTTTTCTGCGATTTCTCCTGAAAAGCCTTTAAGAAAAACTTCATTAAATAACACCTGCATCTCATCCGAGATACTTGTTCCTGTATATTTATAAAACTGAATCGGATAATAATTGTATACATTATCGCTGTCTACCAAAGCACAGTCATAATCCGCAAAATTGATCCTGCGCATTTCATATTGATTGAACACATCAATTTTCTCTATATAATTGCCATATTCTTTGCGCAAAGCATCAGCTCGCTGTCTCCCGATAGTTCTTCCTGCCAAAGACAGAATAGCTAATCTTCTTTTTTCATATTGCACATTGATACGCTGAAGCATCAGATCAATCAAAGGCGGAATTCCCCAGAAAACATGCTCATCAATCGTATCATGCAAAATTTCCTGTGAATGCAGGATCATTCTTCTGGCAATATCCATCGCAATCGGTGAACACTCAATCTCCTGAATATCATAGTAATTCACCATTCGCATTTTCGCATTTGAATCATATTGAGCCCGAATATAAATCGGTATCAAAAGAGAAAGAAAGCTTGTACGGAATACTTCAAATAATTCTAATTGAAATAAACCTCCTCCTAGTTCCCCCTTTAATTTATTCAATAATTCATCCATGTAATAGGCGGTAGCGCCTCTGATAATCGGAGAAACTGTTTCCTGATCATTTTTCGACAGAAGATCCACATCGCGATAACACATCAGCAATATTGCAAAACGAATTTTTTCATCTTCATCATAATCCACTATATAAGGAGTATCAAACATCTCACAAGCAACCTGATATTCATATGAATTCATAATCATTTCTTTTGTTTTCTCATCCATCTGAACTCGTTTGCCCATACGCCAGCGCTGCTGCATCAAGCACAGATAAGTCGCCAATTTTTTCGTATTCACATCCAAAATAGCCATTTTGCTTTCACGCAAAATACGCAAAAAGGCATGACGTAAATCTGCATAATACTTAATATCATCATAAAATAAGCTGCGAAACTCTTTCACTTCAAATTCTATCGACATATCCAAATATTGTGAACAAAATACTTCAATCATCAGAGCACGGATATTTTCTTCACTGCCTCGAGGTGTCAATCCTTTGCCGGGTACGGATACCAATTCCACATCATAGCTGGCAAAGAAATTGGTGATCCAGCATAATTCTGCTTTGATTGCTGATTTTGTCAGATAAAACGCATCTGCCAAATCATCCACCAAGGTATATTCATTGTAGAGTAATTTCTGAGCAATATAGATTCTGCGTGAAAAAAGTTCTATATTATCATTTTTAAAAAAGCCATGCGCTTTCAATACATTTTCCCTTAATTCATCAAATTTTTTCTGATCAAGTATTTCCAGATAATATCCCTTTGAACGCGTAGCCGTGATCTTAGCTATTCCTTCTTTCATCAAATCATCGTTCAGTTCTGCAATATCTGATTTCACTGTACGCGGAGAAGACATCGAAAAATTAGCTAAATCTTCCGATGTAGTTACTCCATCTCGATTCATGATGGCAAATAAGATTGATATGTGTCGCGACTTTTTTATTTTCATATGAACCCTCTTTTTTGAATTGAAAAACTATTTTTATTGTACATACATTTTCAAGACAACGTCAAGGAGTTTATTGGAATTCAGTTTGCAAAAGAATTAAAACTTCTTTATAGTTTTGAATCATGCTTCACCTCACTGAGTATTTTGTCTATAGACCCGTACACTTCTTTATATACATAAAACTGTGCTTTTGACAAAATTTGTTGAATATTTGATTGTGTCACATGAAATATTTTTGAAATCTCTGTTTGATTACTGTGCTGAAACAAACAGGTATTTACTACTGCTCTTTGTTTTTCAGTCCATCGTTTTTCAATGCTATACATTAGCTTAAAAATAGAATTCAAAGACAATTCCTGCATTTCATTTTCATCATCACATTCAATTAAAATATCACTGGATGCTGTTTCTTTTTTCTTTTCAATTTTTTTAAGTTTTTCAATACAATTTCTTGCTCTATAATATCCAGGTCCATCTGCACCAAGTGAAATTTCTGAATTAATGTCAGTTTCAATGCTGCCGATACCAATACCAAATCTTATTTTGACAGGATACATTTCCATTTTTATATATTCTATTATTTCTATTGTTTTTTCTCCTGTATGCAATAATCCTTGAAATTCATCTCCCAATGTAATCGCAAACTTGGACATAATTGAATCTGAATATGCTTGATTAACATTCTCCAATACCCTGCTTAATTTGTCTTGAACATTTTTTCTATTCATTATTTCTTTTGAATTTATTATATCTCCGATAATAGCTATATATAGCTGAAAATTAAAGGTAAAGAACATGATAAAACCTCCCGTACAAATTAAGTATAGTATTTCTGTTAATTAATTTCAATTATTATTAGTTATATAACTTATAATTATCTATTATTAGTTAAATAGCTAATAATAAAGAAAGACAGCTTTCGCTGTCTAGTTTTCACTGGCTGCCTGTATGACCTCCGATATCGTTGGATGCGGATAAATAATATGCGCAATTTGTTCTAAGGTCAATTCACATTGAATGGCTAATGTCAGTTCGCTGATCATATCACTGGCACGGGCACACATCAATTGAGCTCCTAATAATTTTTGTGTTTTGGCATCACTGATGAGTTTCACAAAGCCGCGATCCTGCTGAGATAATACAGATTTGCCATTGGCTGAAGTTAAGCCTTTGCTTACTTTTACTTCATAGCCAAGGGCTTTTGCTTCTGACTCACTTAAGCCTACCGCCGCAATTTCCGGTTCACAATAAACACAGTTGGGTGTATTGCTCAGATCATAAGGCATTTTTTCATTTAAGATATGATGAATGACATTTTTGCCTTGGGCCGCGGCGGCATGAGCCAGCTGCAGCTGACCGTTGACATCGCCGATGGCATAAACAGAAGGCCATGACGTTTGATAAGCTTCATTGACAAGAATTCTTCCTTTATCCATGAGCGGTGATTCATCTTCAAATAAATGATCACTGCAGGCACTTCGTCCTACTGCCACAAGCAAAGCATCGCAGGCAATTGTCTGCAAAGCTTCTTTCTCCATAAAGCTGACATTCAGTCCTTCTTCAATTTTTGTTACAAAGGCTGAAGTATGAACCTCAATTCCTCTTTTCTTAAAGATCATTTTCAGATTTTGAGCAATTTCTTTATCCATATTCGGCAATAATTGCTCTTTTGCTTCCAAGATCGTTATTTTTGTATTCAGATTGTGATAGATAGAAGCGAATTCCACACCGATGACACCACCGCCAATGATTACCAAATGCTGGATAGGTTTGTCATTATTTAACAATTCATCGCTGGTCATCACTCCCTTAAGATCTGGCATAAAAGAAGGCCGAATTGATTTAGAACCTGTCGCAATGATGATATTCTTAGCTTCTAGAATCTCATCTTCCACACGCACATGATGTTCATCCATGATCTTAGCTTCTTTCATGATGACTTGAACATGTGCCTTTTTCAGTGAGGCTGCAATCCCCTTCTGCAGCTGCGCAATAATTTGATTTTTATATGTCTGCAGCTGTGTCAGATCAATAGTTTTGGATGCCTGAATTCCCAATTCATCCAATTTAGCATCACTCATCTTCTCACTGGCATAAAGCAATGTCTTCGTAGGAATACAGCCCTTATTCAGGCATGTACCGCCCAAGGCTTCTTTTTCAATTAATGTGACATTAAGTCCTTTTTTGGCAGCATAGAGGGCTGTTTCATAGCCGCCGGGTCCTGCTCCAATAATAATGCAGTCAATCATAATTTTCCTCCATCAATGAATGCCTGATAAGATTGGCAATATCCTGCTTATAGGCATGTTCCTGTAAATGCCGGATCATCGTATCGGCCTCATAGGCACAGCCGACAAGATCATGGGCAATGCTGTCAATATAATGCGGATCCAGACTATCAGAATACACATTCAGATCTTCAATGATTCCTTTATTTACATGCAGCTGAATCATGATTTCACCCCACACAAATCGTTTTTGGATTTCATGATCAAAAGGAATTGCTCGTCCATAGAGCCAATCCCATGAGCGAAATTGCTGTTCATAAGTTTCCAATTGATCCTGATTCAATGATTGAATTTCAATCCTTTCAGCTTTGCCGTAGATTTTTTCAAAGGATTGAACCAAAGCCTTCTGAATTGAATCGATGGTGATATCTGAACAAAATTGATTTAAGTTTTTGACGCGGGAGCGAACAGAATTGACACTCTTAGATTTCAATTTTTCTTTGGATACATTGAGATATTTCGATAAATGTTCCATATTGACATCCACTAACAAAGTTCCGTGATGATAACAATGACCCTTGGATTCATAAAAAGCATTGCCGCTGAATTTATATCCATCGATTTCCAAATCATTGCGGCCGCTTTTCTTTGCATCTAAGCCAAAGCTTTTCAAAGCCTCAATGATCACTGAAAACTGTTTGTCCAAATCAACATTTGCTTTGCGCATCAAAAATGTAAAATTCAAATTGCCTAGGTCATGGAAGACAGCTCCTCCGCCTGATAAACGGCGCACCGCTGTACCATGATCCTGTTTCAGTGCATTCAGATTGACTTCTTTCCAAATATTCTGGTTTTTTCCGATTACAACTGTTTTTTCATTCTGCCACAAATATAAAATGACTTCCTCTTCCTGTACACTTTCCAATAAAAGTCTTTCACAGGCAAGATTCTTGAAAGGATTGGTATCAGAAGTAAGACAAATCCTATTTTTCATCGTCAAACACATAACGCAGATGCAGTTCTCTGGCTGCTTTGACTTCATCCAGTCTGCGTACCGGTGTCATATACGGAGCTTCATGAACAGCTTGTGGATTAGAAACTGCTTTCTCTTTGATTTTCTTGAATACTTCTGCCGCATGATCCAATGTTTCTTTGGCTTCCGTTTCTGTCGGTTCAATCATCAAGGCTTCATGCACGATCAATGGGAAATACATCGTAGGCGGATGAATGCCATGATCCAGCAGTGATTTGGCAATATCCATGGCAGAGATATTTTGTTCATGTTTTTCTTTATCCAATGAAATGACAAATTCATGCATGCAGGTGGTATCATAAGCAACATGATAATGATCTTTGAGCTGATGCATGAGATAGTTGGCATTCAAGACAGCATTTTGAGCACTGCTTCGAATTCCTTCGCTGCCCAAAGAATATAGATAAGCCAAGGCTTTTACGACAACTAAGAAATTGCCGTAGAATGCTTTGATCTGTCCGACACTGTTTGCCGGCTGAACAAATTCAAGACCTGATTCATTTTCTTCAGCCATCTTTCCTGGCAGATAGTCCTTCAGGAAGGCTTTGCAGCCGCAAGGTCCGCTGCCCGGTCCTCCTCCGCCATGCGGTGTGGAGAATGTCTTATGCAGATTTAAATGAATCACATCAAATCCCATATCTCCCGGACGAGCAATTCCCATCACAGCATTTAAATTAGCCCCGTCATAATAGCAAAGTCCTCCGGCATCATGTACAATCTGTGTAATATCCAGAATATGCTTGTCAAACAGTCCGACTGTATTTGGATTTGTCAGCATGATTCCGGCCGTATCTTCACCGACTGCTGCTCTTAGTGCGTCCAAATCAACACAACCATCTTCTCCGCTAGGAATGGAAACGACTTGGAAGCCGGCCATAGCAGCACTGGCTGGATTAGTTCCATGAGCTGAATCCGGCACAATGATCTTGGTACGTTTGTGATCTTGACGCATTTCATGATATTTTTTGATTAAAAGCAAACCGCAGAATTCACCATGTGCTCCGGCTGCCGGCTGGAAAGTGAAAGCATCCATACCGCAGATTTCACACAGCATTTTTTCAGCTTCTTTGAATACTTTCAGGCATCCCTGAACTGAACTTTCGTCCTGCAAGGGATGAATATCGGTAAAATGCCGATCCGAAGCAATGCTCTCATTGATCTTCGGATTGTATTTCATCGTACAAGAACCTAATGGATAAAAGCCGTCATTGACACCATGTGTCTGTTTTGCCAATTCTGTATAGTGACGAGTAATGGTAATTTCACCCAGGCTTGGCAAATGCAGAGGTCTTTCTCTTTTCTGGCTCAGTTCTATGCTTTCCACATCACATTCAGGCAAATATACGCTTTGTTTCTGTTTTTCATATTCAAATATTAAGCGCATGATAATACCTCCTTGACGATTCTGGCACATTCATCCATTTCCTCTTTTGTATTCATTTCGGTAGCACACCACAGTGTTTCTGTTTCACTGAGCGGATATCCGCCTAAAATTCCTTTTTCTTTTAAAGCCGCATTGATCTTAGCACTGGAAACAGAAGAACTCAGCACAAATTCATGGAAGAATTCCTGATCATGTTTGCCGACCATACCGGCTTCAATCAATACTTTTCTGAGATAATGAGCTTTGCTTGTACACAAATGAGCCACTTGCTTCAAGCCTTCTTCTCCCATCACTGCCATGTACACCGCAGCATTCAAGGCACAATAAGCTTGATTCGAACAAATATTGCTGGAAGCTTTTTCACGGCGAATATGCTGTTCACGCGCCTGCAGGGTCAATACATAAGCTCTTTTTCCGTCTGCATCAACAGTTTCCCCTACAATTCTTCCGGGCAGTTTTCGAGCCATCGCATTTACGGTGCTCATAAAGCCTAAATAAGGTCCGCCGAAAGCCATGGACATACCCAAAGGCTGTCCTTCCCCGACAGCAATATCTGCCCCAACTTCTTTGGGTGTCGGCAAAATAGCTAAAGAAATCGGATTGCAGGACATGATCATCTTGGCTTTCGCTGCATGTGTTATTTCACTGATCTTTGTACAGTCTTCCAATAAGCCATAATAATTCGGCTGCTGGATCAGCACACAGGCACTTTCTTCATCCAGCAACCCGGATAAAGCCTCTATATCACATAAGCCCTCTTTTTCCGGAATAAGAATGACTTCTCTGTTTTTGCCCCAGCAATATGTTTTGACTGTTTCAATAATATTGGGATCACATGTTTGTGAAATATAAACTTTTTGTCTTTTTCTTTCACAGCACATGCCTGCCGCTTCTGCAGCTGCACTTGCACCATCATAAACCGAAGCATTGGATACATCCATACCGGTCAATTCACAGATCATCGTCTGATATTCAAAGATTGACTGCAGAACCCCCTGACTGATTTCTGCCTGATAAGGTGTATAAGCAGTTAAAAATTCTTCTTTGGATAAAATACTTTTGACAAGTGCCGGAATGTAATGACGATATGCTCCGGCACCTCTGAATACCGTCGGATAAACATAATTTTCATTGGCAATTGCCAATAATTTTCTCTGAACCTCAAATTCACTTAGACCTTCCGGCAAATCCAGCTGTTTCAGTTTCACGGAATCCGGAATCATCGAAAACAATTCATCAAAGTCACGCATGCCGATGCTTTCCAGCATCTCTTCCTGCGCCTTTTTCGTATTTGGAATATAATCAGACATAATGGCTCCTACAACGTTTCCAGATAAGCTTGATAAGCCTTGCTGTCCATCAATTCACTTGGGTCAAATTCACATTCTACGCGGACAAACCAAGCACCATAAGCATCTTCATTGATCTTTTCAGGTGAATCCAGCAATTCTTCATTGATGGCTGTTACTTTCCCGCTTACAGGTGCATAAACATCTGAAACAGCTTTGACTGATTCCACATCTGCAAAGCTTTCATGAGCTGTTATTTCATCACCCACTTCAGGCAGATTGACAAAAACCAAATCTCCCAATTCATTTTGTGCATAATCACTCAATCCAACTAAAACAGTACCGTCTTCCTGCGGCAATACCCATTCATGTGATTCTGTGTAATAGCATTTTTCATGTACACTCATTGTTTTTTCCTCCATTTTTATTTTCTTTTATAGAAAGGCAGAGAAACGACTTCACAAGCAACACGTCTTCCTCTTACCTCCGCTTCCATCGTAAAACCGATTTCACTGTATTCTTTTTCAACTAAAGCCATTGCAATTCCCACATTCAATGTCGGAGAATGTGTTCCTGAAGTCGTCATACCGATGCATTGATCATTGATATATAACGGCATCTGTTCACGGACAATTCCTCTGCCGATGACCTCTAAGCCGATTCTTGTCTTATTGGACTGTTTTTCCGACATAGCTTTTTTGCCGATAAAATCTTCTTTATCCATTTTCACAGCAAATTGCAGATTGGTTTCCAGCGGTGTAATTTCATCATTCATTTCATGTCCATACAAAGGCATTGCCGCTTCCAAACGCAATGTATCTCTGGCTCCTAAACCGCAAGGCACTAAGCCATCTTCACTTCCGATACGCAAAAGCTTTTCCCAAACATCACAGACATCTTCATTGGACAAATAAATTTCATAGCCATGTTCACCGGTATAACCCGTTCTGGAAACAAGCGCCTTTTTTCCATCCACCAAACCATTCATCTTGAATGTATAATATTTTTCCGGCAGATCATCACATATCCTGCTTAAGATTCTTTGAGCTTCTGGTCCTTGAATCGCCAATTGTGCAATCTGATCAGATAAATCTTCAAATTTCACATCACCGAATTGATGTTCCTTCATCCAAGCATAATCTTTATCCTTATTAGAAGCATTGACAACAATCAAATAACACTCATCATGAATCTTATACACAATCAGATCATCCACAACCCCGCCATTTTCATTGCACATCGGTGAATAGCGGCAGGCCAGCGGATTCATCTTGGTATAATCATTTGTCAATAAATGATTTAAATTAGCGATTGCATCTTTTCCGGTGCACAGAATTTCTCCCATATGGGAAACATCAAACAAACCGGCCTTTTCCCGCACTGCACGATGTTCTGCCAATATGCCGTCATATTGAACAGGCATCAGATAGCCGGCAAAAGGCACCATCTTTCCATGATACTTCAAATGTGTTTCATATAATGGTGTTTTTTTCTCCATAATGTCCCTTTCTACCAACAAAAAAGACGCATGAATAAAACATGCATCTCTGTCTGTTTACCTGAAAGATTTCCTTCCATTGAAAGTTGCCTCGTCGGTGCAAAATGCTTTCCAGAGTTTGTCCAGATATGGTCCTTTTGCCTGAGAGTTTTTTGCTTTTGCCCCTTCGGCGCCGATTGGCCTCTCCCATATCCTTCTTCCATTGTTGGTTATTTCATTATAAGTTTAGCATGCAATTTTTATGAAATCAACAAATAAGTGTAAGCGCTTTATTTCACGGGAGTTTGACACCCAAAAATAACATAAATATCAAAATGAAGACTTGTTTTAAGTCTTTTCTTTTACTTTTCTT
>CALUVS010000044.1 GCA_944324265.1 uncultured Traorella sp.
CGTTACATTAAAAAAGCTCAGAAAAGCCTATGATTAAGGTTTATTCTGAGTTTTTAACTGTCAAAGACGGGATTATAAGTTTAGCATGCAATTTTTATGAAATCAACAAATAAGTGTAAGCGCTTTATTTCACAAATAAAAAGAAAAGTATCTGTCACGATACTTCATTTTTTGACACTATTCTTGCTGCTGAGCATAGATCAAAATTTGATTTGGCAGACAGGAAATCGGAATAATATCATCTTCTCCGATCCATCCCATGCCTTCACAAATATGGTTTGGACATTCTACATCAATGACACGGAATTTACGGTCTTTGACTTCCAAATGCATTGTCCCATAATCCCCTTTGAATTCATAGGTATCATCTACATCCAAATCAAAAGCTAAAATAATTTCATTGCCGTGCTGTACGACTCCGATTACATCCGGTCCCTGACTGTCTTTATACCATTTAAATCCCAAAAAACCGACAACGGCTACGATCAATAAGCCAATAATTAATTTGATATCTTTTTTATTCATTTAGTATCACCATGATGATTATACTTGATTTTTTTGGGAAAAACAAATGAAGTTCAGGTGAAATTGGTGATTTTACCATTCTCTTGCATAAATAGTGATAAATCCAATAGAAGCAGCAGAACTTTTTATGACAGTTTTTATATTTCCATAGTAAAAACAACATGAAAATGATAAGATAAAGGTATCTGAGGGAAGGAAATCATGAAAGAAAAAACACGTATTGTAAAAGTAGAATCGGCAGTGCCTTATTATCTGATAGGCATTAGTTGGGCTGTCATGGCCTTTATTTTGGATATGACCCAATGGGTAAGTTATCTGATTGCGGCTGCAGGGAGCATTGTGTGTTTTGCTTTAGCGAAGAAATTCATTCCTGCTAAAGAAATTACGGTAAGCGAACCAATTTCAACACAGGATGAAACAGCGGATGAATTTCTGCGTCAGGGAGAAAAATTTATTACGCAGCTGGAAACATTGCATAAAAATATTGATCAAAGCGATGTCAAACAGTCAATCATGCGGCTCATTTCCGCAACCAATCGTTTGTTGGATTATGTGGTTGAACATCCGCGTCAGGCAACTCGCTTAAGAAAATTCATGACTTATTATTTGCCGACATTGACCAAAATGCTTCATTCCTATGAAACACTTGAAGATGAAACAATCAAGGGTGAAAACATGACTCATACAATGCAGGAAATTGAAGGTGTCATGGGAACAGTCGCAGATGCTTTTGAAAAGCAATTGGATATATTGTATGCGGAAGAAAAAATGGATATTATCAGTGATATTCAGGTAATGGAAACGTTGATGCGTCAGCAGGGACTGACAGAGGAGAAAGAACATGGAAGATAAAATTACTTTAACTTTGGAACCAGACAAACAAGAAGAAGTTCAGCCAGTGGAGGAAGAAAAAACCGTTGAACCTGTTGAGCTGACTGAACGAGATCTGACACCGGAAGAACAAGCCATGGTGGAAGAATTCGCAGACAAGATTGATTTGACCAACTCCAACATGATCTTGCAGTATGGAGCTGCAGCACAGACAAAGATCAGTGAATTTTCTGAAGGAGCTTTAGGCAAGGTTCGTTCTCGTGATTTAGGTGAAATCGGTGATTCACTGACCGATCTAGTAACTGAATTAAAAGGCTTTGATATTGAAAATACTGAAGATAATGGTTTCTTTGGTTTCTTTAAAAAGCAAGGAAATAAACTGACTGCTTTGAAGGCACAATATGATAAAGCTGAAACAAATGTCGAAAAAATTGTATCCGTACTGGAAAAGCACCAGATTCAATTGATGAAAGACATTGCGATGCTTGATCAGATGTATGAACTGAACATGCGCAATTATAAAGAATTATCTTTATATATTATTGCCGGCAAGAAAAAACTGGCAAAGGCTCAGCAGGAAGAATTGCCGAAATTATTGGAAAATGCCAAGAAAACCGGTCTTCCAGAAGATGCACAGGCTGCCAATGATTATGCGGAATTCTGTACACGCTTTGAAAAGAAGCTGCATGATCTGGAATTGACTCGTATGGTTTCCATTCAAATGGCTCCTCAGATTCGTTTGGTACAGAATAATGATACATTGATGGCTGAAAAGATTCAGTCCTCCCTTGTCAACACGATTCCATTGTGGAAAAGCCAAATGGTATTGGCATTGGGACTGGAAAACAGCCGTCAGGCCATGGAAGCACAGCGGGCTGTTACTGATATGACCAATGATTTATTAAGAAAGAATGCCGAAGCCTTGAAACAGGGTACAATCGCTACAGCGAAAGAAAGTGAACGCGGTGTTGTCGATATTGAAACCTTGCAGAATACAAATAAGAAATTGATTGAAACACTGGATGAAGTAATGAAGATTCAGAATGAAGGCCGTGAAAAGCGCAGAGCTGCAGAAGCTGAATTGGGACGTATTGAAGGTGAACTTAAAGCCAAATTAACGGATATCAACCAATAATCATGCTGGAAAATAAAAAAATTGCCGTTTTGTTCAGTATCTGTGCTATCCTGCTTTCTACTTTTGTCTCAGCGAAATTTGAATTCAATGGAATGCAGGATCAATTGGATGCACTTTATTATGAAGAACCTGGATTGCACTCAGATTTAATGGCTTTAGCTGGCAATGCCTTCAACATCAATAAAATTGCCCAGCGTTATGATATTGAAACAGGTTCTTTAACTGATCTGGCAGAAAGACTGCAGAACAGCACTCCTGATACAGCAGCCGAAATCAAATTGGAATTAGAAGAAGTCTTCAATGCTGCATGCAGTGAACTTCATCAAGCTAATCTAAGTGAACAGGATGAAGAATTGCTTGTCAAACAGGAAGCTGATTTCAAATCAACCTTGGATATTATCTCTCGTTCCAGTTATCATGAAACCGCTGCTTCCATTACCCAGAAGATCAGTGAGTTTCCTGCCAGTCTTCTTCAGCAAATTACTTTAAGTCAAATACACATATATAAGGAGGCACAATAAATTGAAATTACTTAAAAAGCTTTTGCTTAGTTTTTCTGCCTGTGCACTTTTCCTATCACCGATTTCTGTAATGGCTTATCCTGAAGCAGAAAATTATGCCAATGATTTTGCCAATGTTTTGGATAGTGAAGTCGAAAATGAAATCAATCAGAAAAATAATGAACTGGAAGAAACCAATGGAGCTCAGATATTTGTCGTCACAATTGATTTCTTGGATGGTGAAGAGATTGATGATTATGCTTATAATTTGTTCAACGAATGGGGTATCGGCTCCAGTTCAGATAACAATGGTGTCCTGTTGTTATTGGCCATTGGTGAAGAAAATTATTATTGCTTATCCGGAGCGGGTTTAGAAGATGTATTGGATGGCGGTACCTTACAGGTAATTTTAGATGAATATTTAGAGCCTGATTTTGCAGAGGGCAATTATTCAGATGGAGTCGCAAAAACCTTTGATGCTCTTTATGAAATTGTAGAAAATACTTCAGGAACTCCTGTTTATGTAGGGCCTGAACCTCGGCCAGAAGAAGAGCATTCCTTCTTCGGCGGCATATTCAGTATGTTCGGAACAATCTTTGCCCTAGTTATTGTCATCATTATTATTTCGGCAGTGTTCTCTGGACCTCGGCACGGGCCATTCTATCGCAGACCTATTATTTGGATCGGCGGACATCACCATCATCGTCCTCGTCCCCCACGTCCACCTCGCGGTGGCGGATTCGGAGGCGGAAGCTTCGGCGGAGGATTTGGCGGCGGTGCAGGCCGCGGAGGTGGATTCAGAGGCGGCGGAGGCGGAAGCAGCCGCGGCGGAGGAGCCGGCAGACATTAATGACAGCTGTATCAAACAGCTGTTTTTTTTCGCAAAAAAAGAAGGTTACTTTTTCTCATAACCTTCTTTAAAACGTTTAATTAATATTTCACAGACTTCCTGAACACTTTTTCTGTCTTCTTCATTTAATTCCTTCATCATATTGATCATTTTGTTTTCACCTTTGAAGGTTGGATTACGCATATCGCTTAATCCTAACAGATAATCACTGGAAACATGAAAATAAGTGGCAATATTGATCAGAATCTCATCATCGGGCTCACTTTTATTTCGTTCATATCCGCTGACAGCATGATAAGTCAAATGAAGCTCATCCGCTAACTGCTGCTGTGTCAAACCCTTTTCTTCTCTCAATCTTTTCAATCGCTGACCAATCATAATCCACTTCCTTATCCTAGATTATAATAGTATTCAACATTTTTTAAATATGACTCGTATGAATCACCGTATCATAACATCAAATTCGTACGATTCTCCGTATTCATCTTGTTTTTTACGATATATTCAACTATAATGAAATTATGAAAAAACAGCTGCTTGTGGAAATGGATGAGGAAATCTATCTTCAATTTCAAAACATATGTGCAAAAAATAATGAAGATCCTATAAGTGCTTTACATTATTTTATTGCCTTGACACTCAAAGAAAACAAATTGCCGATTCAAGATAAAAATGATGAATTAAAGAAAATATTTCAGGATACTATCACTGCATAACAGCAGTTTTTTTTATTTTATGGCTGACAAATATGTCATTCTGCTTTAAAAAGTGTACATTTTGGATATAATATCTAGTGAGGTGAAAAAATATGAAAGATGTACCGCACAAATCATCCATACAAAATCTAGATGCGAATCTTGTCGCAATGCTTGTATATATTATTCCATTGATCATATCTGTTTTCTTTTCTCAATTGCGTATGATCAGCTGGATCTTGATTCCGGTCTTAGTTCTTATCTTTGAGAAAAAATCTTATTTTGTTAAATATCATGCTGCTCAGGCATTGACTGTTGCCGTCTTTTATACAGCCATTGCTATCTTGGATGCCATTCTCGGCTTCTTTGGATTTACAATCTCATTGGCGATGCAGGCACCTTTTGTCGGATTCATGGTCGGCGGTGTATTGGGACTGATCATGGCGGCAGTAGCCTTAGCTATGGCAATTCTTTCAATTATCATAACAGTCTTAGTGATCATCATTGCGATCAAAGCTTATAACTATGAAACCATTCATATTCCGGGAATGACTTCTTTGGCCCAATATATCTTAAGATTTCATTGGTAAAAAATGGACGCTCAGTACATTTTTTATTATGAAAACAGGAAGTGAACTGCTATGTTTTTAGGACGAGGTGAAGAGTGGTAAAGTGTCATTCCATTCATTGCATCAAATCAAGAGGAGGATATAATGAATTTAGAGAAAATTGCTGAAAATGGACGTTTTTAGGAGAAAGTCAATCTGCTTGCAAAAGAAGCGTTTCCGCCGAAAGAATATTTTGCACCAAAGAAAATGATCGAAATGGCTCAGACAGAAAATTTTGATTTTTGGGCACTGACAGGCAGTGATCAATTTATTGGATTTATGACTCTGATGACATATCAAGATCTAGCCTATTTGTTCTTTTTAGCTATCGATCCGGCTTATCGATCTATGGGCTATGGCAGTCAGGCAATTGCCTCACTTGTTTGTGCATATCCAGATAAAAAAACATGTGGTTGATTTGGAAATGCTGGATGAATCACAGCCCAATTATAAGCAAAGAGCAAAAAGACGTTCATTCTATATCCGCAATGGTTATAAAGAAACTGGTTTATATTTATCGTATTTGGGTGTTGATTATGAAGTTTTAAGCATGGATGAACATTTTGATCCTGCTATTTTTAAAGAAATGATGGAGACATTGCAGATAGAGGGATTTAACCCAAAATATTTTATGAAGTAAAAGGCTGCTGAGCAGCCTTTTATTTGTAAAATTTTCAATAACTGAAGACATCAATTATCGCTGAATTATTTTCTCCTTCAGCACAGTGCAATGAGCTTTTCCGCCTTTGACTGCTTCCACTAAAATACCATGTGCATTTTCATTTTCAATATCTCGCAGAAACTGCACTTTTTTTATTTCAATGCCGGCCTCTCGCAGCAAGACACATATATCTGTCAAACGATCACTGCGATGTACTAAATAAAAGCGTCCGTTTTCCTTTAATAACCGACTGACGCAGGCACACAATACTTCCAATGTCAGATAACATTCATGACGGGCAATTCTCTTATATAAGGAAACATTGGTCTGTTTGTCATCATTGACTTTAAAATACGGAGGATTGCATACAATGACATCTACCGGTTCAATATCTGCTTCCTGAATATCACATGCAATCAATTCAAAATTCTCAATGTGATTGTCCATAAGATTTTGTCTGGCAAGTTCAATCGCTTCTTCCTGCACATCTACACCAATGAGCTTTCCTTTTGTCTGCAAAGAAGCATATAAAAGCAATGCTCCATTATTTGTGCCGATGTCTAAGACACTTTCATTATCTTTTATTTTCATAAACTGACCTAATAATGCTGTATCGGTATTCATGCGAAACATATCTTTGCGCTGATGAAGATAAATGGATGTATTAGGCAAATAATCATACGTCATTTTTTCCATGTCCTTATTCTATCAAATCTTTTGCTTGATTAGAAGTATGAATTCGATATAATACTTTTTGAGGTGATTTATGAACACAACTGCACATCGTTATTTCGGAGATCTTACTTTTTATAAAAAGGTCTCTCAATTGGCTTTTCCTTTGGCCCTGCAGCAGCTTTTGGGCAGTGCCATGGAAATGGTGGATTCATTGATGGTCAGCTGGATTGGACAAGTCAGTGCTGTCGGCTGTGCTTCTCAGATTCATATTCTGGCCAATACAATCATTTGGGGAATGCTTTCCGGCACAAATATTTTTACTGCTCAGTTTTATGGTGCAAAGGATGATCACAATCTGAAACGTACTTTTGCTTATTCTTTGGTTATATGTCTGGGAAATGCCCTTTTTTGGGTATTCTTGGCCTCATTTTTCGGCAGAGAAATTCTCAGCTTTTATATGCAGGATGAAACTGTTGTCCAGCAGGCATTGAATTATTTAAGCATCAGCCGTTTCTCATTGATTCCGGCTGCCATTGCCTTTACTTTTTCTTATACTTATCGTACTGTTCACGAAGTATCCTTAACTGTAAAAGTCAGTATCTTCTCAATGTTTTTAAATATTTGCTTAAATTCTTTGCTGATTTTTGGTCTTGGGCCTTTTGAAGCAATGGGGGTACAAGGAGCTGCTTTGGCTTCATTGATCTCACAATGGGCATCTGTTTTGATTTATACCGTATATGCTCTCAAGACACAGCAGCCTTTTATCGGGCGATTGGAAGAATGCTTTGCGTTTGATCGTTTCTTCATTCAGCGCATCAATCATAAAATTGTACCTTTGGTCATCAATGAAACATTGTTCGGTTTTGGAACAACCTTATTTGTCAAAGCCTTCAGTGTTTTAGGAAAATCCAGCATTGAAGCTTATTATATCGGTGAACAGATAGCGAATTTCTTCTCGTTTATTATCTGGGGATATGGGG
Source organism: uncultured Traorella sp. (assembly GCA_944324265.1). GTDB lineage: Bacteria > Bacillota_I > Bacilli_A > Erysipelotrichales > Erysipelotrichaceae > Traorella. The sequence continues at coordinate 7,461 of CALUVS010000044.1, forward strand.
CAGCTGTCTCCATTATTATCGGTCATTTATTAGGAGAAGAAAAAATAGAAGAAGCCATACGCGAAAGCCGCTGGTTTATTACTTTATCTGCACTTTTATCCGCTCTTTTAGTAATATGCTTATGTATAGCACCATTATTTGTGGGTACGATTTATCAAATCAAAGATCCGCAGATCTTATTGAATACCCAATGGATCCTGCCGGTCTTTGCTTATCGTCTGGCTTTCCGTTTATTTAATTTTATGATTTTCTCTGTCCTAAGAGCCGGTGGAGATTCCAGGATCATTTCCTTTTTGGATGCCGGTTTGATGTATGGGGTCGGCATACCTTTAGCATTTATCAGCATCTATGTCTTTGGACTTGAAAATATTGCCCTTGTTTATTTCATTACGCAAAGCGAACAGGTCGTACGTTTTATCTTGGGCATGAAACGCTATTTAAGCGGCAAATGGGCGGTCAATCTGACTGCCTAAAAGGAGAAACTATGAAGATAGAAATCATTAATGTAGGAACTGAGTTATTATTAGGTGAGATTGTGAACACCAATGCTGTTGCCTTGCAGAAAATGTGCAAAGATCTTGGTTTTGATGTGTATCATCAAAGTGTCGTAGGCGATAATTGTGAACGTTTGATGGAATGCCTGCAGATTGCTTTTCAAAGAGGAGCTGACTGTGTGATCACAACCGGCGGACTAGGGCCTACCAATGATGATCTCACAAAAGAATTAAGTGCAGAATATCTGAATCTGAAAATGGTTTATTGGGAAGATGAGGCACAGAAAGTAGAAGCTAAATGCCGTTTCGTTACAGGATTAGATGAAATCCCAATGAATAATTTCAAGCAAGCTTATTTTCCTGAACATTGTACTATCTTAGAAAATGAAGTAGGCACAGCCAATGGCTGCATCATGAAAAATGACCATAAGATGATCATCAATCTGCCCGGTCCTCCCAAAGAAATGAATTATGTCGTTGAGCATGAGCTCATCCCTTATTTAAAGCAATTCCAAAAAGAACGTCTTTATACTTGTGATCTGATTACGATGGGAATCGGTGAGAGCACACTGGCAGAAAAATTAAAGGCCCTTATTGATGCTCAGCAAGAGGTGACCATTGCTTTGTATGCATCAGAGGAAACTGTACGCATTCGCTTGGCCTGCAAAGCCAAAAATCAGCAGATGGCTGATGAAGCCATGAAACCGTTCAAAGAAAAGCTCATGGAAATGCTGAAGGAGTATCTGATATTGGAAAATAATCTGACTTGTGCATTAAGCAAGATTCTTCCTGCTTATCAATTGATCTATCACAGTGATTTTGCTTTTGAACCTTCCTTTCTTTTATCTTCAGGATCGGATTAGGGAGATTTGATTATCCAGGTAGATAAAAAGAATCATCCGTTAGGGGAAATCATTCAGATTTGTTTTGATTATCATGAAAGACATCATGAATTTGAGATTGGCTTATTGAAAAAAGCAGAATATTCTATGGCAAAACTGCAGTCAAAGGTGGTAATTCAGCTTTATCATTTCTTAAAGCAGACATTGTGATTTTGTGGAAAATTTGACATTTTACTATAGGAATGATATATTACTCTCATGATTATTGGAAGTGAACGGCTTCCAGCCAGGAGGTAATTGTAATACTATGGACGTTCCCGATTCGAGCCTGTTGTTTGTGGCTCTCATTATTTTGATTTTATTCTCAGCATTTTTTTCTGCTACAGAAACCGCTTATTCGACATGCAATAAGATTCGTTTAAAGCAAATGGCTAACCGCGGCAATCAGCGCGCCGAAAATACACTGGAGCTCTGCGAAAAATATGATAAACTGCTTTCAAGCATTTTAGTCGGCAATAACTTTGTCAATATTACAGCGGCAACAATTGCGACAGTTGCTTTCACAGGAATCTTCAGTGACAAAGGGGCCACTATTTCAACGGTAGTCATGACCTTAACGATCTTGCTGTTCGGTGAAATCACGCCAAAGACATTGGCCAAGAAATTCCCTGACAGTTTTGCCATGTTTGCTTATCCTTTTTTAAACTTTATCGTTACTATTCTGACACCATTTACTTTTCTGTTCCATTTATGGCAGAAATTCATCAACTCATTCTTTAAAAATACAAGCAATCAAGGAATGACCGGAGAAGAATTAATTACGATGATCGAAGAAGTTGAAAAAGAAGGAAGCATTGAAAAAGAAGAAAGTGAATTGATTCAGTCTGCGATTGAATTCAGTGATGTGGATATTGCTGATATTTATACGCCGCGAGTCAATTTAGTGGCTGTGGATATAGAGGATGGCTATGAAGAAATCGAAAAAGCCTTTAAAGAACATCCTTATTCACGCATTCCTATATATCGTGATTCCATTGATAACATCATTGGCTTTGTTCACCATCGAGACTTTTTCCTTTTGGAAAACAGAGATGAAACATCCATTGAAAAAATTCTGCAGGAGCCTGTCTATCTGCCTTTGACAACTTCTCTGTCAGATGCATTGAAAACCATGCAGAAAAATAAGGTACATTTAGCTGTTGTCTGTGATGAATACGGCGGTACTGCCGGTATTATAACTTTAGAAGACATTATCGAAGAATTAGTTGGTGAAATCTGGGATGAGCATGATGAGGTAGTAGAAGAAATTATTGATCTGGGAAATAATTCCTATCAATTTGAAGGTACTGTCAGCATCAATGAAGTCTTTGAGATCTTTGATTTATATGAAGAAGATATTTATGATTCCAATACGGTCGGCGGTTGGGTCATTGAAATCAATGAAAAAATGCCGGAAATCGGTGATATCATTGAATTCAAGAATTTAAGAATCAAGGTCTTAGACGCAGATGATCGAAAGATCAAATGGGTAGAAATAACCAAAGTCGAAGAAGACAACGAAAATAATACTGAAGAAGAATAGGGTCTGCAAAGACCCTTTTATAATGAGAAAATTGATATTCTCATGTTTCAGTCATTTTATTCAATAAAAAACATCAGGGATTGTTCTGAACATCCTTGATGTTTTTTTGTTTATACTAAATCAGTTTCTGTTATTGAATACCTTGATTTTGTATTTGCATCAGTGTTTCTTTAAAGGTGTCTTTCTGTGTCATAAATTCATCATAAGAAATATATCTTCCATCATAATTGACCAAGAATGAATTCAGCATCTTCATGATCCATGCTTTTTCAAAATCACTGCATTGCGTAAAATGATTGTTTTCCTCTTCATATGTACATGCTCCATGCTGAGCAATTCTTGTTGTCCAATCATATTGAATAAAATCTTTTCCATCGTTTTTCGATTATAGAAGTGATAAATGAAAAGATCTTGATTAAAATCATAGATAGGCTGAATAGCGTCATCAATATTAGGTACTGCATAGAAGAAACTGGCATCGATGGTAACTGGTTCAAATGTAGTGAATACACTTTCATCAAACAATTCATCCAATGTGTCAACTTTGGTTTGTTTGAAAGCAGTAAAATGACCGGAACTATCTTCCAAGCAATTGGCAGATTTAATCTCCATCAAAACAGCAAAAAAATGGTTCATCAGCATAATCTTTTGAAATTGTGGATACATTGTAATCGTCAATTTTTGTATGATAATTTCCAATTTCAAATGTATGTCCATGAAAGTATATCGTATACCAAGCATAGGTTTTTGAATCGATACCTTCGACATCCGTGTCTGTTCCGCCGACGACATAACCTTTATTTTTAAGCCCTGCAACAAAACGATCCAAGAACTCTTGATTTGTAATAATAAGCTCCATGCCATCTTGATATTCAACACGCATTTCATCCAAGGATTCAAGTGACTGAATAAAAGCCAAAGGATCCTCTTCATTTATCGGTTCTTCAGCAGTTTCTTGATCTTCTTCTATCGGATTTTGATTTTCTGATAACTCTTCTTCAATTATATCTTCTTGTTGTTCTCCGCTTTGAACAGTACATTCACTTCGAATCGTACACCCTGCCAGCAGCATTGAGCATAATAAACTTGCTTGCAATAGTTTTATACATTTCATATATTCTCTCCAAAATAGTCCTTTATTTATTACATTCTATCATAAAGATAATTATTATTAAATATAGCGCTGACAATAGAACTTTGCTTAAATATATGGTAAAATTCAAATTTTTTCTTATCTGACAGTTTCTAAAACTAGATATTATTTATTCTGATTTCATTTATAAGCACATAAAAAAAAGAAATCATGACGATTTCTTTAAAATTTGATTCATTTGTGCAATGGCGTTTTCAAGCTTTTCCATAGTGACATTGGCATCCTGAAACAAGGAAAAGCATTCCATTATTGTCATTTTTTCTTCAAAGCTTAACTGCAGATTTTTAACTTCATTCAAAGCTTTCATCAATTGCCCTAATTCATTCATCTTCAGAAATAAAGCATGTTCCTTTCTGACTTCCTCTAATAAGTCAGAAAGTGTCCAGTGAATATTGTATTCAGTGACTGCCACTTGAATTGGGTGAAGATCGTGTGTTTTCAAGATCTGACTGACTTCATTCATTTCTGCTTCGCTTAACTCTGACATAAGAACCAATTCATCTTCTCTGTTAGGAACAGTTCGATCAAAGTTTTCCGCCAATAATTGTTCTACAGTACATTTTGCATCGGCATCTGTAATATCAAGAATCGCAATCTCCATTTGATGCCTCAATTCCTCTTTGACTTGATCCACATTCAGCAAGCATATTTTTTTCATTTTTTCTCCCATTGGTCATATTCATCTAAGAAATGTACGATCTGACCATCTTTCTTATAAGAAATAATCGTACTTAAGTTGACATTTTCTACGCTTTTGAAAATGTTGTATTCAATATATGGATTGATTTTTCTGAAATGTTCAATCAATTGTTTCATCTCAGCTCGTTTGGAAATATGTGCACTTTCATCTTCTTCAGTAAAACGGCAGGCACAGCGAATAAATTCCAATTCATTGTGTGTGCACCAACGTTTGATATCCACTTCTTTGATGAGATACATCGGGCGAATCAATTCCATGCCTTCAAAGTTCTCACTGTGAAGCTTCGGCATCATTGTCTGAATCTGGGCTCCATAAATCATGCCCATTAAGATAGTTTCAATTACATCATCGAAATGATGTCCCAAAGCAATTTTATTGCATCCTAGATTTTGCGCAATGTTATACAGATGTCCACGGCGCATGCGGGCACAGATATAACAAGGAGAATCCTGAATGGTATGAACATAGTTGAATAAATTGACTTCAAATATCTTAATTGGAATTTCCAAAAAAGCTGCGTTTTCTTCAATACGAGCTCTGTTTTCTTTGTTATAGCCTGGATCCATGACAATGAATTCCAGATCAAAGTTCATCTTGCCGTGACGTTTCAGTTCCTGAAAACATTTGGCCATGAGCATGGAATCTTTGCCGCCGGATATGCAGACTGCAATTTTGTCATTTTCCTGAATCATCTCATAGTCTTTGATTCCTCGAACAAAACGAGCCCATATTTCTTTTCGATATGTTTTTACAATACTTCTTTCTGCTTCTTTACAAGTTCTCATAGCGACATTTTAACAAATCCTTCTGAAAAAGAAAAGAGTGAATTCATCACTCAAATAAATCGCAGGATAAATATCGCTCAGCACTGTCCGGCAAGATCACAACAATGTTTTTGTCGGCCATTTCAGCTCTTTCTGCCACACGCAAAGCGGCAGACATTGCGGCTCCGGCTGAAATACCTGCCAAGATACCCTCTTTTCTTGCCAGCTCTCTGGCAGTCTGAATGGCAGCTTCATCACTGACCTGAATGATTTCATCCACTAAAGAAGCATCATAAATTTCAGGAATAAAGCCAGCTCCTATCCCTTGTATCTTATGCTTACCGGCACTCTGACCTGATAAAACTGCAGAGTTCTGAGGTTCTACTGCAATGATGCGGATATCTGGATTCTTTGCTTTTAAGAAACGAGCATTCCCCGTAATTGTTCCGCCAGTTCCTACTCCGGCCACCAGTACATCCACATGTCCTTCCAGATCCTCATAAATTTCATGTGCTGTATTCATTTCATGTGCCATAGGATTGTCTTTATTTTCAAACTGCATCGGTATAAATGAGTTTTGAATAGCCGCATGAAGTTCATTCGCTTTTTCAATAGCCCCCTTCATGCCCAATGCACCATCTGTCAAGACAAGCTCTGCCCCGAAAATCTGAATCAGCTTTCTTCTTTCCACACTCATTGAATCCGGCATGACAATAATCAGCTTCATCCCTTTCGCAGCACATACCATAGCTAATCCAATACCTGTATTGCCGCTAGTCGGTTCAATGATCGTCGTATCATTCTGAATAGCACCGCTTTTTAATGCACTTTCAATCATATTCAAAGCAATACGATCTTTCACACTGCCTCCTGGATTAAAAGATTCCGGCTTAACATATACATTTGCATTCGAGCTTTGATTTAATCTTTGTATTTTTACCAACGGAGTATGTCCGATTGTTTCTAGAATGTTTTCTTTGATTTTCATAATTACCTTCTTTCTTAGCATAAGTATATGCAAAAAGAAAGAAAAACGTCAATTTATATGACTAATTTCAAAGGAAACTTACATAAAATGCCAACTTTCTGTTATACTAAAATTAAAGGAGAACGCACATGAAATTATGTTATATCTTAATTCCAAAACATGAAGAAAATCAATTGGAAAAATTTTTTGAAGCATGTCCGGCAGATAAGTATTTTTATGATGTTATTTCTTCTACTCAAGATGAACGTCAAAACTTTCATCAGCTATTTGACTCTCTGAATCAATCAGATGAACTGATATGTTATGATATCAATCACATTTGTCTGAATGGTGAAGAACTGATTGCTTTATTGCAGCAATGCCAAAAGAAACATATTTCTTTTACAGTATCCGCAGATAATGTACATTGCAAAGCAAAGGATTTGGAATTATTTATTTTCGCATTGACTTCTCTTCGCACACTGGAACGCAATTATCATTTGAAGCGCCAAAAAGAAGGTGTGCAGCAGGCCGCAGAATTAGGTATCTTTGCCGGACGACCTAAGATCGACTTACAGAAACACATGAAAATTTATGAACAATGGAAGCGCGGCGAAATATCTGCCGTAAATGCTGCCAAGGCCATGAATTTATCAAGAGCGACTTTTTATCGCCGTATGAGTGAGTTTGAAGAACTGCTTGAAAAAAATTCCCGATGATTAAATTTTATACAGCAAAAAAGCCTGAAATTTGCTAGTACTTTTTATACGGCTTTTTTTAACAAAATTTCTTTAAAAAAAGTTATCTTTTTTTAAAAATAGTATTGCATAATTTATATGCATATGCTATTATAATTAAGCACTTGCCTAAATAGCTCAGTCGGTAGAGCAAACGGCTGTTAACCGTTAGGTCACAGGTTCGAGTCCTGTTTTAGGCGCCATTGATGGCTCGTTGGAGAAACGGTTAACTCACTTGCCTTTCACGCAAGCATTCACGGGTTCGAATCCCGTACGAGTCACCAGTTAACTAACAAACTCACTGTTATGATAACAGTGAGTTTTTTTGTTGTGAAAAAAGTCTTCTGTCATTGATATTTCTTCTGATGAAACAAATCTTTATAAGGCAGTCCCTTTCTATTTGTAAATGATCCTGATGCGTATCATATTCTTTCATTTCAAATTTAAGAATCAGCGAAATACTATATAATTAAATTGTAAAAGTTCATTTTGAAAATATAAATACAATTAATCGTAATATTTATAGCAAAAATTTAAAAAAACTGTTGCAATATTTCCATCTCCATGTTATTATACTTAAGCACTTGCCTAAATAGCTCAGTCGGTAGAGCAAACGGCTGTTAACCGTTAGGTCACAGGTTCGAGTCCTGTTTTAGGCGCCATTGATGGCTCGTTGGAGAAACGGTTAACTCACTTGCCTTTCACGCAAGCATTCACGGGTTCGAATCCCGTACGAGTCACCAATAGTCATTTCAGCCCTAGAAATAGGGCTTTTTTCGTATTATAAAAGTAGGAAGAAAAGTATCCTACTTATAAGAAAATTAAGAAAGTATAAAATGTATTTTGTGATGTATGAGTTAGATATAATAACATAATTATCATGATCTTCATCTATTCTTATTTATGAGCTAGGATATAATATTCCTAGTTCTTTTTGTTTGTAGGCATACATGCATATGAGAACTTATGAAGAAAGTAAGAATGTGAGCTTTTTGGAAACTCTGATTTCGCCATAAAAAACATTCTGCTTTCCTCTTCATTTATAAACTAGCTTATATCTAAATAGGATTCTATCAATATAAGAATAGAAAAACCTGTATCTATCACGAAAATAAGTCGAATGAAGTCAGGAAAGAATCTTCATATTTTATGGAAGGAGGTCTTCATATGGAAGGACCGATTATTAGTATTGATGTATCAAATGGCTGCAGCCATTTCAGATGTTTTATCGATAGAAATAAAGCATTCGGAAAGGTACATAAGATCAAACACGATGTGGACGGATTTCAGTATTTGTTGGATTGTATGGAAAGATTAAATGGAAAGACAAACGAAGAAGTATGTGTTGTATACGAAGCCACAGGAGTATATACAAAACCATTGATCCGCTTTTTGAATAAGCATGAGGTAAAACATTATATGGTGAATCCTCTTCAAGCTGCCAAGATGAGAAAAACAGATCTTCATAGTAAGAAGACAGATAAGAATGATCCTAATAGTATAGCTAAGGTTTATTACGATAAGGATTTATATGAATATAAAGATGAGGAACAAATCTATCATAACTTACGGGTAATGAACCGTAATTATGAGGATCAGTTAGATCATTTAAGGAAATACAAAGTAACATTTCAAAATTTATTAAGCATCGTATTTCCAGGATACAATCGTTTATTTAAGAATCCATATTCTGATATTGCATTAGCGATTCTTAAAAAATATCCTCATCCAGATATGATCAAAAACAAGAAACCGGAAACTGTAGCCAAATATCTAGAAAAACATACGTGTCATAAGAAGAAATCTTGTTTGAAATGGGCTGCCAAAGTTATCGAGTATGCGAATAAGACATATCCAGGATGTGACAAGGATGAAATAGAAGTAATCGAACTACTACGAATCATCACAGAATTGGAAGGATGCATCGTTTCGTGTGAATCACAATTAAATGAAATGATTCAGTTAGCTGAACAATTACCAAATTATTTTCTTATCTTAAGTATAGCTGGAATAGGGCCTAATCTAGCTTGCCGTATACTGGCCGAGATAGGCGATATAAAACGTTTCAGCAATACAAAACAGCTCATCTCATATGCAGGGATCGATCCACATATCAATCAATCTGGAGATATAGATGGCTTGCATCTATCTATTTCAAAGAAAGGGAACAAAAGGCTTCGTTGTTTACTCTATCTAGCAGTTTCATGTAATCTTCGTCAGAAAAATGAAAATGATCCAATCCAACAGTTTTATAAAAAGAAAAAGCAGCAATCCGTCCCACTAAAACCGAAAGCTGCTCGTGTTGCATGTACCAATAAATTACTACGAATCATTTATGGCATGTGCAAAAATGGTTGTTTTTATCTGAACTAACCATAGATATTATAAGTCAATATTTCAAAAAAATCGATATTATTCGATCTTTTTGTCATACAGATATTTCAATCCGAAAAAAATTAAAATAATGCTTGATTTTTATTATCTAATTTCGTATAAGGAACATTACGCAAAAATGGAAGAGTTTGATTCTTTCATTAAGATCTATGATCATGAATACGGCAAGGATATTTCTTGCGTCAATCTAAGCCGGATGTTCCCTGTGCCGGCAAATGAAATGATAGAAGTCAAGTACAAAAATATAGACCTATTTCGATCCTTTGAAGATGATAATGAAAAAAGTCATTTTCTACATTTTCTCAAAAAGCAGATGAAGGAGATCGAAAAACTGGATATTCCAGCAAAAGCAGAAGACATCTATCAGCAGAAGCTGTATGGTGAACCCACGCTTGAAAGCAAGCGATGCTTTGATTATCGAAGGCTTGAATGCCGCTGTACAGAATGGATATTAAAAAAGAAGCATCGAAT
>CALUVS010000045.1 GCA_944324265.1 uncultured Traorella sp.
CAGATTGTGGGGTTGACTTCACCCCATGGTAATCCAGACCCTACAACTTGGAAGCCCTTAGTTATTGTGGATTACCTAAACTTTCTCAATCATAAAAATGAGAGAATAGATATATATATCATCTATTCTCTCGTATCCTGAATAGCATTTCATTCATTTTTATTAGATTTCATTCGCTAAATCAATCAAAAAATTTATCAGTTCATCTAAGCTATTTAATTCTTTGATATCAGCTTTTGGTTTCTGAAGCAAAGGATATGGATTCATCCAAATAAGCTGAGCCTTGCTGTTGATAAAGGGCATCAGGTCATTATAATAATGATCACCAATAATTGTCAACTGACTCATATCCTCTAAAAGATTTTTGTTATGAAGAAGGATATTTGGAATTAATTGATGAGGCTTCTGAGCGGCATAAACAATATAATCAAAGGAATCAATCAATTCTAACTTTTGAATAAAACGCTGTGCAGTATCTTGACCAGAATTTGTTAATAAACAAAGTTTCATTTTTTGACGACAAAGAGCTAAAGCTTTTTTTAATGCTTCATTGGGCATCAAATATTTTTCTTGCTGTTTTCGAGTTTGCTCAAACGCTTCTTGTCTTAATGAAGCAGGAACATCGATACAAAAAGCAATCAGTGTTAAAATAGACCATAAATCACCAAGATAAAATGCATCAGGATGATCAATGGAAACATAGCGGATATTTAATAAAAACTGCTTTAGCTGCATGATGTTGTTTGCTTTTTGATTTGGCAGAGCAATACAAGTATTCATTTTAATATAATGACCTGTCAAAATTGACTGCGTTAATTGATGCAATTCTTTTGGATCAAAACTGTTATTTTGACAAATAGCTTCAAAATAGGTATTATCAAAATCTAGGTCTTGATAAAGTGTTCCATCGCAATCAATAATCAAAGCTCTCATACTTTATCCTTTCAAGCCACCGCGGGCTACGCCATTCACAATATATTTGCGGGCAAATAAGAAAAGCAGAATCATCGGCAAGACAACAAGTGTAGCAGCGGCCATCATACGTTCCATCAATGCTCCTCCCTCTGTCTGGAAGGCATATAAGCCGAAAGGCAGTGTTCTGACTGCTGGTGAATTTGTTGCAATCATTGGCCACAAAAAGCTATTCCAGCAAGCAATGGCATTCAACAGAATAATGGTAACTAATGCAGGTTTGGCAATCGGCACCATAATTCTCCACAAATACTTCCAATTGGAACAGCCATCAATGCGAGCAGCCTGATAAAGCGATTCCGGAATACTGGCAAAAAAGTTTTTCAGAATATATGTATAGAAGATACTAGAAGTAAATGGGACAATCAAAGCAAATAACGTATCGTGAATATTCCAAGAAACAATGGTACGATAGTTTGTAATAATCAGCATTTCAAAAGGCACCATCATTAACGCCAGCAGCAATGAAAAAAGAATATCTCTGCCAAAAAATTTCAAACGTGAGAAGGCAAAAGCACCTAGAATTGTTGTAAATGTACAGCAAATCAAACAGCAGAAAGTCACAATCAAAGAATTCAGAAAATAAGTTGCAAAGGGGGCTGTTTCCAACGCAAACTTAAAATTATCCAAATTAAAGGAAGATGGAAACCATACAGGCGGAAATTGATTGATTTCTGCAGATGTTTTAAATGCACCGATGATCATCCAGTAGAAAGGCAATACCATGATAATGGCTCCAAGTGCCAAGACAATATATAGAATGATTCGGCTGAACTTAATTGAGTGAATTTTTTTCATGATTTATTCTCCTCCAATGAGTATTTTTTCTGTACATAAAGCTGAATCATTGTAAAACAGAAGATAATGATAAATAAGATGATTGCAGCCGCAGCAGCCAATCCATATTTCGGTGGCGTTAAACCGCGGAATTGATAATAAATGTAATAAACAACTGTAAATAAATTATAGGCGATGCCAGGACCATTAAATAATGGGAAAAGCTCATTAAAGACTTTAAATGTAGAAATGGTATTTACAATCAGCACCATACAGATAGTTGGAGCCAGTAATGGCAATGTAATACGGAAAAAGCATGTCAGTGTATTAGCGCCATCTACTTTCGCAGCTGTATAATACAATGGATCAATATTCTGCAGACCCGACAGAAGAAGAATAATTATAAATGGCAGAATATTACATATGCCGAAAATAGCTAAAGCCGCAAAATTATTAGAGGCGATCTGAAGCCAATTAATACCCTCAAAACCTAATAAATTCAGAAAGAAATTAATTAATCCGCTGTTATAATTAAACATAAATTTCCATGCCATCCCCACAGCAGTTACAGAGGTAACCATCGGCAAAAAATAGGCGGTTTGAAAAAGAGCTTTCAGCTTAATATTTTGGTTCAGCAATACTGCAAACACAATAGCTAAACAAGTAGAAATAGGTATGACAATCAATACATATGAGAAAGTGTTTTTTAGTGATTGAATAAAATATGGATCAGAGAGAATCTGAACAAAGTTATCAAAGCCATATCCGCTGAATTCACCTGTCAAATATTTGTAATTTTCTTTAAATGACATAAAGAATACATTAAAAATTGGATATAGAGTAAATATGATGATACCAATCAAAAATGGAGCTAAGTATAAAAATGGTTCTATACGCTTGAATGAAATTTTTGACCATCGTTTCATATATAACGCTCCCCGCTATTAGCATCGAAAAGAAAAACACCTTTATTTTTAAATGAAAGCGTAACTTCTTCCGTAGGGCGTAAAGCACTATCACTGTCAATATAAGCTCTTACTCGTGAATTTCCTACTTGAATATTCGCTATATTTTCTTTTCCGATAACATAGGTATCGATAATAGTTCCCTTAATTGAGCTTGGTTTTTGATTGATCAGAACACTTTCTACACGACAAGAGAGATAAAGCGGAGCGGAAGCCGGAACTGATGAAGTTTCAATATCACAAGGCATTCCCTCAACTAATAGTCTTCCGCCTTCGTATACGGCATTCAGCTTATTGATTGTTGGATTTCCTAAAAAATCAGCAACAAAGCAATTTTTCGGCTGATCATATAATTCCTGCGGTTTATCCATTTGCTGAAGAACCCCTTGCTTCATCAAGATAATAGCATCAGAAATACTCATGGCTTCTTCTTGATCATGAGTAACAAAAATTGTTGTAATGCCAATGCTTTGTTGAATGCGGCGAATTTCTTCGCGCATTTCAATACGCAAACGAGCATCTAAATTACTTAAAGGTTCATCCAAAAGTAGTAGACGTGGTTTTTTGACCAAAGCACGTGCAATAGCGACACGCTGCTGCTGACCGCCTGACATCTGTTTTGGCAGACGATCCAGTAAATCTTCCACATGAACTAATTGTGCCATTTCCTTTGCGCGGGCAATTCTTTCTGCTTTAGGAACTCGCTGAATTTCTAAAGGAAAGCAGATATTTTCCAACACAGTCATATGCGGATAAAGGGCATAGTTTTGAAATACCAGTCCCACTCCGCGTTTTTCTGCAGCCACATCAGTCACATCATCCTCATCAAACCAAATCTTTCCTTGGCTCGGTGTTAAAATACCAGAAAGCATATTCAGCATTGTACTTTTGCCGCATCCGCTTGGTCCTAAAAGTGAAACCAATTGACCAGATTCAATCTGAGCACTGAAATTATTAACTGCCAGATGATTATCAAATTGCTTGGTTAAATTCTCAATTGTTATTTTCATCTTTATTTCCTCATTTCAATAAATCCAACCATGGTTTTCCATCCGTATCCGGCATATCCATACCTATCATTTGTGCCATAGTTGAAGCTTCATTGACCATTGAAGATCTCTCTATCACATAACCTTTCTTGATTGCAGGACCGCAGCCAATGAAAGTAGTAGTTTCATCTCTGAATGGTAAATGACCATGACTGGCTAATGTCATGTGGGCTCCTTCTGATAGATGCTTTGCGAATAGGTCATTTCCTTTCAATGTCGTTGTAAAAGACATTGGTTTATTTCCTTCAATAATAAAATCAAATGGTCCGTTGAGATGGAATAATTCTTTTGCTTCTTCTTTTGTATATAAATATCCAATGTTATAAGCTGGATTTTCTTTTAATTGCTTCAAGAAATCATAAATACGCTGACGCATATTTTCATCTTGAGGATTTTTTAACTGAATCCATGCGGATAAAGAAGCGGAATGGCAATAGGCATCATAATCTATCAATTTTCCTGTTTCATCACAGCGAATAAAACCATTTTCCTTTAGTAAAAGATTCATATTTAAATTTGCTTGGACATCCTGCTGACCATGATCTCCCAAAATAACAAAGTTGGTATTCTCAATATCGCCGTAACGCTTAATACACTCTACTAAAGTTCCGAATTCTTCATCATGCTTTCGCAGCTGCTCTTTCACATAGTCATTATCAAGTCCATGTTCATGGCGAACAGAGTCCAAATCACACATTTTTACAAACATGATATCTGGCTGAGGATAATCATGAAGAATATCAATCGCTAGATTCATAGTAAATAAGTCGAGATTTCTATCCTTCCCTTTTAAATAACGGCCATGTTTCCAATAATAACGTTCAAGCAATTCATCAGTCGCGTTATTCTTCAAAAATTGCAATGGATCATTCCCCTGATATCCAATTGGCACAATCATCGGCATGTTGAGATCAATATCTGCTTTCCCGCTCACTGGCCAAGAAATTGCACATGTGGTATAACCCTGCTTATGTGCAATATCAAACAAAGTCGGCACATGGATGTCGCTTCGCTGATTGAACCAAGGAGCATTTTCTTTTTCAACTTCAACTATTTCGTTGTGATAAACTCCATGACGATCTACATAAGTTCCTGTAATAATAGAACAATGACAAGGATAAGTTAAGCTTGGATAAACTGGTTCTACATGCTTGACATAAGACCCTTCTGAAAGCAGCTTTCCCATGTGGGGCAGTGTTTTAATAAATTCAATATCTAGCGTGCATAAAGCATCCAGACAAAAGACAAATAGTTTTTGTTTCATAATTCACCTCTTAAAAGAATTGCTGAAGAGAACTTCAGCAAATATTTATTCACTTAATGCTTGATTTGCAACGCTCACACCAGCACTCAGGGCATCTATAGCAGTTGCTTGATTTGTAGCTGTAATACTTAAAGCTTTTTCTATTTCTGTACGCGCGGTACTAGATCCTTTCAAGGTAGGCAGTGCACCTGCATATTCATTTTGATCAGCCAATGCCTGTAAAGCAATATTGCCATCGATATAAGCTTGATAATCTTCACCTTCTAAGGAATCATCATAAGGTGAGAGACCACCGAAAGCAATAGCCCATTTGATTGCATTATC
Source organism: uncultured Traorella sp. (assembly GCA_944324265.1). Lineage (GTDB taxonomy): Bacteria > Bacillota_I > Bacilli_A > Erysipelotrichales > Erysipelotrichaceae > Traorella. The sequence goes on from CALUVS010000045.1 coordinate 5,352, forward strand.
ATGATTAGTAAAGTATTCTGCAAAAGCAGCTACACCTCTTTCATGCACTTCATCACTCTTAAATCCGATAATATTTCGTGTCCACTGCTGTACCCATTCTTCACCACCGTCCAATTGAGGTACTTTAGCAGCACCTAATTCATGATCGCCCAAATCCAAGAAAGGCAATCCAGCAGAAGAACCTATATAAGAACCTAAAACATGAGCATTGATATCTCCGGAATTATAATCTCCTGTCGTAGGAGCTAATTGGAAATATCCTGCATTGACACCTTCAGCAAACCAATTCACTAATTCTACATAACGTTCATCTGTCCAATTAACTGTTTTAGTATTTTCATCAATGAAACCTACGCCGCTCTGATTGACAAGCATGATGGCCAAATCAGCCAATGAATCCACTGCAAAGCCTGGAATTCCTTTTGCTTCATAAATAGCTTTTGAATTTTCATATACATCATCCCATGTTTCAGGGGTACTTAATCCTAATTCATCATATAAAGTTTTATCATAGAAGAATACTGGACCTGTCACTTGAATGGAAATACAGTGCCATCCGCCATCTACGAAATCAGTTGACTCCTCAAAGATTCCCTCACTGACACGAGAGCGATATTCATCAATATCCAGATAATCACTAAAATCAATTGCCATATCTTCTTCTACATAATCACTTGCATCAGAGGCATTCAGCATAACTAAATCAGGCCCAGTTCCATTAGATGCCGCTTCATATACTTTGGCGTTAAACCCATCCAATGGCTGTGTTAAAGCAGTAACTGTATATTCGTCCTGTGATTCATTAAATGCATTTACAATTTCCTGCAGTGTCTCTTCATGCACTTCAGTAAATGTATGCCAAAGAGTTATCTCCGTTCTTTCATTTGATTCTGCAGACTGTTCTGTTGTATTGGAGCATCCGCTCAATAATGCTGCTACTGTTAAAATAGCTGCTTGTTTTTTTAATTTCATATTTTCCTCCTTAATCACATGCGCTTATTGTAGAAGGAAAAGGTAACAATCAATTGATTGATCTGTAGAAAATATGTAAAAAAATACTTTTCGGAAAATCACATAAACTTTTTTCGAAAAATATCATTTTCTTCTCTATTTCTTTCTCTTTTTGAGATATTAATTGCTGAAATGATTATTTTACATGTCATAAACAGTTCATTAAAAAGTAAAAAATAATTAAAAAATAACAGCAGTCCTAATCCATTATGAATCATTACTCATATTTCTGCACATAAAAAGTCACATCCATATACTGCTTGGATGTGAGCCTTTTTTAATTTTGCAAGTTAAACATAACTCATATCAGCAACAATACAAATAGTGTTAATCCGCCATGATAAATAAACAAGCTTTTGGAAAGAACATCTCTTTCACTCTGTAAATAAAGTCCGCCAAACGGCAGAAAGAAAAACAAGATCATCATTTGAACAAAAATATCAAAGTGATTCATGATAAGCGCTCCATTGATATTTGCCTGAAACATCAAAAAAATCAATAGCAAGACACAGCTCAAATAATTTAATCCATCGAAAAGTAAGTTCACCGAAAACTTCTTTTTGGTACATTTTATGATAAAAATAGCGAAAACAGCCATTAACTGCAAGATTGCAAAGGGCATAATCTTAGCATAATAGCTTTGATAAGTCTGGCTTTCATAATCATAATCGATGAGATTCCCATCCATTGGATAGTCAAGATGTTCTATGATCTGTATTTCTCTTTGTTCGTTCATAAGTATGATTCCTGCATCCTCAATATCCCTGACAATTAAACTGATTTCACAGGTGCCATCTTCATTCGTCTCACAGACATATCCACTGTACCAATTTGCATTTTTCCCATTCAAGCCCATGGCTTTATTTCCATCTTTCTGAAATTCACGCAGATATTCTAGATCTGCTTTTGCTTTCTCACTGTACTCCATGGTTTCAATATCTTCCGCTTCTCTTCCTTCTGTCAGAGATTGATCCACCCACAGATCCGCATAAATCAAAGAATCAGCATGATGAATGTTCAATTGAATTAACGGCGGTATACTCGAAAAAATATTGGCCATCAAGATGCAGCCTGCAGCTATCAGCACAGCCGATATAGTTATTACTCTTCCTAATATTTTCATATGCCTGATCCCCTCTTTTCAGCTTTCATTGTCACAATAATAATTTGATCATAAACAATATCTCTATATTATTCATATCATTTTTAAGAAGAATACTCAATATAAATTGAAATGGGATAACTTGATATTTCTTAGTTTTTTCATTGATCATGCATATAAAAAGGAAGCTTTTTCAGCTTCCCATTCATAACTATATTTTAGTGCAGTTCTGGCCAATAGCCTTTGTTTGCTTCAATTAAATCATCCAGCAATGCTTTTGCTGTATTCGCATTAGGCACAGTGTGAGAAAGAATCAGCGCCTGCCATAATTTTTCATAGCTGTGTTCGATCCATGCATCAACAACTAATTTTTCTACAGCTACCTGCTGTTCCATCAAACCCTTTTGGAAAGTAGGAATATTTCCGATGCTCAATGGTTCATAGCCATCTTTACCGACAATGCAAGGAATTTCAACCATAGCATCTGGTGAGAAGTTGGCAATCGCACCATTGTTTTCAACAATCAATAACATTCTTTCATGTGTATTGAATGCCAAAGCAGTTGCTAAATCTACAATGAATGAAGCATGAATACCGATTTCTAAAGTAGTTCCTTCACTTGTTCCTTTTTCAGCAATACGAGCACATTCTTCAAATACTCTTTTTTCTCTGCCGTCCATAACTTCATTCGCACGAGTATAATTTGGATTGGTGTGTGCCATGACCTGATCCCCATTCAAATAATATTTTAAATAAGAGTTAGGGGCAAAATTTTTATCAAAACGTACAAGATCTTTCACTTCACGTGCTGTTTCAAACCAGCTGGCATCTGTGTAATTTTCTACTTTATCCTCTGCTTCACAATTACCATATTTCAATTGGTGTTCAATTAATTTCGGCAAGTATTCATTTCCTTGTTTATCCTTGATAGAACTCCACCAGCCGAAGTGGTTCAAACCAAAGTAACGAACATCCATTTCTTTTCTGTTATTAAATCCTAAAATACGAGCAATCGTATTTTCCATACCGATCGGCATATCACAGATATTAATAACACGCGAATTCGGACGCAGACGACGTGTCGCTTCTGCCACGATAGCAGCAGGATTTGAATAATTCAGCATCCAGCAATTTGGGGAATATTTTTCCATGTAATCAATGTTTTCCAATACACCGCCGATAGAACGCATACCATAAGCAATTCCTCCCGGCCCGCAAGTTTCCTGACCGACAACACCATGTTTAATAGAAATTTTTTCATCTAATTCACGCATCGGCAATTGTCCTACACGAATGTGAGCCAAACAGAAATCTACATCTGTATAAGCAACTTCTGGATCTGTTGTTGCACAATATTCAATCGTAGGATCAATATCGTGGATCAAGATCTCACAAGCTTTTGCTACTTTGTTTTGTCTTTCTTCATCATTATCATATAATTTGATACAACGTAAAGGCAGTCTGTCTAAGTTATCCAGAAGCATCAAAATGATTTCTGGCGTATAGGTACTTCCTCCTCCAGCAATTACAACTGAAAATTTCTTCATTTGAAATATCCTCCTTGTTTCTTCAGTCTAACAATAAATTGATACTGGACGTTTGATTTTATTGTCATGAAGTATTATAAATGATTTCCTGTGGAAAAAACAATAATTATTTTCCTATTTCTTAGGAAGTCTTGAGCTTGAATACTTTCTCCAATTTCTCATTGAAGAAAGAAATAATCTTGCCTAAAAAAAGAACTGCTAATGCTGTGGCCCATGTCAATCTTCCGCCTAAAAGTACACCGCTGACTGCAAAAAACAAATCCAATCCCCAGCGAACTTGGTGATATTTCAGATGAGTTTTCTTGCTTACCGAAAAAATAAAAGCATCATTGGAACTGCGTCCCAAGTTGGCATAAATTGTCAAACTGATTCCCAAAGCAATCAAGACAAGTCCGCTTAAATCCACGATTACCGCTAAAGGACCGCTTAACAGCGGCAAGACTTCCAAGCCGAAATTAATGCCGAACTGAGTAAAAAACGGAATAATCAGAGTTCCGACACCCAATTGACGCCAATCCAGCACAAGCACGATCAAAATCAAGGCATAGGCTGTATAATTGCTGGCTAAGCCTTGTGATATAAGGAATGTCTGTGACAATCCTTCATAAAAGACGGTAATCGGATCTGCACCAAACCCGCTCACTGAGCACATAGCAATGGCAAAGCCAATCAAAAAACCGCCGAAGCATAATAATATACTGCGGAAAAATAAATTTTTCCAATCGATGTTTTTCATATATTTCCCCCTTAGCATCATTGTAAGAAAACCGATTTATGTTTTAAAATCTAATTTTTCCTGACACTTAGGAAAAATTATTGCAGGTAACAGAAACAAAATATATACCAAGCTGATCTGCATAATGAAGTCTGTGATATATTCGCAGTATATTTCTGAACATTACTGTTACCATCTATTGTATGAAAAATGCTCCGTTTTATTCTTTTACATTTCTTCCTGAGCAATCAAGTGATTGTACAATTTACTGGCTTGTTTGTAATCCGACATGTATTTTTCAATTACATAATAAAATTGCTTAGAATGGTTCGGCTGAATAAAATGTGCAAATTCATGCAGAATCACATACTCAATAAATTTCTTATCATAATGAATCATTCGCTGATTCAAAGTAATCTGATGTTTTGCCGGCATACAGCTTCCCCATCTGGAAGTCATCTTTCGTATCTTGATTTCCGGATAAGTCAGTCCATAATCCTGTTTCATTTTTTCATAAATTTCCTGAACAATCGGCAGAAATACTTGCTTGCATTGTGTCCGAGCAAATTTATCCAGCACATTTTGTACATGCTCCTGACTGCGTACATGAACATAACATTTCTCTTCGATATATACATATTCTTTGTTGTCAAGAATTACTTCAATCGGATAACTGATTCCCAAAAAAGCAAAATGAGTGGTGGCATTGTTGGCCTGATTTCTTTTCATGATTTCCTGCTGTTTGGCTATGATCCAATTGATTTTCTCTGCTACAAAAGCATCTACTTTTTCATATGGCACATAGCGATTGCATGAAACTACAATTTCTCCATTGGCTTGTATATGCAGATTCACATTTTTAACTTGTTTTTCAATCAGCGTATAAGTAATTCGATATTTTCCAAATTGTATGCATCGTTTCATGCAATCATTATAAACGTTATTTTTCTTTTATACAAATCTAGTGTATAATTATTTTTATGAAAAAGAACAATCCATTTCCATATAGTGACGATAACAAGCGTTATCATACATTTAATTATTATTTAAAGCATCGTTTTCATGATAAGGTTTTTAAAGTACCTTTGAATGCAGGCTTTACTTGTCCCAATCGTGACGGCAGATGCGGTGTCGGCGGCTGTACTTTTTGTTCAGCTTTAGGCAGCGGCGATTATGCCGGCAATGTCCAGGATGATTTGATGACGCAGTTTGAAAAGGGTTTTGAAATGATGGCCAGAAAATGGCCGAACGGCAAAGCTATGGCTTATTTTCAGGCTTATACGAATACATATGGCCCAATCGAAAAAATCAAGCAATGCATTGAACCTTTCATGAAAAAAGAAGATGTCTTGGCGATCTGCATTGCGACACGGGCGGATTGCTTGGAAGAGGAAGTCATTGAATACTTACAGAAATGCACGGAAACAAAAGAAATCTGGCTGGAATTAGGTCTGCAGAGCATCTACAATGAAACGGCCGAAAGAATCAATCGCGGTCATACCTTTGAATGCTTTGAACAAGCAATTCAGCTTTTATCAAAGACCAACATCAAGATTTGTGTGCATCTGATGAATTCTTTGCCTTATGAAACCAAAGAAATGATGATTGAAAGTGCCAGAGTTGTCGGTCAGATGCCGATTCATGCAGTGAAGATCCATATGCTTCATCTAATAAAAAGTACCCGCATGGCCCAGCAATATGAAGAAGAGAAATTCCATTTATTGACGATGGAAGAATATGTCGATGTCGTTTTAGAACAATTAAAAGTATTGCCAGCTTCCATTATTATTCAGCGTTTGACTGGAGATGGAGTCATGGAAGATCTAATTGCTCCTGAATGGACACTAAAGAAAGTATGCGTTCTCAATGAAATTGATAAAGCAATGGCTAAAAATGATTTGATTCAAGGAATGAATGTTGAATAAATTGAAATATGCGCATTTAAAAAAGGAGAAGTTCTCCTTTTTTTGATATTGAGATTGAATGCGATATGTTTTCTCTTTATTATATAAATTCTATCAATTAAACTGTCCCATCCATGTCTGCCAGTTAGAAATATATTCCTTTGGTATTGCCGGTACATAATATCGGCTGATGTGGAGATAATCATCCTCTGCTTGAGTTTCTGAATCAATTTCCATATAGAAGACATAATAAGGCATAATAGTTTGATCATAAATGCTGCTTCGATATTCAAAACTAACGCCATATATATTCTCTTCTGTTAATTCTGGATCAGGAGCCGAGCTGACAAACTGACCCTCTAAAAGCAGAGAAGTCGCTTCTTCAAGATCAATGATCGGATAATCCCCAATCTTTTCATATTCCATTAGATAGAAAATCCGCATCAGCCAAATGGTATCACCGGTATCACTGCCACAAAATGAAACTTTCATCTTATCATTTTGTGCACCGGCATCAAAGCTTTGTTCATCATAAATATTATAATCTCCCCCGCTGACAACTAATTTCAATTCCTCATCCCACAAATAACTGAATTCATCCATGCAGTATTCCCCATATGCCGCAATCTCCTCATAACTGTCATCATAACCATTATGAATGTTTTCCGGCAGCACAAGTTCTTCTTTAAAATTAATTTCTGCTTCCATCAAACTATTGACCTCAATGGATATTTTTGAATCGGAAACTTCATAGGCATAAATAATGTCATTATCCTCTCGAGCAACCAATTCTTCATAATCCACATTCAATCGCTGCGCTAAATCATCAATGATTGCTTTCATTCGATCCAGATCCGGATTCAAGACCGTACTGATTCCCTCATGCAAAAACTCAATATTTTGATAAACAGGCACTGTTTCAATTTCCAAATCTTCTGTCAGCCAATCAACTCCCTTGAAATCTTCAATGCTTTTCACTGAATATCCTTCAAATCCCATGCCGCCTGCTCCAAAAGACATTTCAAATGTCGACAATGGTTCTTCTGCATCCAAAGAAGGATCGACTTGAATCACAGGCTTATCTTTTGGTTTTATCACAGCAAAGGCAAAAATCAATGCCGCTGCACAGCCTGCCAGTGTTATCGGAATCAGTACATGTTTCAAGCGAAAAGATCTTAGTTTCTGTTCACTGGCCATAAGCAGCTGATCATCAATATTTCCTATTGCTTCAAACAAATCTTCTTTTTTCATAGATACCCTTCTTTCTGCAGATAAGCCTTCAGTTTTTCCCTTGATCTTGAAAGCAATACATAGACATGATTTTTCTTCAATTCATATTTTGCGGCTATTTCTTCAATACTCTCGGCAAAGAAATAACGCCGGATAAATACAGATCGTTCTCTTAACGGCAATTGTTTTACAAAATGATTCATGGCTTCATTTAACTGTCTTTGATGAATTTCTTTTTCTGTGGAACTTTCCCCGATGCATTCACTCAATTCATCCAATACCAGACTTATTTCATGAGCGCCTCTTTTTTCTGCTTTGCTTCGCCGATATTTGTCAAAAGCCAAATTTCGTGTAATCTTAGCTAAAAACATCTACAGGCATTGTACTTTTGTCGGCGGAATCACATTCCATGTTTTCAAATATGTATCATTGATGCATTCTTCACTATCTTCCCTGTCTGATAAAATATGATAAGCGATTTGATAACAATACTTGCCATATTTTTGATGTGTATAAATGATGGCATTTTCATCCCTGGCCCAATATAATGCAATGATTTTTTCATCTTCCATGATTAACCCCCTTCACCCTAATAGACGTAATTCAGTAAGTATTCTTACAATAAATGTACAAATCTTGAATAAAAATATCAAGGAGTAAAAAATATGATATACTTAAATAAAGGAGGGTACATTTATGAAACCATCTATCATTACTATTAGCCGTCAATATGGCAGCGGGGGACGCCAGATTGGTACTGATTTGGCTGAGCTGCTAGGAATTCCTTTTTATGATAAAGCCTTGTTTGAAGAAGCTGCAAAAACTAGCGGCATTCATCCTGATTTTTTTGAACAGGCAGAAGAAAGTTCCAATCGTTTTTTTAATAATTTATTTATCGGCGGCGGCAATCTATTCCATATGTCATTGGATGACCGTATGTTTTTGGCTCAGGTAGAGGCCATCCATACGATTGCGGAAAAAGGGCCTTGCATCATTGTCGGAAGAGGTGCCAACAAAATTTTGGCTGAACGTGAAGATGTTTTGAATGTCTTTATTTATGCGGAAAAAGGATTCAGATTAAAACGAATCATTGAAGAATATGAAGTTCCTGCAGAAAAAGCGGAAAGCATGCTGCAGATCACTGATAAAAACCGTGCTGCTTATGTCAAATCTTATACAGATCAGATATTCGGAAATGCTGAAAATTATCACTTATGCTTGGATACAAGTGTTATCGGTATTGATAAAGCTGTAGAGATCATTGCAGATTTATATAAAACAATGAAATAATGCAAAAGCGGATTGTATACACAGTCCTTCAGAAATGCCATGAGGATTCAGATGATGAGAATCCTCATTTTTTTGCAGCAAAAAAGGCGATCAGAAACTGAATTCCAATCGCTTTATTTTCATTTATGACAATACTTTGTTTTAGGCTTCTAAGACAACAGATAATTCAACGTATTGTCTGTCACGGATAACTGTGAATGTCATCGTGTCGCCTGCTTCGTGATTATTCAAGGCAGATCTTAATTCAGCGCTTGTTGTAACCTGTTCGTTGTCTACTGCAATAATGATATCATTTGGCTGCAATCCGGCACGATCTGCGTTGCTGCCTTCTGATACTTCACTGATATATAAACCTAATACATTGACACCATATTGCTGAGCTGTCTGCAGGCTGCTGATTTCAAGATAGCTGATACCTAAAGTCAATCTACCTTGAACCTGACCCGTTTCAATCAAATCCTGAGCAACATCCTTTACAACATTGACTGGGATCGCAAATCCTAACCCTTCGACATCAGTTCCGCTTGATTTGGCATTGACAATACCAATCAATTCACCGCGAGTATTGAACAATCCTCCGCCAGAGTTACCTGGACTGATTGCCGCAGATGTCTGAAGCAAGGTCATGGTCTGACCATCGATTGTCACTTCACGATCCAATGCAGAAATAATACCATCTGTAACTGTTCCGCCCAATGAGCCTAACGGATTACCGACAGCGATAACTTCTTCACCGACTACCAGTTCATCTGAATCACCTAATACAGCTGGCTTCAATCCAGTTGCCCGAATTCGGATGACAGCCACATCGGTCTGCTGATCACTCGCTACCAATTCAGCGTCATATTCTTCACCGTTGGCCAAACGAACAGTAATGCTGGTAGCGCCATCAATGACGTGGTGGTTGGTAATGATCAAGCCATCTGAGCTGACAATAACCCCAGATCCAGCACCGCTTGTAATATATTGCTGGAAGAATGGACTCGTTTCCACTTTTGAGGTCGTAATTTCTACAACACTGTCACGAACATTCGCTGCAACATCTGCCAAGGTCATACCGCTGACTGCGCTGCCATCAGCATTCGTCTGAATCACAGACTGATATAACACTTCTTTTGGAGCAGCACTGCCGATATACATCGCTAAGTGAGCTCCGGCAAAACCGCCGCCAATACCCATTACTCCGCAGGCAACGATAATACCTGCTGTCTTTAAGAACTTGTGTTCTTTTTTCACCTTCTCAGGTTTTTCTTCTTTTTTATTTATTTCTTCTTCTTTGACTTCTACATCAATGACATCTTTTTCTTCCATATGAGAAACCCTCCCTTTATCGTTTACACTTATAATATAATGAAATTATGTGATATTAAACTGACAAGACTGTGAAATTTTGGTGAAACTGTCTTTTTTTAAGTCTTGAATTGTTCCTACATCTTCGTTACAATGAATGAGTATGAAACAAAGGAGAGCCTTATGGAACTAATTTATGATATATTAAAAGCGATTCTTTTAGGAATCGTTCAGGGTATTACAGAATGGCTGCCTATCAGCAGTACTGGACATATGATCTTATTGGATGAATTTATTCATCTGGGCGGAGGCGAACAATTTGTTGAATTATTCTTGGTTGTCGTACAATTAGGAAGCATCTTAGCTGTCTGCTTATTATATTTTCATAAATTAAATCCGTTTACCAAAACAAAAAACATGGAAGAAAAAAGACAAACCATTGATCTTTGGATCAAAGTTTTGGTTGCTTGTGTCCCTGCCGGTGTGATCGGTGTATTATTCAATGATGAAATCAAAGACTTGTTCTTTAATCCGCAAGTCATTGCCTTTACACTGATTCTTTATGGGGTAGGTTTTATTGTCATTGAAAATCACCGCAAAAGACCTGAAATTAAAAAACTGAGCGAAATTACTTACAAAAAAGCTGCCGGTGTCGGTGCTTTTCAGATGTTATCTTTGATTCCGGGAACTTCTCGTTCCGGTTCTACCATCATGGGAGCGACTATCTTGGGCATGGATCGTCCGGTTGCCAGTGAATTTTCTTTTTTCTTAGCAATTCCGGTGATGTTTGGAGCCAGCTGTTTGGATCTGATTCGTTATGATGGTGCATTGACTGCAGCCAATATTATTGTCTTGCTTGTCGGAATGGTCGTAGCCTTTGTCGTTTCATTGCTCTGCATCCGCTGGCTGATGCGTTTTATCCGCAGACACTCTTTTAAAGTATTTGGTTATTATCGCATTGTATTGGGAATTCTTGTAGCTCTTTATTTCATTGTATTGCCGATGTTTGCGTAAGATGAAAACCTTATATGTTTCTGATTTAGACGGTACATTATTAAGCAGTGATGAAAGATTATCCATCACCGCTCAAAAAGCTCTGGAGGAACTGACCAATCAAGGCCTGCTGTTTTCTTATGCGACAGCTCGCTCTTATATCACTGCTATGAAAGTCACGCAAGGCTTTCATGCTCAGATTCCTTTGATTGTGTACAATGGTGCCATGATTGCAGAAAATGATACCGGAAAGATCTTAGCATTGCATTATCTAAAGGATGCTCATGAACTTCTGACTGATCTGTTGGCTCATGAAATTGCACCGATCGTGTATACAATCATTGATGGGCTAGAACAATTTCGCTATGTAGCTGATCAATGTTCCATGCAGGAAAAAACCTTTCTTCAGACAAGAAAAGAGGATCCCCGCAATACTCCGCTGACAGATCCTCAAGATTTATTTGAAGGTGATATTTTCTATATCAGCTGCATTGATGAAGAAGAAAAGCTTCAGCCTTTTGTTCAGAAATATCAAGATCAATATCATATCATCTTTCAAAAAGATGTTTATACACACAATCAATGGCTGGAATTCATGCCATTGAATGCTTCCAAAGCCAAAGCCGTTCATCAGCTGAAACAGCTGATGCAATGTGATCGAACTGTCGTATTCGGTGATGGCATCAATGACATTGAAATGTTTCAGGAAGCAGATGAATGCTATGCTGTTGAAAATGCTGTGGATGAATTAAAAAATCTGGCAGATGGCATCATCGAAAGCAATGATGCTGATGGTGTTGTCAAATGGCTGATGGAACATTATAAAAGACCTTAAAAGGCAATGTCATTAAGTTAATACAATGACACCAAAGGGATAACGAGAAAATTCGTTACCCTTTTTTTATTTTCTTATTCAAAAGGTATTGACATATCTTCCAAAATCTGCGGCGACTACGTCGCCAATTTTTTATAGAGATAGATTTTGG
>CALUVS010000046.1 GCA_944324265.1 uncultured Traorella sp.
CGGGATGGAGCAGTCTGGTAGCTCGTCGGGCTCATAACCCGAAGGTCGTTGGTTCAAATCCTTCTCCCGCAACCAAATGGTTCCGTAGCTCAGTCGGTAGAGCAATGGATTGAAAATCCATGTGTCGTTGGTTCGATTCCGACCGGAACCACCATTCGTAGATGAAGTCCTAGAAATAGGGCTTTTTTTAATGCCTATTTTTCTAATGTCCAATTTATGTCCAATGATATCTGCAAATTTGTTTAAGTTCCTCTTTGTTTGGATCAGTAATTTGATATGAAATTGATTATCAAAATTATTCTTTGAGTGAATATTGATAATAAATTCACTTTTTGATACACTTAAATTAGATAGGACAGTTTGATTGCTGTTGAAATTCATATGAATAAGGAGGGAAGATTTACCGATGAAAAAATGGATAGGACTTTTATTATGTGGTTGTCTTGTTGGATGTACACAAACTTCTTCGACAGAAACAACGTCTGCGCTGAATCGCTTGGAAAGAGATTATACAATTGAGGAAATATCGTTGCCGGAGGAAATTCTTCCTTTATCAAAAGAAGAATTAGAGGAAGGTTTCTTTCAGACAATTCAGATAGAACAATTGCATGGTACGCTGTTTCGTGTGTACACTTTACAGACGAAATGGGGCAGTCAGGCATCTGTGGCTGCTGTCCATGACTATGATTTGGATTCCAAGCAAATCACATCTGTAGAATATGATTCCGATGGATTGATTCGTTTTTGGAGTGCTGCGGGTGATGAAAATGGCAATGTATACGAAATCGCTGATGAACGGAAGGGAAATTCTATTATGTATAATGGCGAAAGCATTGATAATACGCTGCATCATCCTCAGTTTTATCCCGTCAGCAATTTTGCACAGATAAACGGAAATTTTTATCAATTCACTGAAAACAAGCTTAATGAAGAAATCAATGAATGGCAGCTCTATGAATTGAAAGGGGATCAGGCTGAAGTGATTTATCGCTATGAAGCTACAGATGATTCCATTTTGATCATACCGCCTTACAGCGGAAACAGAAATCATATGGCTTGGTTCATTGCCGAAGGAAATGATTCCTCACTGCACCTGTTTGACGGCCAAGACTTTAAAGAATATGCACTGCCAATGATACCTGATACAGTCGTTGTGGTAAATAATCATATTTATTTGTTTTTAAAAAATGAAGAGTATGAAGAGATATATGAATTGAATCGCGAAACGGGAGAGTGTTTGCGGTTAAATAACTATGAAAATAAAATCGGCAGAATTTATCAGACCAATGATCATGAATTTTATACCACTGTGAATTCCGGTGATTCATCCGAACAATTGATTGTATGTCAAGCGGATCAAGAGCTTGCCTGCCGAGTGATTGAGGAATTTCCAAGCAGTGTGGCAAGGGTATTCTGCATTGATGATCAGCGGGATTTTGTCATTTCAGATGATCGTTATTTTCTTATTCATTGGCAGGAGGCCTGAATATCTGATAGAATTGTTTAAAAAGGAAGTGCAGGTCAATGAAGAAAATAGAAATAGAGAAATGTCCATACTGCGGCAGTACGAATATCGGCATTGGATTTCAGCTGGGCAATGGTCAATTGTTTGTCGATAGAGATGCGTATCACAGCAAAAGACAGTGCTCTGAGATTGAAACTTATTTATGCAAGGACTGCGGGTGTATCTTGCTTCAGAAAGTGAGCCGGCCGGAGATATTTGATAATGCCGGCAATGTCAGAAATGAAGAATTGTTTGATTATTTTGAACGCAATGGTTTTCTTCTGATGAATGAACATCCATCTTTGCCTTCTGTGGATGCTTTGGGATATACTATGCAGAATGTTGTTTATTTGATTGAGAATAGAAAGATCTTTTATTCCAAGGCTTTTGGCAAAAGACCCATTTATTTATCCATTCAAGCATATCAATATCTGAAACGAATTAAACCGATCAAGCCTTTGACAGATGAAGCTAAAATGATTTTTGATGAAATGAAAAGGTTTGAAAGTATTGATAAAAATGATCTGAAGAAAAGATTAAATATGGAGACAAAAGTTTTTAATAAGGCTTTTGATTTTCTTTTGGAGAATTTATATATTACAGCCTGCGAAGGAAAGAAATTGAATGCACAATGGTATTCTTATCTTTATTGCACCGCTGAACAATTTAACAGCAAAGTAACTGGTCTGCATTTTAATGGTGACTGCAGAGAGGCGCTTTGGCAGATCGTAAAAAATACGATGAATGAAAAAGAGTTTGATATTTTATGCCGATAATCTGATCAGGTCCTAGAAATAGGACTTTTTTTGCAAAGAGTGAAATGGTACTTCTTTGATTGTTTTTATAGCAGAAGATAGTTTATAATGAAAGTAGATAAGATAGTTTGTCTTGATGAGAAGGGAGGCCGGTATATGAAGAAGTTATTATCTTGTTTTGCAGTTATTCTGTTAATGAGCGGCTGTGCACAAGGACAGGAAAATTCGGATGATCCGGTAATCGAAGAAACAGAGCCATTGTTTACATTAGAGACTTATCCTAGAATTGATGGTTCTACGGTAACCATTCCGTTATCTGAGGCTTTGATTGCGGAAACCTGTCAGATTGATGCGCAGGAGGCTACGCGTCAGACTTTGCATAATACGACGCATAATGCTTATGTGAATTTGATTGAAGATCAAGCGGATCTGATTTTTGTCACCTATGCCAGTGAGGAAGAATTGCAGATGGCGCGTGATGCGGGAAAGGAATTGATTTTTACTCCGATTGTCAATGATGCCTTTGTTTTCTTTGTGAATAAAGAGAATCCTGTTGATGAATTGACGGTGGAACAGATTCAGAAAATCTATACAGGAGAAATCACCAATTGGAAGGAAGTCGGCGGCAATGATGAAGAAATAATTGCGTATCAGCGTCCGGATAATTCCGGTTCGCAGAGCGGTATGCTGGAACTGGTCATGAAGGATCTGCCGATCATGGATGCACCGACTGAAAAGAAGCCTTATGGTATGGGAGATATCATTGATGCTGTCGCAAATTATGAGAATTCCAGTGCTGCTATCGGCTATTCTTATTATTACTATGCCAATAATATGTATTATAAGGATCAAGTGAAATTGATCAAAGTGGATGGGATTGCTCCGAATAATGATACGATTGCAGCTCAGGAATATCCATTTATGACCCATTATTATGCGGTAACTGCAAGTGATTGTGCCAATGCGGAAAATGTCAATAAACTGCTTGACTATATTTTAAGTGAGGCCGGTCAGGATCTGATGGAGGAATGCGGATATGTTCGCACGATTGAAAAATAAGTCTTGGCTTTTGGCTTTAGTGCTGGGTCTTTGTGCCTGTACCAGTGCACCGGTTCAGAAACCGGCTGAAGAGAATGATCCTATTGAAGAACAGACTCCGGCGGAAGAGCAGGGAAAGGTCAATTATACCAAAGAATTTGTGCCTGTAACGGATGCAGAAGAGAGTGAATATATTTATGTTCGTGATTTTTATGGCGATTATGAAACAATCGGAGTGATAGAAGGAGCAGTCGCTGATTATGAAGTCGGAACAATTGCTGTTGAGCTGGAAGATAAAGAAATGGAAGCATTGATCAATGAATATCTGAATAATGAAGTTCAGCGAATTACTCAGTTGGATCTGCCGGCTTATCCAGGCATTCGAAAGGTTGTGCAGGACAAGAAATTAACGGGTTCGATTTATTCTTCCTGTACACAAAAGAACATTATTTTATCTTGTGAGATCAATCGCAGTCTTCAGCATGAAGATACGGAAGACTATAATAACAGTATTTATATCAGCGATAGTTTCTATTATGTGATCTCTGCTGTGGATGGTCATCGCATTACATTGCAGGAAGTACTGAATCGGAAAGATGCTTATGAATATATCAATGAGCTTTTTGTGGAACAATTTGATTATTCAATAGGACCGGAACAGGATATTTTGGAATCGATGATCGGGGACTTTGAGATTGATGAAAATACTCCGTTCACGCTTTCATACAATGACAATGCCATCATGATCAATTTCTCGAATCAAGTGCAGCGAGTGGATACCAGTGCACAGAATTTCTATCCATTGACGATGAATATCAGTACAGAGGATGTTTTGCCGATCATTGACATCACATATGATGAATCTTATGCGGATAATGAGTATACCAAGGTATTTCTGCCATCTTTGAGTTTTCCGCGCGTCAGAGAGGCGATTCCTTGGGCTGGCGGTGAAATCCAATTGTGGATTGCGGATTTTTTGGCTGAAGATGAACAATGGATGAGTTTGCTGGAAGAGGACATTGAAAATGTGAAAGCAGAAACTCAAGAACGTCTTCAGGAATATTGGCAGGAAGATATCGATGTATCAATGAATGTAGATCTGGGCTATAATGGCTGTTACTACAATATTCGCTACAATGTTTATGCATTTCTGCCGAGCAGTGATGTAAGCTATTATACGAATTTTACTCATCATTATAAAGAAGATGGTACAGAATTGAAGCTGGAAGAATTATTTGACGATCCGAATGAAATCTTGAATCATCCAATCTATCAGGCATTTTCCAATCAGATGGACTTCAGCTGGGATCTGCGGGATTCGAGCTTTGGAACAGAACTGGAATTGACTGCCTGTGAAAAGAGTGATGCAGGATATATGCAGAATTATGATACAATTCCTATATCAGATTTTCAGACATTGAATTTATTGAAATGGAATCGCTAAGCCTTGCTTCGGCAAGGCTTTTTCGATGAAAAAAGGCTTCTGCAGGAAGCCTAAATAATCTGAAAAATAAAAAATTTTAAATAAGAGGTTTCAGTCATGTTCCATAAGATTGGATGATCATGATTTTGCTGAGTGACAGATACCTACTTGAGGGTCACCTGTGCTTCATTGGCGGCTTCCTTCAGCATTTTCTCAAAATTTTCAATTTCCATGAAGCGAGAACAGCTGCAGGTAATCAGATAACCGCCTTTGTTCAATAATTTCATTGCTTTATAGTTGATGTTCTTATAGCCGTTATAAGCTTGATGCACTGTTTTTCTGGATTTTGTAAAGGCAGGCGGATCCAAGACAATAATATCAAATTGGCCTTTCTGTGCTTTATCCAGATAATCAAATACATCGGCTTGAACAAAATCAATTTTATCCTCCAGATGATTGAGAAGCGCATTTTGATATCCTTGATCCAAGGCTGTTTTTGATACATCGACAGCAGTTACTTTTTTCGCTTGTCCATATGCCGCATTCAAGGCAAAACCGCCTGTATGAGAAAAACAATCAAGAACGGTTTTTCCGGCAGCCATATTTCTCAATAAGACACGATTTGCTTTTTGATCAAGAAAATAGCCTGTTTTCTGACCGTTTTCCACATCAACGTGAATCTTTAAGCCATTTTCATTGATGATGGTCTTTGCAGAGCATTGTGCATTGCGCCAAAATCCTTTGTACTGCGGCAGACCTTCTTTGGTTCTTACTTGGATATCATTGCGTTCATAGATGCCGGCAATCTGCTGATGATCTTCACTTAGGACCTCCAGCAGACACTCATAAAGGTCATCCTTGATTTGTTCTAAACCAAAAGAAGAGATCTGAGCAACCAGCAGCTCATTATAGCGGTCAACCGTAAGACCGGGCAATTCATCTGCTTCTCCGAAGATCAGACGGCAATTGGTCAAGTTGTTTTTTTCTAATGTTTTGCGGTATTCATAGGCAAACTGAATTCTTTTCTTGAAAAAATTGCGGTCAATGATCTCATTTTGATCTTTGGTTAAGATACGTACAGTAATATGACTGTTTTTGGAAAGAAAGCCTGTTCCTAAATATCGTCCCTGAGCTGTCAGAATATCGACAAGCGAACCGTTTGGAATGGATTCATCCAATGCTTCTAAATTGTTTTTATACATCCACATCTGACCTTTATCAAGCCATTCTTCTCCTTGAGAAGAGATGATGATAGCGGGATAATTTCTGTTCATAATATCACTCCTTGCTTCATTATATCATTGAATGATGAGAATTCGATATGAAAATCATTATTTAAGTTTTAGAAAACATTCACCTGTTTTCCATGATTTTCTTTTTTCATTATGCTATACTCAATCTGGAAGGTGAGAAAATGTTTGAAGGAATAAATCAGATTTTATCAATACCTCAGATCAGTTCTTTTTTTATCGGAATTCAGATCATCGTTTCATGTCTGCAATGCCTTTTTGGTTTTCGGCTGATTCGCTTTTGGATCGGCTTGGTCGGCTTTTTCGCAGGCTTTGTGGCTGTCATCACTTTGGGTGGAGCTTTTGGCATCAGCACATCTCTCATTTTTGCTGCGCTGATCGGCGGACTTCTTGTATGCTTATTCGCATATAAGGTTTATTTAGCCGGCGTATTTATCTTCTGCGGTTTTAATGCATTTATGGCGATACAGACACTTCCTGTAAACAATACACAAATGATGGAGATGATTGTGCCGATCATCAGTATTTTGGCTTTTCTTTTAGCCGGATATTTAGCGGTAAAATACCATCGTACATGCATCATTGTATTGAGTGCAGTTACCGGAGCGATGAATGCAGTGAATGGACTGTCATCCTTTGTTGAAGAACTGGCTCAGGACAGCAGCTTGTGTCTGATTGCTATGATCATAGCTGCGGGCATTGGCATGGCATTCCAGTTGCTTACAACAAAAGAGTAAATTTGATTGTGTTTTGACTTGGACAAAAAATGAACTGAATGTTAAAATAAGAATATCGATTGAGGGTGCATTCATTGATCGGCAATCATTTTAAATATTTATTATAATCAGTGTTTTCATTATATTTCATCATAGGAGGTATTTTATGAAAACACTGATTTTTATTTATGTATTTCTGATGGGCTGTGTTTTCGGCAGCTTTGTTAATGTATTGATTTTTCGTCTGCCGCACAAGAAAAAGCTGTTTTGGGACCGTTCTGCCTGCATGTCATGTCATCATCCGCTGGCGTTTTGGGAGATGATTCCTGTTGTCAGTTATTTGATTTTAAAAGGGAAATGTCATCATTGTCATGAATCTATTTCTGTACAGTATCCTTTAACAGAGCTTTTCAGCGGTATTTTGGCTTTGACCATTTATGTACGTTTTGGCTTGACGATGCATACCTTTTGCTTCTTTATATTCAGTGAGATGCTTTTGGCCTTAAGCATCATGGATATGCGGTGGATGGCTGTTGCAGATCGATTGTTAATTGTGTCAGCGGTTTTTGCTTTGATTGACAGTGTTTTTGATCCTTTGCCGTTTTGGATTCGCATTCAGGGAATGATCATGATTCCGCTGTTGTTATATTTGATCAATTGCATCAAAACGGCATTCGGAGAAGGAGATCTTTATCTGTTAATGATTGGAGGTTATCTTTTAGGAGTGCCGAAAAATCTTATCGCTTTTGTCATTTCTTTGTTTTCTGCATCTATTTATGCATTATTTTTGCTTGCCGTAAAAAAGCGGAAGCTGAATAGTTATATCCCGTTTGTTCCTTTTTTATCGATAGGTTTTTTTATCGCTTTCATCATTTAAAAGCCGGATAAAATGCTTGAAAATACTTTAAAAACCGATAGAGTTCATGTATAATACTGAAGTAAGAGCCATAGGTTTGGTTTTCCTTACAGAAGGAAGGTTATTATGGAAAGAAAAGTTGGTACTGTTTCTAGAGGAATCCGCTGCCCAATTATTCGCCAAGGGGATGATTTAGCAGCTATCGTTACAAACAGCGTGCTGGATGCCGCAAAATCAGAAGGATTTGAAATTCGTGATCGCGACGTTATTTCTATCACTGAATCTATTGTAGCCCGTTCTCAGGGAAATTATGCTTCTATCGATGCATTGAGCAAAGATGTTAAAGCAAAATTAGGCGGCAGCACTATCGGTGTGATTTTCCCAATCTTGTCTCGAAACAGATTTGCAATCTGCTTAAAGGGGATTGCTATGGGAGCAAAAAAAGTTGTATTGATGTTAAGCTATCCAAGTGATGAAGTAGGAAATGCTTTATTGACTTATGATCAATTGGATGATGCCGGCATCAATCCATACAGTGATGTTCTGACACTGGAAAAATATCGCGAATTATTCGGTGAAAATAAACATGAGTTTACGGGTGTTGATTATGTTGACTATTATCGTCAGCTGATTCAGGATGCCGGAGCTGAAGTTGAAATTATCTTTGCAAATAATCCGCGTGTGATCTTAAATTATACAAAAAATGTTTTAACCTGCGATATTCATACACGTAAACGTACAAAACGTATTTTGAAAGAAGCAGGTGCAGAAATTGTTCTTGGCCTGGATGATTTATTGACTTCCAGCGTAGAGGGCAGCGGCTACAATGAAAAATATGGTTTATTAGGTTCAAATAAATCAACAGAAGATACTGTAAAATTATTCCCAAGAGAAGAATGCAAGGAATTGGTCTTAGATGTTCAGAAGAAAATCTTGGATGCTACTGGAAAGCATGTGGAAGTAATGGTATATGGTGATGGTGCGTTCAAAGATCCTCAAGGAAAAATCTGGGAATTAGCCGATCCTGTTGTTTCTCCTGCTTATACTGATGGCTTGATTGGTACACCAAATGAATTGAAGCTGAAATATTTGGCTGACAATGATTTTGCACAGTTAAGCGGTGAAGCATTGAAAGAAGCGATTTCCAATGCAATTCGTGAAAAAGATGAAAACTTGGTCGGCAATATGGCTTCTCAAGGAACAACTCCTCGTCAGCTGACAGACTTGATCGGTTCACTGTGTGATTTGACAAGCGGTTCAGGTGATAAGGGAACACCGGTCGTATTAGTTCAAGGATATTTTGATAACTATACAAATTAAAAATCTGTCTTCGGACAGATTTTTTAGTCGTTTCTGATTTGATAATATACAACATCATGCAGCTGATCATGCCATTTGATTTCATTTTTGACGGTATGTGAATAGACAAGACCGCATTTTTTCATGACCTTGATAGAAGCGGTATTTTCAGCAAAGGCACTGGCTGAAATGATGTGACAGAACTTATTCGAAAAATAAAATTGAATTACGGCTTTGAAGGCTTCTGTGACATATCCTTTGTTCCAGTATGGATAACCGATGGCATAGCCAATCTCTATTTCAGAACGTTCTAGATGCCGGCCATTTTCAAAAATCAAGCCGATGCATTGATTGTTTTCCTTCAGAACAATGGCCCAGGCACAAGCTTGATTGCTTTTAAAATAATTCAGAAGACTGGACATACTGAATTCTTCATAGCTGGGTGCATATCTGGAAAGAAAACATTCCAATACTCGCGGATCATGATTGATATTTTCATAAATGGCACGAGCGTCTTTCATGCATAATGGACGTAAAATCAGGCGCTGAGTTATTATTTTTTCCATAATTTTATTATAGTTCATTTTGTTTTTGCAAACAAGAATGATTTCTTGGCTTCATCATGATATAATAAAGCCAGTTGTATTTCATGAACTTGGAGGAAAATTATGTACAAAGACAATACATTGATGGAATATATACAGGCAATTGATTCCGTACAGCCGGCTCCCGGAGGAGGAAGTGCTGCAGGGCTTGTCGGGGCATTGGGGACGGCTCTAGCTCGTATGTATGGTCATTTGAGTATCAATAAAAAGAAGTTTGCAGCACTGCCGGAAGATAAAAAAAATTCTTTTATTGAAAATTTTGAGAAGCTGACAGTGATGGAGCAATCACTTTGTGACGCTATTGATCGTGATGCGCAGGCCTATGAATGCGTGATGAGTGCTTATCGGATGAAGCATGAAACAGAAGAAGAGTCAGCTTTGCGTCAGCAGGCCATTCATCAAGCGACTTTAGAGGCTATTCAGCCGCCGATGGATATCATGGTTCAAAGCGCGGAAGCACTCCGTCTATGCCGTAAATTAGCTGCGGACGGCAATAAATCAGTTATATCTGATTTGGCAATCGGTGTTATTTATTTGGCAGGTGCTGCAGAGAGCTCTTCGTGGAATGTAATGATCAATCTATCATCTTTGAGTGATACGGATAAGACAAGTTATGAGAAACAAATGAATGCTCTTTTGGAAGAAAGTACAGAATTAAAGAAAGAAATATTGTGTTTGATCAAGCAAAGAATGGAGGAATAAGATGAAGACAATATTGTTTGATTTAGACGGGACTTTATTGCCGATGGATGTAGAGGCATTTACACAGTTCTACTTTCAGCGTCTTATGGAAAAAATGTCATCAGTTGGCTATGATGGAAAAATGATCTTAAAGGCTGTAGGTGCCGGATCTATTGCTATGGTCAAAAATGACGGCAAAAGAAGCAATGAAGAAGTATTCTGGGAAACATTTACAGCATTGACGAAAATTAACAGAAATGAAATTGAAGATACTTTCTATCAATTTTATACACATGAATTCAATGATATCGGAAAAGATACTTTGCGCAGTCAAAATATGATCGATGCAGTCAAATTATTGAAAGAAAAAGGATATCGCATGCATTTAGCAACAAATCCTTTATTTCCAAGCATTGCGACAGAAGAACGTATTCAGTGGGCAGGCTTGGACATCAATGATTTTGAATCGGTGACGACTTATGAATACTGCAGCTTCAGCAAGCCCAATATTGAATACTACAAAGAAATTTTAGAGAAACATCATCTGGATCCTCAAGATTGCATCATGGTAGGAAATGATACCAAAGAAGATGGGGTTGTGGAAAAATTGGGAATTCCATTGTATTTAATTGAAGATTATATTATTAATCGTACCAATGAGCCATTGAAATCTTATTGGCATGGAAGCAGTCAGGAATTCTTGGAAATTGTAAAAAAAGAGTTTTAATCGTTTCAAATGCAGGAAAATTCCTGCATTTTATTTTCTCAGTGCGTGGTATAATAAAAACAGCGAGGAGTAGAGTATGAAAAAAACAATAAAAATATTATTAAGCTTTGTTATGACTGCTGGTTTATTTGGCTGCAGTCAGCCGGCCACATCAACCCAGGACTTTGAAGCATTTACGAAAGAATTGATTCCTGAGCTTTTGCCGGCCAATAGTTCTGTAATCAATTCACTTTATGAAAATCCTGAAAGTTATGGATTGATTCCGGAAACATATGAGCATAGTTTCATGAGCTTAGAGGATTTTGAAGAGGCTATTGAAGAAGATAAAAGAATGCTGGAACAGCTGCATACGTATGATTATTCTTCTTTAAGCAAGGATGAACAAATTACGTATGATTTATTGGAAAATTATTTGAATCTGGATCTGAAATTAGAAGATAAGTATTACTTGATCAATAATAATTTTGATGTGAACAGCGGACTGCATGCCGGTTTGACATTGGATCTTTATTTTTATAATTTCAGAAATAAACAGGATATTGAGTCATTTCTGAATCTGTTAAGTACAGCGGATGATGCATTTGATCAATATGTTGCTTTTGAGCTGGAACGACAGAATCAGGGATATGGTATGTCCAAAACGTATCTGGAACATGTCATTGATCAGGTAGAAACATTTAATGAGGGCAATCATGAGTATTTGCTGGAACATGCTTCTGAAGAACTGGCAGCTGCAGATTTTTTAAGTGAAGAAGAAAAAGAATCGTATTATGCTCAGATTGAAGATGCTTATCGAAATGATTTATTAGCGGCATATCAAGATTTGGAAGAGGATCTGAAGGCATTGCCGACACCAAGTGAAGAATATCTTTCTTTAGCTGATTATGAAGGCGGGAAAGAGTACTATGCATATTTAGTAGAAACAGATACAGGTTTTTCTGATATGGAAGAATATCGGGCTTATCTGCAGGAAAAGCAGCAGTCTGCTATTTTCTCCTTTATTTTGTATATGCAGATGAATGAAGAAGTAAGTGAGAAGATCAATAACAATGATTTTTCTTACAGTATGACTTCATTGACAACAATGCAGGATGTATTGAAGTATTTGGAAGATACAGCGTTTGAGAGCGGAAATTTTCCAGAGATTGGTCCATTGAATTATGAAATGGAAGTCGTTCCGGAATCTATGCAGGATATTTTCTTAGCTTCTGCAGCTTATTATTTAAGCCCTTATGACAGTGATAATGATGTCATGGAACATATGATCTTAAATGGAGAATTCAGCAGTGACAGCTATACGACATTGGCGCATGAAGGAATTCCTGGACATATGTATCAGCACAATTATTTCAAGCAGGTTGAACACAATCATCTGCGTGATTTATTGGGCAACAGCGGCTATCAGGAAGCTTGGGCAACTTATGTATCCAAGTACATGGTACAATACTCAGATGAACCGGAAATGGCGCATGTCATGGAATTGAATGCGAATATTTCGTATTTGCTGATTCTGGAATTGGATCTGATGATTCATTATGATGGGATATCTACCGAGGAAGCTTTAGAATTTTTAATGACGAATTTCGGTATGGATGAAGCAACTGCAGAGCTTCAATATACACAGCTGATTGAAGGCCCGGCAATTTTTGTCCCTTATTATGGCTATTTCTTCCGCTTTATGGATCTGAAGGAAATGTGTCAGGAAGCAGATGAATCTTTGAGGGATCATGATTTCCACCAGATGGTTTTGGATCTGGGAGCTTTGCCATATCCTTTGCTTGAAAAGTATGTTTTGGAAGAATTGAATATACAGGCATGATTGAGGGAATAAGATGTTTATTACTAACAAAAAACAAATGAATCAAATCGATGCTCTTGCCATTCAAAAGGGTATTCCTTCTATTGTTTTGATGGAACATGCTGCTATCGGCATTGCAGATATCATTCGAAAGCAGTATGACCTTTCAACGCGTTTTCATGTATTCTGCGGCACCGGCAATAATGGCGGTGATGGATTAGCTGCAGCACGTTTGTTAAGTGTCTATGGCTATGATGTGTGCATTACACTGGCAGAAGGAGAAATGAGCATAGATTGTCAGATCAATGCTTCACTCTGCAAGAATATGCATTTGCCGTTTGTTCAAGAAATCAGTGATGCTGATGTTTTGATTGATGCTTTATTCGGAACGGGATTATCGCGTAACATTGAAGGTGCTGCAGCAGCATTGATTGAAAAGATGAATGCTTCAGGCAAACCGATCATTGCAATTGATGTGCCCAGCGGTATTCGGGCAGATGATGGCTGTGTAATGAATACAGCTGTAAAAGCTTCTCAGACCATTACGATTCAATATGGAAAAATAGGTCTTTATGTATATCCTGGAAGAGAATATGCCGGTAAAATTGAAGTTGTTTCATTGCATTTGCCGCAGATGTGGCTGAATGAAACTGAATTTAAAGTAAGCTTGATTGATGAAAAAATGCTTTCAGAATTATTGCCAAAAAGAAATAGGCATTCTCATAAAGGCAGCTACGGCAAGGTCTTATGCATCGGCGGCTGTGAACAGACACCTGGAGCCATTTTGATGGCCTCCAAAAGTGCTTTGAAATGCGGGGCAGGGATGATGAGCATTGCACTTCCAAAGCAATTATGTGAAATGTCTTTGAATTGTTTAGCTGAAGCAATGCTTTTGCCATGTTCAAGTGCTCAGGGACAAATCAGTGACATCTCTTTGATTGAAGAAAAAAAGAATCAGTTTGACTGTATTCTTGTCGGCTGCGGTCTTGGCAGAGAAGAAAGACATGAAAAATTATTAAAAATGCTTCTGTGCTCAGATCAAATGCTTGTGATTGATGCGGATGGCCTTTTTGCCTTGAAAAAGTATCGGCCGCTATTAGAAAAGCGTCATAACGTAATTCTAACTCCTCATATGGCAGAATTTGCACGCTTGATTGATGCAGATATCAACGATGTCTTAGCTCATTCTATTGACTATGTCCGGCAGTTCTGTGAAAAATATCCATCTGTCACTTTGGTATTGAAAAGTGAAACAACGCTGATTGGTTATCAGGACAAGCTGATCATCAATACTTTCGGCAACAACGGTTTGGCTACCGGAGGAAGCGGAGATGTATTGGCCGGCATGATTATCGGATTTTTGGCACAAAATAAAGACCCATTGACGGCTGCAGTTCTAGGTGTGGGCATCCATGCTTTATGTGCGGATGCTCTGAAGGAAGAAATCAGTGAATATTGCTTATTGCCGAGTGATGTTATTGAAAAGATTCCGATGATCATAAAACGTTTGCTTGATAATCAGCAAATTTATGTCAAATAAAAAAGTCTTATGCAATGACTTATACAGAATGAAATATTACTTAAAACGCTTGATTTCAGCCGATGTAAAACATATTTTACAGCCTTATTCCAGCTGTGTAAAAGATATTTGATAGCAAGAATACATCTCATCATATAGGATAGAAGCAGGAGGAGTATTGCGTGGAAGTTGGAAAACAGATAAGAAAATTCAGACAAGATTTAAATCTTTCGCAAGAGGAATTGGCAAGCAAAATTTTTGTAACTCGACAAACAATTTCAAATTGGGAAAATGGAAAGAATTATCCAGATGTGAATAGTCTTGTTATGTTAAGTCAGCTTTTCAATACTTCCCTTGATATTCTGGTAAAAGGAGATGTTATCGAAATGAAAAAGCAAGTAGCAATAGATGATGTAAGAAGATTTAAACGAGATACTGTTATTTTTACAGTTTTAATCATTTTAACTGCTGTATCATCTATCCCGCTGTTTCTTTATTTGGAATTGACGGGAATTATATTATGGATTTTAATTGCAGGAATCATGATATATTATGCCATGCGGCTGAACAAACAAAAAAGAAACAATAATATTCAAACTTATCGAGAAATTTTAGCCTTTATGGAGGATAAGGAAAATGAACAATGAGATGCAAGCTATAATTACTGTTCTGATTGTTCTTGCAATGGTATTGTTGGGGATAAGAACAATCAAGAAATATGGAATAAAAAGCAAAAATAGTGTGAATATGTTTATTGGATTGATTGTTGGTTCATGCATTGGATATTATATTTTTAATTCTGTCATATGTGCTTTTGTTGGAATGATTTTATGCACGGGATATGCTGAAAAATTAATCTGATCAAGTTATATAAAGCAGTTTATATTGCTGCTAATAAGTGATAATCATGTGATTGAATAAAAAGATTTGCAGATAAAAAGGAACAATCAAATTGATTGTTCCGCTTTTTTATGCTAATGCTTTTTCCAGATCGGCAATAGCTGCATGAATTCTACGCATTGTTTCTTCTTTTCCGATGATGTGAGCGATTTCTACTGCTCCGCCTGGTGTGAATGACTTGTAAGTCAAGGCTACACGTACTGGCCACATAACACGTCCATTTTTTACTTCATGTTCTGCGGCAATATCAACGAAGAACTGAGTGAATTTTTCATCATCTTCAAAGTCATCAAATGCTTCTAATTTATCCACTACCCATTTCAATGCTTCCAAAGAGTTTTCAGGGTTTGTTTTCATTTTCTTTGATGTATATAAGTTGGCATCAAATGGCAATGGTGCATTGATGAAATCAATGTTGTCAGTAATTTCTGATAACATAACAATTCTTGGCTGCAATGCTTTGCTTAATTCTTTCAGATCAACATTGTCGTTTAAGCCTTCATAATAAGGCAATGCCAATTGGTGGAATTCATCCAATGACATTTTTCTTAAATAAACGCCATTCATCCATTTTAATTTTTCAATATCAAAAATAGATCCTGATTTAGAAATACGGTCAATGCTGAATTGTTCAATTAATTCCTGCAAAGAGAAGATTTCCTGTTCGCCTTCCGGAGACCATCCCAATAAAGCAATGTAATTGATGATAGCTTCACTTAAGAATCCTTTGGCAATCAGATCCTGATAAGAAGCATCACCGTTTCGTTTGCTTAATTTTTGGTGTTCGTCTTTCATTACTGGCGGTACATGTACATAAGTAGGAATTTCCCAGCCATATGCATTGTAGATCAGATTGTATTTAGGCGTTGAAGATAAGTATTCATTTCCGCGGACAACATGTGTGATGCGCATGTGATGATCATCAATGACATTGGCAAAGTTATAAGTAGGGAAGCCATCACTTTTCAGCAGGATACTTTCATCCAAGATAGAGTTGTCTACTTCGATGTGTCCGTAAACTTTGTCTTCAAAAGAAGTCGTTCCATAGCTTGGAATTGTCTGACGGATGACATAAGATTCACCGGCAGCCACTCTGGCTTTAGCTTCTTCTAAACTCAAGTCATGACAAGGATCCACAAATTTGAATGGTTCACCTTCTTTGGTCATATCCCTTTGATTCTGAACATCTTCTTCAGAACAGAAGCAGTAGTGGGCTCCGCCCAGTTCGACTAATTCTTCTGCATATTTCTTATACATCGGCAGACGCTGTGACTGAATATATGGTCCGCAGTCACCTGGTTTATCAGGTCCTTCATCATAATGCAGACCAGTTTTTTCAATGACATCATAGATCATTTCTACGGCACCTTCTACTTCACGCTGCTGGTCTGTATCTTCGATACGCAGAATGAATTCTCCGCCTTCATGCTTTGCAATAAGATACTCATACAATGCGGTGCGAAGGTTACCAATGTGCATGTAACCAGTAGGACTTGGTGCAAATCTTGTACGAATTTTTTTCATTTTTTTCAATTACCCCTTTACAAAATCAAAAAATTGAGTTATAACTTAATGCGTAGTCCATTGGGGTATAGCCAAGCGGTAAGGCACTGGATTCTGACTCCAGCATTTCGAAGGTTCGAATCCTTCTACCCCAGCCAGGTTATTAATCAGAAGCCAATCGGCTTCTTTTTTTTGCCAATGTTTAGCTTAAGTACATCGTTTAGTTTATAACAGTTGCATGTAAGTTTCAACCATTCTTGCAAAAAAATTTTTAAAATTTATCTGTTTGAAGGAAATATGCTACAATGAAGAGGAGCATAAAAGCCCAAGAAAAATCATAGAAAGAAATGAGGTGCAGCATGAAAGAAATAACAATCCAGCAATTCAACGAAAATCCATTTACGCTTATTGGTGAAAAATGGATGCTGATCAGTGCAGAAAAACAAGGAAAGGTCAATACGATGACAGCCTCTTGGGGAGGATTGGGTCATTTATGGAATAAAAATGTGGTTTTTATTTTTATTCGTCCGCAGCGGTATACCAAAGAATTTGTGGATGCCAATGAAATTTTTACCTGCAGTTTTTTTGATGGTCATAAAAAAGAATTAGGCTATTTAGGCAGAATCAGCGGCAAAGATGAAGATAAGATTGCACAAGTAGATTTTCACTTGGCCAATGCTGAACCGCCGGTATTTGAAGAAGCGAAGATGACACTTGTCTGCCGCAAATTGTATGCTCAAGAATTGAAAGAAGAGAATTTTGTCGATCATTCTTTGATGGAAA
>CALUVS010000047.1 GCA_944324265.1 uncultured Traorella sp.
ATAAATAAAGATAAGTTTAGTGTAAAATAGAGTATAGGAAAGGACAACCCTCGCTTGAAAAGCGAGTTAGTTCAATGATGGCTGGAGGAATAGTATGCTTCATCTTTCTGATATAAAAAAATATGATCGCTGTGATAAATATTATTGGTTTTCCAAACAAATAGCTGTACCTTATTTTCCATTTGCGACTTGTAATTATAATATTTATGATCTGACAAAACAGTATTTTATGTTTCAGGATGTCTTTGAAGGACAAAGAGGGGATGATCCTGCAAAAGCTTTAGAAGCGATGAAAGACCATATGGTTTTGATGAATGCGCGTTTTGCTTATAAAACATTGCGTGTCACGGTGCCTTTTTTAGTGCTGGAAGAGAAACCGACTTTGATTTTGCCTTATAATGCATGTTTTCCGAAAGAACATGAAGCGCAGAAGATTGCGGATATGTGTTTTGTCTTAAATAAGAATGGAATTGAAATCGCAGAGATACTGATCGTGCATCTGAATGCGGATTATGTGCGTCAGGGAGAACTGGATGTACGAGCTTGTCTTGCAGTCAGTGAATATTTATACAATGATAAGAATAAAGCGCATCACAAAGCCATTGATTTAGCACAGGAACATTATCGGGAATTGGATGATGTGATCGAAGTGATGGAGAATCTGCCGGATCTGAGTCAAGTGCAGAAAAAGCGAAGTTCAGCCTGTACGAATCATTTTAAGTGTGATTTTTTCTATCATTGTTTTCCAAATGATCATCATGATACTTCTATTTTGAATTTGGTGCAGAGTCAGAAAAAATATGAATTGCTGGATCGCGGAATTACGGATATGGCGATGGTCATCGATGATGTAATTGAGGGCAATCGCTATCAATATGCTCAGATCATGGCTGCCAAGAAACGAGGATTGTTTGTGGATAAGATGGCTTTGCATACATGGATGAAAAAGCTGGTTTATCCGTTGACTTATCTTGATTTTGAATGGGAAACTTATGTTTATCCGCCTTATGACGGCATGAAGCCGTTTGATGTACTTGTTTTTCAGTATTCCATGCATATTCAGAAGGAAAGACAAGGCAAATGCTTTCATGAACAGTTTTTATCCAAAGGAGATTGCCGAAGAGCATTTATTGAAGATCTGATTGCGAAAATTCCGAAAACAGGTTCTATTGTAGTATTCAATGCAGTTGGAGCGGAAGCACTTCGTCTCCAGCAATTAGCTGTGCAGTTCCCTGAATATGAGGAACAGCTGCGTCAGATCTGGACACGTATGGTGGATTTATCGGTTCCTTTCTCCAGCGGACTTGTCTATGATCCAAGAATGGCCGGTGAATATAATCTGAAAAAATTGCTTTCTTTGTTCTCTGATCTCAGCTATGAGAACTTGGAAATTGCCCAGGGATTGGAAGCAGTCAGACGCTGGCGTGAATTGGAACAAGGAAGCGAAGAAAGTCAGAAGATTGAAGAAGCTTTATATGCTTATTGCGGCATGGATACTTATTCCATGAAGGTATTGATTGATTTTTTATATTCACAATTAACTCCTGCTTAGGAGTTTATATAAAAAAGTTAGAATAAAGATATCTGATGACAGAAAGAAGGGATCATAGATGGAGTATAATTTTAAGAAAATGACTCAGCCGAGTGCATTGACGATTGCAGATGATTGGCACTATGAAGGGTTTTATTCATTTTATGATGCAGCTGCAGATGAAGAGGATTATCATGAATTGATCTCAGAAGAAATGAGGGGCAATAATTATTTTGAGGCGGATATCAATGGAGAATTGGTTGGTTTCTTTACCGTAAATAAAGAGGGTAATACAATTGAAATCGGATTAGGATTGCGGCCGGATTTATGCGGCAAGAAAATGAGAAAAAGTTTTCTGTCGGAAATTGAGAAGTATGTTCTGACGATTTATCAGCCAGAAAGGTTTCGGGTAGCCGTTGCGGATTTCAATGCAAGAGCTATCAAGGTATATCAATCCTGTCATTATAGTCAGACGGGCAGTGAAGTAAGATTCACAAACACTAATTATTATAAGTTTCTGATTTTTGAGAAAAATATCGTTTGATTAAAATTTCAGCTCTTTTTGCCTTGGAAAGCAGAAAAGAGCTTTTTCTTTTCCTATGAATTTTCGCTGCATAGGCGAATCCCTTTACACTCATGTGCTTTGTCCATAGGCTAGTGCAGGAGGAATATGATATGCCTATTGGAAAGTTACAAATTTATACAAGTTTGGCGGATGAAGCATTGCCGGTTGCCAATGTCATCGTTCGTATTTTTAAAGAAGTGAATGGGGAAATGGTATATGAAAACTATTTATTGACAGATGAAGGAGGGAAAACACCTGTTTTATCTTTGGATGCAGTAAATCGTTCATTATCCTTGGATGAATTGAATCATGAACGGCCATATACTACGTATTCAGTGGAAATTATACAGGCAGGATATCAGCCATTGCTGGTGCAAGGGGTGCAGATTTTTGACGGTGAACTCAGTGAGCTGAGATTATTTCTGTTTCCGGGAAGAAATTTAGAAACAGAAGTCGATAATATTCCGGATCATCATTTATTGACGAATTATGGCGGAAGCAATGTATCCAATGCTCCGACAAGAACACAGGAAATGCAGGATACTCGTTTTTATGAAGAAAACATGATCAAGACACCGGAAAGAAGTCCTTTTGTTTTGAATGGCGTTATTATTCCGCGTCAGATTCGTGTGCATTTGGGACGTCCGACATCCAATGCAGAAAATATTACGGTGGATTTCATTTATTACATTAAGAATGTCTGTTCATCAGAAGTTTATCCGACATGGCCAAGGCAAGCGCTGCTGGCCAATATTCATGCACAGGTTTCTTTGGCACTGAATCGTGTCTATACGGAATGGTATCCAAGCAAAGGTTATAATTTTGATATTACCAACAATACTGCTTTTGATCAGGCTTTTGTGAAAAATCGTGATATTTATGACAGTATTTCTGTTTTAGTCGATGAAGTGTTTAATCAATATCTCAGAAAAAGAAATTATGCCGAACCATTCTATGCGGAATATTGTGACGGCAAGATTGCGACATGTCCGGGAATGAAGCAGTGGGGAACATTGACATTGGCCAATCAAGGCATGAGTGCCATTCAGATCCTGCAGCATTATTATACCGATGAAGTTCGTTTGGTCAGCACAGACCGCATTGAAGATGTCAAGGGAAGTTATCCTGGAACGCCGATGCGTTTAGGCTCCAGCGGTGATGATGTCCAGCTGATTCAATCTCAGCTGAATGCGATTGCCGTCAATTATCCGGCTATTCCGATCATTTATCCGGTAGATGGTGTCTTTGGTGAGGATACACAGGAAGCCGTCCGTGTCTTCCAGCGTCAATTTAATTTAACGGCGGATGGAGTCGTCGGTAAAAGTACATGGTATAAGATCAATTATATTTATATTGCAGTTCGCAAACTGGCTGAATTATCTAGTATCGGACGAGTGGAAAATGAATTGAGCGGAGAATGGCCGGGAGTTGTATTGCGTCAGGGAGACCGCAACGTATATGTCCAGCAGATTCAGTTTTATCTTTCCAGTATTGCTTCCTTTGACCAGCAGATTTCACCGATTGATTCAATCGATAGCTATTTCGGTACTGAAACTTATAATGCAGTACGTTCTTTCCAAAAAGAATATGGTTTGACACAGGATGGAGTTGTCGGACAAGCGACATGGAATCGCATCTATGAGGTATATTCACAGCTTGTTGGCATCATCAATCCGGATGATCAGGTTCCTGTTTATCCAGGCATCGCTTTGCGTGTGGGAAGCAGCGGACAAGACGTATTGGATGTTCAGGAAGCACTGAATATTGTCGGAATTGAATATCCGGATATTCCGATATTGGTAGAGGATGGCATTTATGGAGCCAATACAAGAGAAGCAGTCACGGAGTTTCAGCGCTTATTCGGATTGGATGCAGATGGAATCGTAGGTTCGAAAACATGGCAGAAATTGTTTGAGGTGGCCAATGCCATCAGCAATGGCTCTTCCTCTTCGCCGGCATTTCCGACGTATCCGGGAACAGCTCTGCGTTATGGCAGCCGCGGAGAAGATGTGACATTGATCCAGCAGCGATTGAATTTCATTTCCATTTATTATGATCAGATTCCTTCCATTAATGTAGATGGTATCTTCGGCACAGCTACACAGAATGCAGTTATTGCCTTCCAGCGCATGCTTGGCTTGAATGCAGATGGAATTGTCGGCATGCAGACATGGAATGCCATCATGGAAATATATCAGGAACTCAGCAGTTAATTTCTATACTTTTTAAAAGAGTTAAGGTAAAATAATGAAGAGGTGAAATTATGCCAAATATTATTACTCATGGTTTGTTTGCGCAGACTGTCTTGCCGCAGATCAAAAAAGAAGAAATCAAGAACTGCATCAAAAAATATCCCAGTGAATATATCATTGGCAGCAATGGTCCTGATTTTCTGTTCTTCTACCGCTTTTTTGATTCCAAAGGCGCTTCTGTCCGCCAATACGGCAGTTTGCTGCACAGTTCTCATATCAATGATTTTTATCGCATAGCTATAGAGGAAATTGATCATCAGCAAGATCCAAACCTAAAGGAAGCCATGATCTCTTATGTGGCCGGACATCTGTGCCACTGGGCTTTGGACAGCCGGGCACATCCTTATATTTTCTATCGTACCGGTGACTGCAAAGGACAGAGTGCTTTGATGCATCATCGCTTTGAAAGCATGCTGGATGCTATGGTCTTAAAGCTTTTGCTTCACAAAACAATCAAAGAATACAATTATGATCGTTTGACCAATCGAAGTAAAATGTCCGTTTCAGCGATAGCCCATATTTATGTGCCGATCTTAAAGAAGCTCTTTGATGCTCAAGTAGATGAAAAAACAATTGCCAAAGCACTGAAAGACTGGCAAAGACTCAATGAGCTGCTTCATGATCCGACTCAGCTGAAAACTAAACTAGTAGAAAAATACGAGAAAAAGACGCAGAAGCCGTGGCTTTTTAAAGGCTATATTGTGCCAATTGAAATTGATGAAACTTATGATGTTTTGAATAATGCTCATCAGATGTGGTGCTATCCTTGTGATAACTCCAAAACAAGCAAGGAATCATTCATGGATATTTTCCATCGTGCAGTGCAGCTGGCAGTTTCCTGCATTGAATCCATGGACGATGCTTCCAAGCTATGTGACTTATTGAATGATGAATCTTATGATACAGGTACAAATGATCACAAAGAAATGATTTATTTTGATTTGATTTATGGAGATGAACATGAAAATATTTGATTTGCATGCAGATATCGGCTGTGATGTACTGAATAAACATCAAAAAGGCGAAAAGGATGTACTGAAAAGATATCACATTGAAAAATGTCTGAAAGGAGAAGTAGAAGCCATATGCATGGCTTCCTTCTTTCATGATCAAAGCTGGGAAGAAATGCAGGAAATGATCTTAACTCTGGAAAAAGAATTGAATGAGCAAGAGGTTTTTCATCGAGTATTGACCAAAGAAGATTTGTTTGTCAATAAGCCTTTAGCTTTGATGAGTGTAGAAGGCATGTGCGGCATTACCCAAGATCCGGAAGAGTGTGTGCAGTGGATGTATGATCATGGCATCCGTCTGGCCAGTCTATGCTGGAATGAAGAAAATGCGCTGGCCAGCGGTGTCGGCGGCAATCCGGATCATGGACTGAGTGAATTAGGCAAAAGAGTCATTGCCAAAATGGATGAACTGCATATGATCATCGATATTTCTCATGCCAATCCTAAAACGGCCGCTGATATTTTGAATACCGCCAAAGGACTTGTGATTGCAACTCATTCCAATGCATGGAACTTATGTCCGCATCGAAGAAATTTAATGGATGAACAGATCAAAACGATTGCATCACGCAAAGGATTGATCGGCATGAATGCCTGTGCTTATTTTGTCAATGAGAATCTGAGTTTAGCTGATTGTGATCATTTAGCAATGCATGCCAAATACATCAAAGAGCTTGTCGGAATTGATTCATTGGCCTGCGGTTTTGATTTCATGGACTTTTTTGAAGATCATCAGGAAAGTGATGTATTGCATTTGGAAAGCGCAGACAAGGCTCAGAATTTTGTCGCAAGCTTAAGAAAACAAGGTTTTCATGAAGAAGAAATAAAAAAAATCTGTCATCAGAATGTCATTGACAGATTTGCGGAATATTTGTTTTAAAAAGGGGATACTTTGAAATGTTCCCCTACATAGTCATTATACCATATTTAAAATAAAAGAATAGCCTTACTTTATAAAAGAATTCGACTATAATATAAGTATATAGAAGGAGGGATTTTATGAAAGTCCAAATCTATGGTAAGAATGTTACGATTACTCAAGGAATGCAGGATAAGGTGGAATTAAAACTGGGTTTCTTGGATAAGTACTTTATCATTGATGATAATTTAACTGCCAATGTGGTGGTAAAGGTTCATTCCAATGATGTGAAAGTAGAAATAACAATCCCAACTAAATTGGCTGTATTAAGAGCCGAAGTCGTACATGAAGATTTCTATGCTGCTGTAGATCTTGCAATTGATAAACTGGAAGATCAGATTCGCCGTCAGAAAACACGCTTGGAAAAGAAGCACAAAGAAAAACTGGCATTGAGCTTCCTGCAGGAAGAAATGGCCGAAGAAAAGGATGTGTACGTAAAAACAAAAACAATTGAAGTGGATGAGATGGATCTGGATGATGCCATCATGCGTATGGAAATGCTGGGACACTCATTCTTTATCTACCGTGATGATGAAACAAAAAATATCGCTGTCGTTTATGCCAGAAAAGACGGCGGATATGGTTTGATAGAAACAGAATAAAAGCTCCTTCGGGAGCTTTTTCCATGAATTATATGGACAATTAGACATATCTCAAAATGTTTTTTTATTTTACTTTTTTTGGAAAAAATAATTTTTTAATTTTTCTGCCAATAATTCTATTTATATTAGAATATTATTTTAATAATTGTTATTATGTAAAAATATTTGTGAAAATTGATGGACATATCTTGAAAATTATGTACATTTGATATAAACTAAATATATGAAACAGACAAAACAGAAAACATTGATCTTAAATGCTGTCTTGAAACGTGAGGATCACCCGACAGCTGAAATGATCTACAACGAAATTAAAGAAGAATGTCCTAACATCTCGTTAGCTACTGTGTATCGTAATCTGAACACTTTCGCAGAGAACGGAAAGATTCGTAAGATTGAAATACCAAATGCTAAGGATCGCTTTGATTATATGGTCAAAACGCATGATCACGCGGTTTGCCGTGAATGCGGGAAGGTCATCAATGCACCAAGTGACATTGTACGTAAACCTAGAAGCTTGAAATTGGATGGCTTTAAGGTAGAGGATGTCAGCATTCTTTATTCCGGAATCTGTGAGGAATGTCAGCAGAAGCACAAACAAAGAAGTTAAGCAGGGAATTCTCTGCTTTTGCTTTTTTAATTTAAGGAGTGAGAAATTTATTTATATTTAGGTAGTATTGTTTGTGTAGTTGCTTGTATATATTTTTCGTTGTTTGATTGTTCATTAGCCCTTTTATCCGTAAATGGGGCTTTTTTTATGCTGATTCATGCAATAATTCCTAGGAAAAACGAATTACTCTGAAAAAATATTATCAGACATTTGCTTTATGATAAAAAAAGGGATTGTTTCAAACAATCCCAAAATGAAAGCTGATTAATTTTCCTGAACTAAATAATCAGGATTCTGAGCTTCAAATCCGTTGTAGACATCAATATCATAAACGGTGAAATCATATTTATTTAAGTAATAAACAAATGCTTCATCACTGATAGCAGAAATAGAGCTCAGGGCTTCTTTGGCCATATCATCCGGTGCATTGACATTGACAACACGAATGACATAGTATTCAGTTAAATCTGTTTTGAACTGTACTGTATTCAACAATGTATTGTCTTCAGTAATTGACAAGATATTTGTCCATACGTTAGATGGCAGTCCGCTTTCGTTGGTTACAACCTGAGGTTCACCTGTATAGGTAGAAGTATCACCTTCGTACTGCTCAACAGCATCTGTCATGCTCATGCCGCCTTTGACAGCTTCCAATACTTGGTTGGCAGTCTCTTCAGTATCTGTCTGGAAAATTTCTACCACACGTGTTTCGTAACGATTCTTTACATCTTCTAAGTTGGCGTCCAAATATACATCTGTCAAAGCATCGGCTCTGGCTGCCAGCAATACACGCTGATTGAAATATTCTTCTTCGCTTTCAAAACCTGTAGATTCAATAAATTGATTCCACTGTTCATCATCAATCATATTCTTTAACATATTTAAAGAATCTTCAGCTTCCTGTCTGATTTCATCTGTTACAGGAACTTCTTGTTCAACGATATAGCCGGTAACATCTGAAATTAATTCAGTAACTGCACCATTGGCTTTTAAGCCCACATAAATATCGCCTTTGGTTACCTCTGTACCGGCAACTTCCATCAATACTTCATTTTCATTGCTTACAGTTGTGGTAGCATCGCTGCAGGCAGTTAAGCCCAGCACCAGTGCCGCTCCGCAAAGCATTGCTGATTTTTTCATGAAATTACCTCCTAGTCTTCAATGCCCAAGTATTCTTTCAGGGCAGTTTCATAGCTTGGATCAGCGAATGTTACGCCTAATTCCTGAGCTTTGTCCCAAAGAACTTGTGACATGTATGTAGGATTTGCATTCTGGATAGCAGTGTAAATAGATTCACGAATATCTTCATCAGCCAATAAAGCATCCATATCTGTTTCATTGACTAAGATCAAGTGACGTCCGTATTCTGTTGTTACCCAGTCTCCGACAACGCCTTCTTCCTGTGAAAGCATTGCTTCTTTAAATTCTGTAACAAAGTTTGTGTCAGCATCGGCATATCCTAAGAATCCGCCCTGAGAAGCACTTGTGTCATCAGAATAAGTTTTAGCTACTTCCGCAAAATCTGTACCGTCAGCTAAAGCTTTTTCAATGTCATCCATTTTCTGCTGTTCTTCTTCTGTCGGTTCTTCCGGATTTTCCATTGTTACTAAAATATGAGAAACAGTACGAGGACTCTTTTCTTCATAAATAGGTTTGAACAATTCTTCTAAGTTAGCATCATAAGCATTTCTTGCCATTTCATCCATCTTCAGAATGTGGGTGAAGTATGCTTCCAGATCATCTAAGCTGGCATAACCGCTTGCCTGAAGACCCTTCAATAATTCAGCTTCCCAATCATCGCCGTAGTAGCTTTGATAGTTCTGCTTAACGGCAGTTACCTGAGTCGCTACCTGCAGAGAATAGTCTGTGTCGATAGCTGCATCGACAACAGCTCTTTCAAAATGCATATAGAGGATTTGTGTACCTAAAGATCTGGCACTTTCAGGATTGCCGTACAAATCTTCATATAAATCATCTGCGAAAACTGTCTGATCGCCGAATGTCGCTACCACACTTTTGCCGTCAACTGTCAATCCAGGGAGTTTATCCTTGTTCTGGTCAACGACATAAAAGCCTACAGCTCCAACCAGCAATACTGCAACTAAGCATATAAACCAGTTTTCCTTTAACTTTTCAATCATAAAAACCTCCTAGTCAGTGTCTTGATTATTATAGAATAAAACGAGTCAAAATGCAATTTGATTTGGCGCTTTCACCTTGTTTTTAGCATTTCTTCAGCTTATCTTCACATTCATTCCTATTTTAGATAAAAAAACTGACAAAATGAGCTGTTTTGGTATATAATAGGGAAGTTAAAAAATAGGTCGTCTGATTTGCATATATTAAGGAAAAAATGATAACATAACTGAGGAAGCGAGGAGTAAATTATGGCACAACTTGAAATCAGAAATCTTCATGTAGAAGTTGAAGGTAAAGAAATATTAAAAGGATTGAATCTGGATGTTGATCCCAATGAAGTTCATGCTTTAATGGGACCTAACGGAAATGGAAAGTCCACTCTTTTAGCGGCGATCATGGGCAATCCTAAATTTACAGTGACTCAGGGAAGCATTACTTTTGAAGGAAAGAATGTTTTGGAAATGAGCGTGGATGAAAGAAGTCGTGCTGGCTTGTTTTTAGGCATGCAGTATCCGCAGGAAGTAGCGGGTGTCACAAATTCAGATTTTATGCGTGCAGCAATCAATGCACGTTTAGATAAACCGATGCCCTTGTTTAAATTTATTAAGGAAATGGAATCTACAATCAAAGAATTGCAGATGAAGCCGGATCTGGCTCACCGTTTCTTGAATGAAGGCTTCTCCGGAGGAGAAAAGAAACGCAATGAAATCGTGCAGATGAAATTATTAAAGCCAACATTGGCCATGCTGGATGAAATTGACAGCGGATTGGATGTCGATGCATTGAAGATCGTGGCCGAAGCCATTGTCAATATGCAGAAAGAAAGATCAATGGGCTTGATCGTTGTCTCTCATTATGAACGTTTTTATCAATTGATTCAGCCAACACATGCGCATGTTTTGGTGGACGGCAAGATCGTTGTCAGCGGTGATGCCTCTTTAGTCAAACGCATCGACAGTGAAGGCTATGATTGGATTGAAAAAGAATATGGTGTCAAAGTAGAAGAAATCAGTGATGAAAAACCAAAGACGGCAGTATTTTCATTAGGCTCCTGCGCAGCAAGCACAAAGAAAGGAGCATAATATGGAATGTCAGAAATATGTTTTGGATGATGGCGGCATTCATGAAATCATCTGTTCCGACAAGATGCAGATCACTGTCAGTGCTGAAAATCATTGTTCCGTTTATCTGATCTGCAAAGAAAAGATGGACTGTACAATGACGCTGGTAGTGGAAAAAGATGCGCATTTGAATTTATTGTCATGGAATGAAAGTGAAGCTTTGAATATGAATTGTGAGATCATCTTAAAAAGCAATGCTTTCTTGAAAGCCAGCTATGGTGAAATGAGTGAAGGAAGTGTTTCAATGAAAAACACGATTCATTTGATGGGAGAAGGAAGTCAGGCGGATATCCGCACTGCTAGCATTGTTCAGCATCAAAAGCATTTTGAGATCAGCTGCATTCATCATGCGTCTCATACGATCGGCTTGATGGAAAATTATGCCGTGATCTATGAAGATGGCGATTACAAGATGAATGATACCGGAAAAATTGAAAAAGGTGCTTACGGCAGTGAATCTCATCAGACAAGCCGTGTGCTGACTTTAAGTGAAAAACAGAAATCTGAAGTTATTCCTTTGCTGCTCATTGATGAAAATGATGTGCAGGCAAGTCATGCCACAAGCATCGGTCAGATTGATGAAAATCAATTGTATTATCTGCAGACAAGAGGATTAAGCAAAAAAGCGGCTTTGGGATTGATCACAGTCGGTTATCTCATGCCGATTGCTTCTGCCTTGGATGATGAAAAACTCAGCAGTGAATTAAGCCAGAAAATAGAAAAGAAGGTGGGACTGGCATGATAAATGCAAGTATACGCAAAGATTTTCCGATGCTTAACGGAAGAAAGATGCAGGGCCATGATTTGGTTTATCTTGACAATGCAGCGACAACATTGAAGCCGCAGTGTGTCATTGATGCTGTTACTCATTATTATACGCATTTGGGTGCCAATGCTCATCGCGGTGATTATGAATTAAGCTTTGAGGTTGATACAGCTTATGAAGGCAGCCGCAAAGCAGTTGCTCAGCTGATCAATGCAGATGAAAAGGAAATTGTCTTTACATCAGGAGCCAGTGCTTCTTTGAATCTGATTGCTTATGGCTACGGCCGAAAGTTTCTGAAAGAAGGAGATGTCATCTTAAGCTGTGAAGCAGAACATGCTTCTGATGTATTGCCTTGGATGAAATGCTGTGAAGAAAACGGCTGTGTGATTGAATATATTCCTTTGAATGACGAAGGAAGAATTGAAATTGAAACATTTAAAAAATGTCTGCATGAGAAAGTGAAAATGGTTGCTTTAGCTCATGTGAACAATGTCTTAGGTTATGAACAGCCGATGGCGGAAATCTGTGCTTTGGCTCATCAGATAGGCGCAATAGTCAGCGTGGATGCGGCGCAGAGTGTTCCGCATATGAAAATTGATGTGAAGAAGATGGATTGTGATTTTCTGTCTTTCAGCGGTCATAAGATGTGCGGGCCGACCGGTGTCGGAGTCTTATACGGCAAATATAATTTATTGCAGCAGATGGATCCTTTCATGCTGGGAGGCGGAAGCAATGCTCGTTTTGATATGTGCGGGAATATCTTATTAAAAGATGCTCCTTATAAATTTGAAACCGGCACACCGGCCATTGAAGCTGTGATCGGACTGCATGCAGCCATTGATTATTTGAATCAGATTGGGATGGAAAATATTCATCAGCATGAAAAGGAACTGCATGATTATGCGATTGAAAAGCTCATGCAGCTGGAGAATGTTCATGTTTATAATCCGCATGCTGATGGAGGTATCATTACTTTTAATATCAAAGATGTTTTTGCTCAGGATTCTGCCAGTTTTTTCAATTCGCAGGGAATTGCACTGCGTGCCGGACAGCACTGTGCTAAGCTGCTGAATGAAAAATTAGGTACTTCCGCAACGCTGAGAGCTAGTTTTTATTTCTATAACACAAAAGAAGAAATTGACCGTTTCATTGAAGTCTGTGCTCAGGCCAATATTGAAAACTGTCTGAATTTGTTCTTCTAGGAGGAAAAGACAATGTCAGGTTATTTTGATGATCCAATGGTGCTCAGAGAAATTCTGATGGACCATTATCAATATCCAAGAAATCATGAATTAACACATGATGAGACTTACATGAGCCGTCATATGGCTTCTGATTCCTGTATTGATGATATTATTGTAGAAGCTAAGATCAATGATGGTGTCATTGAAGATATTCGCTTTGATGGGGTTGCCTGTACGATTTCTACAGCAGCTACTTCAATCATGAGTGAATTGTTAAAAGGAAAACAGCTGGAAGAAGCACATACGATCATTGATAATTATCATCAGATGATTGATGGAAAAGCCTATGATGAAGAAATGCTGGAAGAAGCTGTTGCTTTGAAAGGTGTCGGCAAACAGGCCAAC
Source organism: uncultured Traorella sp. (assembly GCA_944324265.1). Taxonomy (GTDB): domain Bacteria; phylum Bacillota_I; class Bacilli_A; order Erysipelotrichales; family Erysipelotrichaceae; genus Traorella. The sequence continues at coordinate 13,105 of CALUVS010000047.1, forward strand.
CGGATCAAATGTGCAACGATCGGCTGGAAAGCGATTGAAGAAATGATTGAAGAAAGTGAGGGGAAATAATGGATAACAAAAATCTCCCTCAAGAAGAATATAAATATGGTTTTCATGATGAAGATGTCAGTGTTTATAATACCGGCAAGGGTTTATCAGAAGAAATTGTCCGTTTGATTTCTGCAAAGAAACAAGAGCCGGAATGGATGCTGGAGCTGCGTCTGAAGGCCTATCGGCAGTTTGTGAAGATGGATACTCCGCAATGGGGACCGGATATCAAAAATATTGATTTTGATGATTATACGTATTACATCAAGCCAAGTGAACAGCAGGAAAAAAGCTGGGATGATGTACCGGAAACGATCAAAGATACGTTTGATAAATTAGGGATCCCGGAAGCTGAGAAAAAGTTTTTGGCCGGCGTTTCCACGCAGTATGAATCAGAAGTTGTTTATCATAACATGCTTCAGGAAGTAGAAGAGAAGGGTGTTATCTTTTTGGATACAGATTCTGCATTGAAATATCATCCGGAATTATTCAAGAAGTTTTTCGGAACTATTGTGCCTTATACAGACAATAAGTTTGCGGCATTGAATACAGCCGTATGGTCAGGAGGCAGTTTCATTTATGTTCCGAAAGGAGTGAAGCTGGATAAGCCGCTGCAGTCGTATTTCCGAATCAATTCAGAAAGAATGGGACAGTTTGAAAGAACCTTGATCATTGTGGATGAAGGAGCTGATGTTCATTATGTCGAAGGATGTACGGCACCGATCTATTCCAAGGATTCGCTGCATGCTGCGGTGGTGGAAATCTTTGTTCATAAAAATGCGAAATGCCGTTATTCTACAGTTCAGAACTGGTCAAGTAATATTTTGAATTTAGTAACAAAACGAGCTATCTGTTATGAACATGCCACAATGGAATGGATTGACGGCAATATTGGTTCACAGATTACGATGAAATATCCTGCTTGTATATTGGCCGGAGAATATGCCAGAGGAATGACGGTGTCCATTGCTGTGGCCGGCAAAAATCAAATTCAGGATGCAGGGGCTAAGATGATTCATTTAGCTCCGCATACATATTCCAATATTATTTCAAAATCTGTTTCCAGAAATGGCGGTAAAGTCAATTATCGAGGAACAGTGCGTCATGGAAAAAATGCAGCCTATGCAAAAAGTAAGGTAGAATGTGATACCTTGATCTTGGATAAGCTGTCTACCAGTGATACAGTTCCGACCAATATCATGGAAAATGCGACAAGCCAGATTGAACATGAAGCTACGGTTTCAAAGATCAGTGAAGATCAATTGTTCTATCTGATGAGCCGCGGGCTGACCAAAGAAGCAGCGACTGAAATGATCGTGATGGGCTTCTTGGAACCATTTACACGTGAATTGCCGATGGAATATGCCGTTGAATTGAATCAGCTTTTGAAGCTGGATATGAGCGGTTCTATCGGGTAATAATAAAAGCAAGAATCAAGCGATTCTTGCTTTTTTCTTTAATAGAATTCATGCAGCCGGTTATTGATGATGGCTACCTGCTGATGATTGGAAAGGATGACACGAGGAATGCGATCAGATAAAAGACAATAGATTTCATAAGGAATCGTATGCAGCTCTTCAGCCATTCTTTCAACACTCATTTGAGAAGAAATAATTTCTACCTTTGTTCCGACTTCCATCTCATAGGGCAGTAGGATCATGCATTGATCCATGCAGATACGTCCGATCAATTCTGCTTCAATGCCGTTAATAACGACGTGACGCCCTTGATTGGCGCGAATCAAGCCATCGGCATACCCAATAGCCATCGTGCCGACATAGCAGTCCTGAGGGGCTGTATATGTGGCTCCATAGCCGACCGTTTCCCCTTTGCAGACCTTCTTGACGCAAGTCAGACGGCTGTACAAAGACAAAGCAGGCTTCAGTTCTACCTCTGTTTTGATTGGGGATACTCCCAGCATAGCAATGCCCAAACGGGATGCATTGCTTCGATCATCTTCAAAACATAAGGCAGCCGCTGAATTTTCACAATGGATCCATTTAAAATCTCGATTTAATTCATCCAAGATCTGATTGAAACGAGCCAATTGTTTTTTTGCATGGGAAAGATCTTCACAGTCAGCACAGGCATAATGAGTAAAAATACCATCTATTTTGCCATGAGCCTGTTCAATCAAAGCAATGGCTTCTTTTAATTCTTCACTTGTTTTCATCCCGATACGATTCATACCGGTATCTACCTTCAGATGAAAATGCAGTTTGGAAAGATCTTGATGCAGGGCAGCTGCTTTTTTGGCCCAATCCAAAGAAATGACTGTCAATGTGATGCGATGAGCAGCAGCCAAAGGAATATCACATTCTCGGATATGTCCTAAAAGCAAGATTTCATCATAAAATCCTTGACGGCGTAATGCTAAGGCTTCATCCAAATGCGCAACAGCAACCAAAGCAGCTCCGCATTCCATGGCTGTTTTAGCTACCCAATAATCACCGTGTCCATAAGCATTTGCCTTTAAGACCGCAAAAAAAGGTTTGTTTGTGTGTTTTTTTAAGGCAGTCAGATTGGAACGGATCACATCCAGATCAATCTCTGCCCAAGTATCTCGATAATACATAGCACTCCTATACGATACGTGATGTCTGATAAGCCACCATGATACCGGTAATGCGCAGGATCAGACCAATCAGATTATTGATGGATACATCCAGATAACCGGCCAAAACAAGTGGAATGATCTCAAGGATGCTGATAAATGGAACAGAAATATAAATTGCAGCTGCTTCACTTAATACAATGGCTAAAACAGTATAGATGACTGCCATGATGGAAAACTTCTTCTGTACCCCATGACCGAAATACTGAATGACCCAGCCGATAAAATAACCCATAGCTAAAAAAAGCAATGCACTGGATACATGCAATAATGATACGATGATACAGTAGACAAGGATGCTGATGACCATTGCCACAAATCCGGCAATCGCAGCTCGTGTAAAGCGCTGCTTATTGGTCAGCGTACTTGAATTATAAACCTTGAACATAGAAAACCTCCTCATTCAATGAATTAAGTATAACATAAAAAAGGCAAACGAAACTAACAATATAGACAGAACACTATTTCTGTAAGCAAAATCAAATATATCTGTATAAATAATTCAAAAAAGGACATGATATTATTATCTATATAATAGAATAAAAAATCTTCTTTTGAAAAAAATGTAATGATTTTAATCAATTCAATAAAAAATAGGCATACGGAATAAATGAAAAAAAGCCTAAATTAAAGGGGAAAATAAAGGAAGAAAAAAAATTAAAAAAAGTTTATAAAAAATGTTGACATAGTATGGCCTGGATGGTATTATATTAAGGCACCGATGAAAAACGGAAAGCATGGAGGTTTAGCTCAGTTGGGAGAGCGTCTGCCTTACAAGCAGAGGGTCAGCGGTTCGAGCCCGTTAACCTCCACCATGTGCCGACTTAGCTCAACTGGTAGAGCAACTGACTTGTAATCAGTAGGTTGGGGGTTCAAGTCCTCTAGTCGGCACCAGTTTTATGAATATGGGAGGGTAGCGAAGTGGCTAAACGCGGCTGACTGTAACTCAGTTCCTTAACGGTTCGGCAGTTCGAATCTGCCCCCTCCCACCATTCTTGATTGGGGCATAGCCAAGCGGTAAGGCACAAGACTTTGACTCTTGCATTTCCCTGGTTCGAACCCAGGTGCCCCAGCCAATATTAAACATACATGACTCGTTAGCTCAGTTGGTAGAGCACTTGACTTTTAATCAAGGGGTCTGGAGTTCGAGCCTCCAACGAGTCACCATTCTTGCGGGTGTAGTTCAATGGTAGAACTTCAGCCTTCCAAGCTGACTACGTGAGTTCGATTCTCATCACCCGCTCCATTAAACAAAGAAACTTGTCAATCCGGTTGGATTGATTTTTTTTTTAATAGGAAATTTCATTTTACAAAAAAATGTTTTAAAATACCCCATTAAACAGACTGGTTGTTAATAGGGTATTT
>CALUVS010000048.1 GCA_944324265.1 uncultured Traorella sp.
GGCAATCACTGGTCGATTTTCTTCTAATGCTTTCTTTACTTCCGGATTAATTCTTAAATACATATTTGTTCTCCTTTTACTCCTCTACAGTAATAAAATCAATGGTCGCGATACGTCTTTGAACTTCAGAAAAACTTAAGTCTGGACAAACACTTTCCTGACTTTCCAAGGTCATGATGGAAGCAGTCTGAGAAAATAATACTTTTTCCTTTAAATTCATCTGAGCGGATGATGTTACACATAAGGCTCCCATAAAGGCATCGCCTGCTCCAGTGGCATTGACCAGCTGAACATGCTGAGGCTTAATATGCAGACATTCTTGATCATTCATGGCAAATACACCTTCACCTGCCATGGAAATAAATACTTCCTTCACACCTTCATCCAAGAAAAACTGAGCACAGCGTTTCAGATCAGCTTCATTTTCAATTTTCATTCCGCTTAATGTCTCAGCTTCATAAATATTCGGTTTCAGGGTATGCACATACTGCAGAAGCCCTCTCAATTTCACTGCTTTATTGCAGGAAATCGGATCCACAAATATTTTGCATGGAGCATTTTTCATGATCCATTCCATCATAGAACGTTCAAGATTTGTATCGACAACAAGCAAATCGTCTGGATGAATTTTAGAAAAAACACGTTCAATATGTTCTTTGGTCAAATGATTCAAGACAGCCATATCATTAATAGCCACCATCATATCACCTTCATGATCCAATACCGCTAAATAAGTTGAAGTTGCTTCATCATCCACAACAATCGTATCACTCATATCCATATGAGCTTTTTTGCAATATTCAATCAAAGCATGTCCGTCATAGTCATTCCCAACTGCACTCACCATATGAGTAGGAACCCCATAGCGGGCAATATTTTCTGCGATATTTCTTCCAACTCCTCCAAAAGAACGAGTCACTTTCCCAATATTTGAATCATGGGAAATAAGTATTGTATCAGTTTTCCCCATAATGTCAATATTGGCTCCGCCAATAATATAAAAATCCTGCATATTCTCTCCTATACTACTGCAATAATCACATAGACAGGTGTTTCACCGCCCATATTGATAACACTGGCTGTGATAGAAGTTTTCAAGGTCTGTTCATCAACCATTGTTTTTTCATAACTTAAATTAGCACTGATTTCATAACCGCTGAAATCAACTCCTAAATAATTGATTGTTTTTTCTGTTGTCGAAGTAATTTCAACTGCACTGACTAACGGCAATGAAGTTTCACCATATTCATTCACAATATCCGTGATGTTCTGATAATAATGAGCTGTGGCATAGCTCTTAAACTCTTCTGCACGATCATCCGGCAGATAAGTCAGACCTCCGACATCATTTTCATCTGTTTTGCCCTGCAATGAATAGAAATCAAAAGCAAAGCACTTCACAAGACTTTCGGCAATCGCCTGATGATCATTTGCTTCGATTGCAGCACTCAATTCATTATAAGCTAATGCATAAGCATTGGTTGGATTGGTTGGTGTTACATAGATGCTGTTTTCCACAAGTTCTACCGTTTCTTCTACCGGTTCACTGACTTCCGGCTCTTCATTCGTTGGCTGTGGATTTTGAGCACATCCATTCATTAAGATCAGTGCTAAAAGCAGCACACCTATTTTTTTCATAAAATCTACCTCTTTCTAACACAACAAGTATAGCACAAAAATGTTTGAATCAATTACTTTTTCAAATAATTTAATAAATCATAAATAGCTGTAGTTAAGTACAATGGCGTTGTCTGTAAGATCGCACAGCTTTCCTTTAAAACCGAAGTATATTTCTCCATTGTGCTCAGCAGCTGATCCCCGCATAAGAAATGCAGACGCATACCCTTTTCAGTTTTTTCAATATGCATGATCTTGATCATCTGAATAAATTTCAGACTTGGTACATGAACATTATTATTTTCATACATACCAAAATTACCGATGGAAATATAACGTTTCTGCTTTTCATAAATTACTTTGACTGGGGCATCTTCACGAATCAGCCCATTCAAAGAAACCTGCAGTTCTCTTCTTTGTGCCTCAGTCAATGGTTCAATATCCAAATCTACCCAGCAATCATATTCTTCCATGCCATAGCCCAAAATATGAGCATGATAAATGGCCTGCATGAGAGAACCAATCAGCTGGATGGCCGTCTGATTCTGAGCATTGCGGTAACGCAGATGACGATTCAGCACCAAAAATACACTTCCCTCTAATCTTTCAGGCAATAAATGATAAACAGATCCATTGATATGTTTCAATTTCAATACTTCTAAGCCATTCACATAGCCTTGATCAGCAATGTGATTCTTTTCATCTATGAAAAAAATGGTTTGTTCAAAACGATGCCAATAAAGTCCTTTTTCTTCAATAACATCTTTTACAACCGTTTTTAATTCGCAGCAGCGGCAATCATCATAATTCAAATTTTTCATTATGCTACCTCCCTTTTGTATATTATATCATAGATTTATGGATTCACTTCTGCGGGAAATCGGTTAATTATGTGAATTGTTCAAAAGGTATGCTATAATACAGGCGAGGATGTGATATTATGAATCAATGTGCCGATCAATGGAAAGATTATGAATGCATCGATACCGGCAACGGGGAAAAACTCGAAAGATGGAAAGATGTAATTTTAAGAAGACCAGATCCGCAGGCCATTTGGAAAATAGAAAATGAAGATGCTTTATGGAAAAAGCCGCATGCACACTACCACCGTTCCAATAAAGGAGGCGGAAGCTGGGAGTATCTCAAACCGCTCAAAGATGAATGGAAAATCAATTATCGTCATCTGACATTCAAGGTTTCTCCTACCGGCTTTAAGCATACCGGTATATTCCCTGAACAAGCTGCCAACTGGGATTTTATGATGGATGCAATCAAGAAAGCAGACAGAGAAATCCGAATTTTAAATTTATTTGCTTATACAGGCGGTGCTACGATGGCTTGTGCCAGCGCCGGAGCCAGTGAAGTGGTGCATGTGGATGCTGCCAAGGGCATGGTACAGTGGGCCAAAGAAAATATGGTGCTTTCCCATTTAGAAGATAAAAAGATTCGCTTTATCGTAGATGATGTTTTAAAATTTGTGGAAAGAGAAAAAAGAAGAGGGCGTACCTATCATGGCATTATCATGGATCCGCCAAGTTATGGAAGAGGACCCAATGGTGAAGTTTGGAAAATCGAAGAACAGCTGGTGCCATTAATCGAAGCCTGCATGAATATCTTGGATGACAAGCCTTTGTTTTTCCTTGTTAATTCTTATACGACCGGATTTTCATCTACTGTACTCTATAACATTTTAAATTCTACTTTATTGAAGAAATATCCGGAGGGTATCTTGGAAGCAGGAGAAAATGGACTGCCGATCACCCGTACGAATACCATTCTGCCATGCGGTATTTATGGACGCTGGGTATCGAATGAAATAAAAAATAAATAAAATATTGACACCAATAAAATGAATTGAATATAATAGCGGTGTATTAGGCATTTTGACAATTGAGCATTGTTTGAAATGCCTCTTTTTCGTTCAAACAGGAGGATAGGCATGAACAAAATCAATGAATTATTTGGTTCAATGGTATTTAATGAAACTGTAATGCGTGAGAAGCTGCCGAAAGATATTTATAAAAAACTGCAGGCAACGATTCGTGAGGGCAAAGCACTGGATATCAATGTGGCTAGCAGTGTCGCAAATGCGATGAAAGACTGGGCTATTGAAAAAGGAGCTACTCATTATACTCACTGGTTCCAGCCAATGACCGGAGTCACTGCCGAAAAACACGAAGGCTTTATTTCCAGTGATCAAACAGATGGAGTCATCTTGGAATTCAGCGGGAAAGAATTGATCAAAGGAGAATCCGATGCATCCAGTTTTCCAAACGGAGGCAGCCGCTCTACTTTTGAAGCTCGCGGATATACGGCATGGGATCCTTCCAGTTATGCATTCATCAAAGATGATACATTATGTATTCCAACTATTTTCTGTTCCTTTGACGGCAGTTCTTTGGATAAGAAGACCCCTTTGATTCGTTCTTTGGCGGATCTGAATGAACAAGTATTGCGTATTCTGCGATTATTCGGAGAAACTCAGGATAAACAAATTCAAGTGACTGTCGGCAGTGAACAGGAATACTTCTTAATTGATAAGGAAGATTTTCTGAAACGGGATGATCTGCGCTTATGCGGACGAACATTATTTGGAGCAAAAAGTCCAAAAGGTCAGGAAATGGATGATCACTATTTCGGTCAATTGGATGCCCGTGTCAAGGCCTTTATGAATGAGCTGGACATTGAATTATGGAAATTAGGGGTACCTGCTAAAACTGAACACAAGGAAGTCGCTCCTCGCCAATTTGAAATTGCGCCTATCTTTGAAACAAGCAATATGGCTACCGATCACAATCAGCTGACAATGGAATTGCTGAAGAAGGTTGCCGATAAACATGGCTTTGCTTGTCTTCTGCATGAAAAGCCATTCAAATATGTTAACGGCAGCGGCAAACATAACAACTGGTCAATTGCCGCAAACAATAAGAATTTGCTTGAACCGGGAGAAACTCCGCAGAACAATGCTCGTTTCTTATTATTCCTATGCGCTATCATCAAAGGTGTGGATGAATATCAAGACTTGCTGCGTGTTTCTGTTGCTTCTGCCAGCAACGATCATCGTTTAGGAGCCAATGAAGCACCTCCTGCCATCATTTCCATTCATTTGGGAGAAGAATTGATGGGTATTTTAGAAGCCATCGAAAATAAAACTAACTATGATAAGACTTTCGATAAATACATGGAAATCGGTGTGGACATTCTGCCGAAATTTCCTAAGGATACAACCGATCGCAACCGTACTTCACCGATTGCTTTCACCGGCAACAAATTTGAGTTCCGTATGCTGGGATCAAGCATGTCCATTGCTTGTCCGAACCAGATCATCAATACGATTGTCGCCGAAGAATTATGCCAGTTTGCCGATGAGCTGGAAAAAAGCGATGATTTCAAGAAAACATTGAATCATTTGATCCGCAAGACCATCAAAAATCACAAACGTATTTTATTCAGCGGCAATGGTTATACGGATGAATGGGTCAAAGAAGCTGAAGAACGCGGCTTATACAATCTGAAGACAACTCCGGATACATTGCCTTATTATACAAGTCAGAAGAATATTGATTTATTTGCTAAACACAAGATCTTAACTTCTCAGGAAATGCATTCTCGCAGTGAGATCTTATTTGAAAATTATAACAAAAATATTTATGTGGAAGGCAGTGTCATGGTAGATATGACTAAAAAGAAATTCCTGCCGGTTATCCTCGATTATCAAAATCAATTGGCTCAGACAATCATTGCCAAAAAGAAAGCCTGTGAATCATTGAAATGCCATACAGAAACAGAAATGCTCAAGAAAATGGAAATGCATTGTGATTCATTGATGCAGAACTTAGAAATACTGGAAAAAGAATTGGCTGAAACAGAAAAAATTGCTTCTTTAGAAAAACGTTCTCGTGCTATGGCCGATATCATCGTGCCATGCATGGATCAATTAAGAGCTGATGTCGATGCATTGGAATTAATGATTCCTTCATCTCTATGGCCTGTTCCTTCTTATACAGACATTCTATTCCATGAATAAAACAGGAAAAAGCGGATCAAATGCTCCGCTTTTTTTCATATTCAGATAACAAAAAAGGAAGCAATTGCTTCCTAAACGACCACTTCAGGAGGTATCATGAAAAAAGGAGTTTAGACTTTTGGAGTGAGTCGTTTGTGTTTGCCGGTAATGGCATATTCTACCCATTCGGCAATATTCGTACCATGATCACCAATACGTTCAAAATATTTGGCAATCATCAAAGCATTCAAATATTCTTCGCCCATGTTCTTGTCTTTGGCAATCGCATCAATTAATTCATTTTTGATAGTCACAAATCCTTTGTCTACAATATCATCCGCTTCCATTACTTTATAAGCTAATTCTAAATCACGGTTAACAAAAGAAGTGACACTGTCTTTTACCATCTGAATCGCTGTTTTTCCCATGGAAATCAATTCTTTTTGGCACACTTCATCTTCTTTCAGATTCAATGGCACCAAATAAGAAATATCAAAGGCTTGATCACCGATTCGTTCCATATCGCTGATCATTTTCAAAGCACTTGAGATCATACGCAGATCACTGGCCACCGGCTGCTGGCGAAGCAATAAACGCATGCATTGCTGTTCAATGCTTCTTTCTTTTTGATTGATTTCATTTTCAAGTTCTACAATGTGTGCTTTTAGATCATCACTGCATTGTGTCAGAGAATGTAATGCAAATGTAATGGCATCACTGCACATTTCACCCATAGAAATCAATTCATCATTTAATTTTACTAATTCTTCATTGTATTTCAGTCTCATTTTATCCGAACCTTCCTGAGATATAATCTTCACTTCGTTTATCTTTTGGCATTGAGAACAATTGTTCTGTTGTATTATATTCTACCAATTCTCCCAATAAGAAGAAAGCAGTTTTGTCAGAAATACGAACGGCCTGCTGCATATTGTGCGTTACAATAATAATTGTATACTTTTTCTTCAGCTCAGCCATCAAGTCTTCAATTTTAGAAGTAGAAATTGGGTCCAAAGCACTGGTTGGTTCATCCATCAATAAGATTTCCGGATTAACAGCTAATGCTCGGGCAATACATAAACGCTGCTGCTGACCGCCGGATAAACCTAATGCAGATGTATTCAAACGATCCTTTACTTCTTCCCATAAGGCTGCATCTCTTAAAGATTGTTCTACAATCTGATCCAAATCTTTTTTGTTTTTGATTCCATGTGTTCTTGGACCAAAAGCAATATTGTCATAAATACTCATTGGAAATGGATTTGGTTTTTGGAAAACCATCCCAACATTTTTACGCAGCTGGTTAACATCCATATTCATGATGTCTTCTCCATCCAATAAGATTTTTCCTTCAATACGACATCCTTCTACCAAATCATTCATACGGTTCAAGCACTTCAATAAAGTACTTTTTCCGCATCCGCTTGGTCCAATGAATGCCGTTACTTCATTTTCTTCTATTTCAAGGCTGATTCCCTTTAAGGCATTAAAATCTTTATACCAAAGGCGAACATCCTGAATACTCACTTTACTCATGGTTTCCTCCTAATTTCTTGGCAACTGATCCGCTTAAGGTATTAATGATAATAACTAAGACCAATAATACCAATGCTGTGGAATATGCCTGATCAATATATAATCCTTCTGATAACAGGGCATACATGTGAACAGATAAAGTTCTTCCTGAATCCATAAGACCTGCAATCTGCGGAATAGTACCTGCTGTATAAATCAAGGCAGCACTTTCACCGACAATACGTCCAATACTTAAAATGACCCCGGAAAGGATTCCCGGAACGGCACAAGGCAATACAATCTTAAAAATCGTACGTGTCTTGCCTGCCCCAAGTCCAAAGCTTCCTTCACGATAAGCATCTGGTACTGCTAACAGTGCTTCTTCCGTTGTACGAATAATCAAAGGAAGAATCATAATAGATAAAGTAATAGCACCAAACAGCAATGTATAGCCTTTGAATATAATGACAAACATCAAGTTACCAAATAAACCAAAAATGATAGAAGGTATCCCGCTTAATGTTTCTGTAGTCAAACGAACAAAACTGACAAACTTACTGCCCTTTTTGGCATATTCAACAAGATAAATGGCACAGGCTACACCCAGAGGCAATGCAATGATCAAAGCAATAAATGCTGTGGTAACTGTATTGACAATAGCTGGCATCATAGAAACATTATCCGTTGTATAAGTCCATGCAAACTGATCCAAAGTCATATTCGGAATACCATTAATAATGATATAAGCCACGATCCAGCCTAAGATAGCCATCGTAATGAACGCAGATATTTTTACTAAAACATTTAATACTTTTGATAATGTATACTGGTTCATTATTTCATTCTCCTTTTCACATATGAGAAGGCAGCATTTATGATCAAAATAAAGATGAACAGAACTACTGCAGTGGCAATCAAAGCTTCTCTGTGCAGGTCAGTTGCATATCCCATTTCCAATACGATGTTGGTTGTCAATGTTCTGACACCGCTCAAGATGCTTGTCGGCATCACTGCCTGATTTCCTGCAACATAATTAACTGCCATCGTTTCTCCGACAGCACGTCCGATCCCTAAGATCACCCCAGCCAAAATACCGCTTTTTGCAGCCGGTACACTGACAAAGAATACACTGCGCTCATGTGTTGCACCTAAAGCCAGCGCCCCTTCATAATAGCTTTTTTCAACTGCTCTTAAAGAAGATTCACTGACATTGATAATGGTCGGCAAGATCATCATCCCTAAAAGGATTCCGGCAGTCAAGATTCCTTTACCGCTGGTTCCCGTCAGATCCTGCATGATCGGCACGATACAGACCAAACCAAAGAAACCATAAACAATAGATGGAATCCCTGCAAGCAAATCAATGACAGGCTTTAAGATCTTTCCAACTCGATCTGAACAAAAATATACAAGATAGATAGCACATAAAATGCCAATCGGAATACCAATAATAGCAGCAATCAGTGTCACAGAAATACTGCCGACAATCATTGGCAAGATACCAAACAATTCATTGCTTGGTTTCCAGCGCGTTCCTGCAATAAAATCAAACACACCTATCTTGGCCATAGCCGTAAATCCGTTATAAAACAAAAATCCGCAAATGAGGAAAACACACAAGATAGAAGTGGATGCGGCAATGGCAAACACCCACTTCATTATAACTTCTTTATTGATTTTCTTCTGTGTTTTTTTCTTAGTTAAGGCAGTCATTATTGCACTTCATCAAATGTAGTAGTGACACCTGTATAAATATTGTAAACATCTTCACTAGTTAAGTTAGTGATTGGGTTTTCATTGTTTACGATAACTGCAATACCATCCAAAGCAATAACAGTTGGAGTTAATCCTTTTTCTAATTCGCTGTCTCTTACTTCACGGCTTGCCATACCGATATCGCATAATCCATCAGCTACGTTAGACATACCAGTTGAAGAGTCACTCTGCTGGATTTCGATATTTACATCTGGATTTAATGCAATGTAAGCTTCTCTTAATGCTTCCATAACTGGAGTTACTGAACTTGATCCGGCAATAGTGATATCACCGCTGACACCTGCTGGTTCATAAGCACCTGTAGATTCAATGCTGATATAACCTTCTTCTGCGATAACTGCCTGACCTTCATCACTTAAGATATAATTGATGAAATCCTGAGCTTGTTCACTTAATCCATCTCTGGTAGCAATATTGAATGGACGAGAAATTTTATAAGAACCATTGTTGATGTTATCAACAGTAGCATCTACACCATCAATCTGAACAGCTTTTACATCATCATTCAATGCACCCAATGAAATATAACCGATTGCATTTGGGTTACCGGTAACAGTTGTGATCATAACAGAAGTAGAGTTTGTAACTTCTGCAGTGTCGATGATAATATCATTGTCATCTTCATCCACAATACCGAATAATTCTGTAAAGGCACCTCTTGTACCTGAACCATCTTCACGAGTAATAACTGTGATTGGAGAACCAGTGGTTGATCCCTGTTCTTCTCCGCCTTCTTCAGCTGGTGTGTTGCTGCTGCAAGCAAATGGCACAAAACACATAGCTGCTAATAAACAAACTTTCATAAATTTCTTCATAACTATTCATTCTCTCCTTTTTTGAATACGCCCTTATTATAGTGAGGACTTGTAAAAAGGAAAGCACGCCAATGTAAAATTAATGTAAAAAGGAAGAGTTTTCTCACAAATAAAAACTGTGATTGCTCACAGTTAGTCTTGCATAAATTTCTTGATTTCTTCGATACGCTTTTTGGTATCGCTTACACCCAGTTCATACCATTTGATCAGTTTTTCATGATCTGTTGTATAACGTGTAATGCCCATATCCATGCTTGGACGAAGAATAATGGCCTTGCCTTCCTTCTCCATATCCTTTACCTTCTGCCATTGCATCTGATAACGTTCATGACGTTTCGCTAAATCATTGCGAACATGTTTTTGCTTGCGATACATAATACCTGCCAGCCATAGCTGCCATTTAGGAGCCGGCTTACGCACGTAATTGGATTCCTTTGTTGAAATAAAAATCACTTTATCACAATGCTGTCTCAATGCCTGATCAATCGGAATCATATCAACTAAACCGCCGTCCATATAGCGTGTTCCTTTAAATTCAACACTTTTTGTCAGCATCAATAAGGCACAGCTGGCTTTTAACAGCTTTCCTTCATCATCATAATCACTTTTGCCGTAGTATTCTACTTGTCCGGTAGGAATATTATACAATCCCATTTCCAGTTCACAGGGATTTTCAAAAAAAGTTTTTTTATCCAACGGTGCTTCCTTTTCAATATAATCATAAGTTGCATTAATACCGAAAACAGAATGCTCATGAAGCAATGGATACAATCCTACTGCTTCCTTGCGTGAAGTTGAATGAATCCCCAAAACACGCAGACGATCTTTCTGCTTGGAAACATAGCCTGTCAGACACATGGCACCGGCAGAAATACCCGCTGTATAATCTACATTTATGTTTTCTTCCAACAAACATTCCAGCACACCTGATGTATAAGCGGCCTTTGTTCCTCCGCCTTCACATATCAAACCAATTTTACTCATATATCCTCCTACATCAATGGCGCAAACAAGCTTAAGATTGAACGGAAAATACGCACAAAAATACTTGCCTGCATATATTTTTCATAAGTAATCTCTTCACATTCATTCAATGTTTTTTCAAAATCTTCTTTTAATTCCTTCAAAGCACTGGACTGATACATCCAGACTCCGCATTCAAAGTGCAGATAATAACTGCGATAATCAAAGTTAATGCTTCCGATAACACCCATCTTATCATCCACCAAGATCGTTTTCGCATGAACAAAGCCCGGTGTATACTCATAAATGCGCACGCCGCTTTTCAATAAGAAACGATAATTGGCTCTTGTAACCTGAAAGACTAACTTCTTATCCGGAATATGAGGCACAATAATACGTACATCCACGCCGCATTTAGCCGCCAGCTGCAAGGCTTCTCTCATATTGTCATCCAAGATCAGATAAGGTGTCTGAATATAAATGTAATCATGGGCACTGTGAATAATATTCAGATGAACATTTTCACCAACACTTTCCCCATCTGTCGGTGAATCAGAAAATGGCTGAACATATCCATCACTTTTATTCTGTGTAGGCACATAATAAGAAGCATAATCACTGAAAGTCTTTTCGCCATAATCCCAAAACTGCAGAAACATCAAAGTAAAATTATATACAGCATCACCTTTGATCATAATTCCCTGATCTCGCCAATACCCATAAACCGTTTTTAAATTCATATATTCATCCGCTAAGTTAATGCCGCCGGTAAAGGCCGCTTTGCCGTCAATCACAGAAATCTTGCGATGATCGCGATTGTTCATCTGCATAGCTAAGCGAGCACGAATCGGATTAAATACTTTGCATTTGATCCCCAGTTCCTTGATCTTCAGTGCATAATCTGTTTCCAGTTTGGTGATACATCCCACATCATCAAACATCAGACGTACATCGACACCTTCTTTGACCTTCTGAGCCATGACTTCCAAAACAGTATTCCACATAAATCCTTCTTCCAGAATAAAATATTCCATGAAAATGAATTTTTCAGCACTTCTTAATTCTTTCATCAAGGCATGATAATAAGCACTGCCTGATTTCAAAAAGGTTGTTCCTGTATTTTCATAAACAGGAAATCCTGAATTATTCAATAAATAATGTGCTTGTTTATATGCTTCTTTATCTTCCGCATATATTTTTTCCATCAATTGCTCATTCTGATTGAATTGCTCTGCAATTCCTTCATGTGTAATCTTCAATTGTCTTCTTAACTGACGAGGGACCTTCTGTCCGCCGAACATCAAATACATGATGCCGCCAAACAAAGGTAAGATCAATATCACAGATATCCAAGCCAGCTTATAAGACGGATTCTCATCTTTATTAAAAATATAAATGACCATTAATATGCTTAATACAGAGAGAATAAATCGAATTATACTTGAATATGAAGATAAAAAGAAAATCAATCCAAAAAGAAACAACAGCTGAATGATAATCAGATAAGCGACAATCATGATCTTGCTGAAAAAGAAATTTAAAAGTTTCTTGCCCATGATCCCTTTCCTCCAATGTACATATTATAAACTATTTAAACTAAATTTCAAACCAGTAAAATTCCTTCACAAAAACAGGCTTTGATAATGTTCAAAATTTCATCCTCTTTCTCTTTTTATCGTTAAAAAAATGAAAGTGACATTTGTGTTACAATTTAGTCACTTTTGTGTTTTTATCGTTTTGCTTATGTTATATTATGGATGTGAAACAATAACTTAGAAACTTTTTTCATAAACTATCCAATGTCCCTACCTATGTACAAATAAATATGCAATTGTTTCACAAAAAGTCAAGAATTGTCCTCCTAATCAAATGACAATTCTTTTTTTATGGTAAAAATACTGTTAAAAGCAATACAGCACTATAATAAAAGAAAAGATTGATGAAACGCATGAATGTCCATTTTGTTTCATAAAAATAAATAAACAGCAATAAAAAATCAGAAAGCAGAAACAGAAAACAAGCAAAGACTAAACCGATATGCTGCGGCAGAGCAATAAAGTATGTCAGTGACTTGGCCAGCAGAAGCCCTACAACAAAAGCATATACTTGGATAGCAGCATGTTTATTACCGCTGTTCATCTTCTTTAGACGCATAAGACGTGAAACTATCCAGACAGAAAAGAAAGCCAGCACAATATCCAAAAGAAAGATAGAATGCATTTGATGCATGCGTATAATAAAGAAAATATGTCCGAAAAGAAATGCCGCAAGTCCAGCTTCAAAATAACTGGGCTTGCCTTTTTCTTTGATGCCTAATAAAACATCACCGAAAAAGCAGCACAGAAAACCCATCAGCCATGTCCAATCATGAACGCCGTTCATCTGAACAACAGCGCATAAAACAAAAATACTGCTGGTCAAAGTTTTGACTGCAAGATAATGCTTTTGAAATGATGGATGATAGATACAGAACATAAGCAGTGTAAAACTCAGCCCGTAGACAATCAGAAGCAGTTTCATAAGTATCCCCTTTTTCTATATTATATTCTATATAAGGGGTATTTTATAAAGAAAAAATCGCAAAATGCGACTTTTCTAATCAAATTCCAATTCAATTTCTTCTTCATGATGAACAAGATTCACAACCCACTTTTCTTTGCGCACAAAGGCACTAGAAACAGCGAGTTTGATCAAATCTGTGGCTTGTCCGATCACATAAATCGCATAAATGCTTAAATCGGTAAAATAAGCACATAAAGCCAATACCGGAATATTCACCAGCCACATAAAGCAGCTATCCATGATCAAGGTTGAACGTGTATCTCCTCCGGCACGGACAATAAAGAAATTCTGGGTGTTCAGTGTATAAATGACAAACAGCAAGCCTTGAATACGAATCATGTTCTGAGCAATCTGCATCGCTTCATCGGAAACAGTCGTATAAAGCAATGGAATCATATAAGAAATACCAAAGATCAATACCGCAAAGACAAGAGCAATCATCCCGGCAAGTCCTAATAAATAATACCCGTTCGCTCGAGCCTCTTCTAATTTATTAGCACCTAAGCGCTGTGAAATCATGACGGTAGAAGCAACAGCCATACCGCTGAACAGGGTAAAGAAGATATCTGTCCCTGTAGTAGCAAGCGAATAACCGGTCAATACAGCCGGCCCGCGTGTCCCATACAGTTTCAGAATCATGGCCATACCGCCAGACCATAAAATTTCATTGGCACACAAAGGAATAGCTTTGACTGTAATGCGCTTAGATAATTCTACCGGTACATCAAACATATCAGCAATGCGTGTTGCAAATGGGAAATCATTGTATTTCATCATTAACAGCAGCAAAAACACTTCTACAAAACGAGCAATGGCGGTTGCCAAAGCAGCACCGACAACGCCCATTTCCGGAAAGCCAAAATGTCCGAAGATCAAACAATAATTAAAGAAAGCATTTGTCGCAACAGAAGCTACACTGGCATATAATGGAAGACGCGTAATTCCGATACAGCGCATAGCATTGCTGATGGCAATGGATAAGCCAATCGGCAGAAAGGAAAAGGCTGCTACTTTCAGATAAGCTACACCTTGTGCAATCGTCGCTATATCATCTGTAAAAAAGCGCAGAATAAATTCCGGAAAGAAAAAACTGATCAAAAACATCGGTACAATAATGCAGTAAGCACTCCAAATCGAAAAGCGAAAGGATTCTTTCATATGCTTTTCTTTTCTGGCACCAAAAAATTGAGCAATAAAAATGCCGACTGCATTGATGATACCCATTGTGCCATAATTGCCGATCAAGTAAAAACGATTGACGGAAGCGACACCGCCGATGGCCGCATCTCCTAACTGACCGACCATCAATGAGTCAATCAGATTGACACAGGTAGACACTAAATTCTGCAGCATCATCGGTAAAGCTACATGAATTGCCTCCTGAAAAAAGGCTTTATTTCCTATATATTTTCTCATATCTCTCCCCCTAGCATATAGTAGTATACAGAAAAATGTGTCATAGTCAATGCAGATTCCAGATGATATAATAAAAAAGAGGTGAGCCTATGGATAAACAATGTTCAAGTGAATTGATCTATAAAGGAAAAGTCGTCACGCTTCATAAAGATGAAATTCTATGTGAAAATGGTGTTCATGCTATTCGGGAAGTTGTTTCTGCACCAGGAGGAGTTGCAATCTTAGCCATACAAGATCAAGAAATTCTTTTGGTTTCTCAGTATCGTTATGCCGTACAAGAAGAAACTCTGGAGATTCCAGCCGGAACGATCGAACCCCATGAAGAACTCTCACGCTGCGCAATGCGTGAATTGGAAGAAGAAACAGGCTATACTAGTGATACTATGAATAAGATTTTTACTTTCTTTCCGACTCCAGGATTTTGTGCAGAAGTTCTTCATATCTTTGAAGCAGGCAAACTGACTCATTTGGATCATCCAAAAGCAATGGATGAAGATGAATGCATCACTGCTTTCTTTCTGCCGATAGAAGAGGCGATGGATCTTGTCCAGCAAGGAAAAATCAAAGACAGCAAAACAATTATTGCAATTCAGTATGCAGCCATGAAATACGCACATACTACTATGAAATAAAGCGTGATTTAATGACCAATTAAATTTCTTTAAAATTTTTTCAAAAAAGTGTTGACACATACATATCTACATGGTATTATTAATGAGCATTCGATGAACGGGCCTGTAGCTCAGGTGGTTAGAGCGCACCCCTGATAAGGGTGAGGTCGTTGGTTCAAGTCCATTCAGGCCCACCATCGAATTTAAATATACATGGGGTGTTAGCTCAGCTGGGAGAGCACCTGCCTTGCACGCAGGGGGTCAAGGGTTCGAATCCCTTACGCTCCACCATATTTAAATTTAAAGCCTTGTATAAAGGCTTTTTTTGTATTTAATTTTCTAGTTGGAAAGTAAATAATGTTTTTTTTATCAAACCCGACACTAATAAATAGAACAATCTAAGTTTTTTTCCACTCAACAATTCTTTTTCATTTTTGTGTTATATAAAAAATAAGGGAGCTTATAAATTCCATATAAGCTTTCCCTCTATCAAATATTTACTGAATATAATTTTTCAGTTAATTCAAAGTAAAAGATGTGACAAGATCAAAAATAATCTTAAACACAAGCAGAACTATCAATCCCAAATAAGTATGTTTGGATTTCCAGCCAAAAACAAAATAACTGACAATGCAGAGCGGAACAGCTGCAAGACATACTGACAATATCTCTCGCATCAGATTGACATACTCAAAATCGAGTCATAAATCATGAACCATAAAGAAAATAGTATATAAAACTCCGCTATATTTATATTAGAACTTTCCCAATCGGTTAGACTATATCATCCGAATTGAAGATCTTATCTTTCAATTCGGATGTTTTC
>CALUVS010000049.1 GCA_944324265.1 uncultured Traorella sp.
TATTCAAGCAGCTATGGATGCGTATGCACTTCAACGTGGTCTATCTCTAGCCTAGGTGACTCAGATGGGGAATCATAATAAAATATAAGCATTAGCATAATTCAATTAGCTGCAATACAATAATTGTGTCAGATAAGACACAATTTTTATTTGGAAAGATAGGTTTTGATCATGAAAAGAGAAGAGATATGTGAATGTTACAATTTGCCGGAGTGGATTGTGAATGAATATGAAAACTATGATTTCCTTCCTAAAAGGACACAATATGATGAAAATGATCTTAATCAATTAAGCATGATGATGACATTGTATGAACTGGATTTTGATCGAAATGAAATCAAACAATACATGAAATTAGCAGCTGAAGGAAAAGATACAAGTGAACAAAGAATATGGATGCTGAAAGAGAAAAGAAATGAGTCATTGAATGAAATACATAAGAAAGAAGAACAATTGATGAAATTAGATGTTTTATGGCATCGGATACAAAAGGAAGAAGAATAAGATGTTGTTTTCAAATGCTGATCTGAAGAAATTAATTTTGCCGTTATTTCTGGAGCAATTGCTTTTGATGCTTGTCGGGCTGGCGGATATATTTATCATCAGTTTTGTCGGTGAAGCAAGTGTTTCCGGCGTATCGTTAGTCAATTCATTCAATACGATCTTTTTGTTTCTGTTTACAGCATTGGCCTCCGGCGGAGCGGTTGTCATCAGTCAATATATCGGCCGAAATGAAAAGGAAATGGCAGATCGGGCATCAAGTCAGTTATTGATCATTTCCATCCTATTTTCAATGACTTGTTCAATTCTTATATTGTTGTTTAATGAATCATTGATGCATTTGATGTTCGGACAGGTAGAGGATGCAGTAATGGAGGCCTGTGTGGTTTATTTGAAAATCTTGGCTTATTCATATCCTTTTATTGCAATTTATAATACCGGTGCGGCTGTATATCGCAGTTTTGGAAATACGCATACGACCATGGTTGTTTCCATTGCTGCGAATCTGATCAATGTAGCTGGAAATTTGATTGGAGTCTTTGTTTTGCATGCCGGAGTGGCAGGAGTCGCTTATCCATCTCTCATATCTTATATATTTTCAGCTGCTGTTATTACGGTATTATGTTTTTCCAAAAGCAATCCGATTCAGTATCAGATTCAGAATATATTAAAATGGGATGGACATATGCAGAAAAGAATGCTGTCGATTGCGATACCGAATGGGATTGAAAGCGGCATCTTCCAATTTGTTAAGGTTGCATTAAGCAGTATAGTGGCCTTATTCGGAACTTATCAAATAGCAGCGAATGGCATTGCTCAAAGTATTTGGAGTGTTGCTTCATTGAGCTGTGTTGCTATGGGACCGGTATATATTACAGTCATTGGTCAATGCATGGGAGCTCAGGAAACTGAACAGGCAGAGTTTTATTTTAAGAAATTGATGCGGATTACTTTGCTGCTTTCTGCTGTATGGAATGGACTCATTTTTCTGGCTACACCGATTCTTATGCAGTTCTATACTTTGACAGAGGAAACCAAGCAGCTGACGATTCTGCTGGTATTGATTCATAATCTTTTTAATGCCATTGCTTATCCATTTGCAGACCCGCTGGGCAAAGGATTGCGGGCAGCCGGAGATGTGAAATTTACAACAGTGATATCGTTATTTACGACGATTGGCATTCGTCTGGTATTCTTTTATATCTTTGGCATTGGGCTGAATATGGGAGTGATCGGCATTGCCTTTGCCATGTGTTTGGATTGGACGATCCGCGGAATTATCTATTGGCTGCGATTGAAAAGCAATCAATGGAAAAACTATCAAGTGATATAGAAAGGAGCAGATATGGCAAGTAAGATAAATGAAAAGGGACAGGCAGTCCCAGAAAAAACAGAAAGAATAACAAAAGAAGCCTTTGGCTTGATTTCTAAAACAGAAATTCGCTGGTTAGGCAATGCAGGGGCAATGATCAATGCTCATGGGACAGTGATCATGATTGATCCTGTCTTGAGCGGGTTTGATATGCCGTTATTGATTGATGTACCGATTCAGGAAAAAGAAGTAGAGCATTTGGATGCCATATTGATCACACATTGTGATAATGATCATTACAGCCGTAAAACAGTCAAAGAGCTTTCTGAAGTAACAGAAGCGTATCATACGACGTATTATGTAGCTTCTTTGTTGAAAGAGGAATTGAATATTGAGGGCATAGGTCATGATATCGGAGATTCCTTTCAAATCGGCAATATTCAAGTCACTTTGACCCAAGCATGGCATAATTGGCAGAATGAATCCCCAAAACATCATACACGGGAATTTATGATGGAAGATTCTTGCGGCTTTTGGCTGGATACGCCGGATGGCAGTATTTGGGCAATAGGAGACAGCCGTTTATTAGAGAAACAATTGCATATGCGAACACCGGATGCCATTTTATTTGATTTTTCTGACAGCAAGTGGCACATTGGATTGGAAGGGGCGAAGAAAGTTGCCGTGGCCTATCCGCATACACCATTGATCTTATGGCATTGGGGCAGTGTGGATGCACCGGAATGGAAGGAATTTAATGGCAATCCGGAAGAATTGAAGAAATGCATTGTTCATCCGGAACGCGTAGTTGTATTGAATCCAGGAGAAGCTTATCAGTTAGAAAGGTTGTGAAGAGGATGAAAAATTTATATGAAACTGACTTGGAATTTATGGAAAGATTTGATTATTTTGTCAATGAGGCTGAACATGAAAAAGGACAGGAATTAGATGACAGAACCCGCTATATGGCAATATTAGCAGTATTGCTGGGATGTCAAGGCATTGATGAATATAGAGAAATTTTGCCGAAGGCATTGGATGCCGGATTAGATGCCATTGCAGCAAAGGAAATTGTTTACCAGGCAACAGATTATTTAGGAATGGGGCGTGTTCGTCCTTTCTTAAATGCAGCGAATGAAGTGATGAGTGAAAAAGGCATTCAATTACCTTTGACCAGTCAATGTACGACAACTTTGGACAATCGTTTGGAAAAAGGAGTGCAGGCACAAATAGAAATATTCGGTGAACATATGAATGAAGCTTGGAAAGTCAATCATATTAATCGATGGCTGGCAGAAAATTGCTTTGGTGACTATTATACACGCACAGGTTTAAGTTTGGCTGAAAGAGAAATGATCACCTTCTGTTTTTTAATGGGACAAGGAGGCTGTGAACCGCAGCTGATTGCTCATGCAGGCGGAAATATGAATTTGGGCAATGACAAGGACTTCTTGATGCATGTTGTCTCACAATGTGTTCCTTATATTGGTTATCCAAGAAGCTTGAATGCCATTACCTGCATCAATAAAGCAGAAGAATCAAGAAAGCAATAGCTGATTTCAATCGTTTTTCAATCTTTGATGGTATAATGAAACTATGCAGAGGTGTCAATATGAAGCTTTTGCTTGTAGAAGATGAAAAGAGAATGGCACAGGCATTATGTGAGATACTGCGATTGGAAAAATATGAAGTAGATCATTATACTGATGGATTGGAAGGATCATATGCGATAGAAACAGGTGTATATGATATAGCGATCTTGGATGTCATGCTGCCGGGGATGAATGGATTTCATATTGCCAAAGAAGCCAGAGAAAAAGGAATCAAAACACCGATTCTTATGCTGACGGCTAAAAGTGATCTGGAGGATGTAGTCAATGGATTGGATTGCGGGGCAGATGATTATCTGACCAAACTATTCATGACGAAGGAATTGTTAGCGCGATTAAGAGCTTTAAGCAGACGGAATCGCAATACCTATGACAGCAAACTGACTTTCGGTGATATTGAATTGGATATGAATACCTCAACATTGATCTGCAAAGAAAATAGTGTACGTCTAAGTGAAAAAGAGTTTCATATTTTGGAATATTTGATTGCGAATCAAGGACAAATATTGACTCGTGAACAGCTGGCATTAAAAATATGGGGCTATGACAATGAAGCAGAATATAACAATGTCGAAGTATATATGTCTTTTGTACGCAAGAAGCTTAGCTTTGTGAAGGCCAGTACAGAGATCAAAGCTGTTCGCGGCATAGGATATGAATTGAGGGACGGAAATGTTTAAGCAGTCCAGAAGAAAGATTGTTGCGGCAATCCTTTCGGTATTGGTGCTGCTTCTTTTTGGTACATTCTGTACAATTTATCTGGCCAGTTACACCGAAATGACCAATCGTAATCGAGAAATACTCAATGAATATGTAGAAACGTAAATGCTGCCCAATACAATGAATCCATTTCCGGATCATCCCAAAAATAATCGAGATCCATTTCATCCGAAAATGCTGGAATTATCTACTTTTTATTCTGTTGCTATTTCAAATGAAGGAGAAGTACTTGCTGTAGATACTGCGGATCTGTCGATTGTTGATGAAGATGAATTGGTTGCTTTAGCTCAGGATATTATTGCCGACAAAAAAAGTGAGGGTATTCAGGAAAACTTAATTTATCGTGTGGCAGATAAGAGTGATTATGTTTTGGTAGCCTTTTTGGATAATACCGTGATGCTTGAAAATGCTGATACATTGTTTACTTATACTTTGATTTTCGGCAGTGCAGCATTAGTATTGATGTTTTTTCTTGCCCGTTATTTAGCGAATCGTATTGTTTCGCCGTTGGAAGTGAGTTATCAGAAGCAGAAGCAATTTGTTTCTGATGCCGGACATGAATTAAAAACACCGGTGGCTGTCGTAAGTGCCAATATTGAAATGCTGGAACGTGAAATAGGAGAAAATCAATGGTTATCCAATATACAATATGAAAATGAGCGTATGTCTGCATTGATCATTCAATTATTGGATCTAGCTCGAGCAGAAAATGTGACGCCGACGATGGAACATGTAGACTTCAGCCGATTGGTCTGCGGTGAAGCTTTGCCGTTTGAAACTGTTGCATTTGAAAATGGCTTAATTTTTACAAGTGAAATTGAAGAAAATATTTGGATTCAAGGAAATTCAGTGCAATTAAAGCAGATAACTTCTATTTTGATTGATAATGCATTGAATCATAGTCAAAGCGGCAAAGAGGTTACTCTTTGTTTAAGGAAAGAAAAGAATCATGCTTGCTTATCTGTGATCAATGATGGTGAGATTCCTGAAGAACAAAGAAAGCATTTATTTGAACGTTTTTATCGTACAGATTCTGCACGCAGTGATGAGGGGCAGAATTATGGATTAGGTCTGGCCATTGCCAAAGCGATTGCAGAGGCGCATAAAGGAACCATTGATGTTCACTGCAGCAAAGGCAAAGTAGAATTTATCGTAAAGCTTCCGATACAGAATTAAAAAATATTCAATAATAGTTCAATCTTCCTCCTGTACAATGTAAATACAATGTAAAGGAGGAATTTTTTATGGCTTATCAAACTGTTTTTGAAAGAGTTGAGCTTAAGTATCTTTTAAGTGAAGAGCAGAAACAGAAAGTACTGCAGGCAATGAAGTCTTATATGTCATTGGACCAGTATGGACGTACAACTATCCGCAACATTTATTTTGATATTGACAACTACCGCTTGGTTCGTCATTCAATTGAAGGTCCTGTGTATAAAGAAAAACTGCGTATTCGCAGCTATAGTCAAACTCAGCCAAATGGCTCTATTGTTATCAATGATGGCTATATCGTTGTATGCGGACCGACTCAAGGTGATACAGCGACATTGGATTATGATACTTCAGCAGAAATCAACGGCGGTACATTCATCGGAATAGGTGCCATGAATATGGCGCAGACATTCAGTTCTTCTGCGCAAGGAGTGATTTCAGTCACTGTGGGTGAACAGGAAGCCGGTACGCAGATTACGGTAACAGATCAAGACGGCAATGAGATTCTTTCATATACACCGCAATTAGCTTATAATGCCATTATTATAAGCAGTCCGGAGCTTGTTGTCGGCAATACTTATACAGTGAATGCAGGCACAATCAGCGGAGAAACAACAGCGAAATAAAAGAAAACCAGAAATTCACTTTTCTGGTCTTTTAATTATGATCTTGAATGAGAACTTCTGCAATCTGTACGGCATTCGTGGCAGCTCCTTTTCTGATTTGATCTCCGCAGCACCATAAAACAATGCCATGATCATTGGTAAGATCTTTTCGGATACGTCCCACATAGACCAAATCTTGATTGGTTGTGTCCAAAGGCATCGGATAGATCTTATTTTCAGGATCATCCATATACTTGCAGCCGCTGGCATGCTGAATACCGTTTTTTACTGCAGAAAGTTCTAACGGGGATTCTGTTTCTAGCATAATAGAAATAGAGTGAGAACGCAATATCGGAACGCGGACACATGTACAGCTGACAAGCAGATCTTCAGCATGCAGAATACGTCTTCCCTCATTCTGCATCTTCATTTCTTCGCTTGTATAGCCATTTTCATAAAAATCGCCGATCTGTGGAATCAGATTATAAGCAATTTGATATGGAAAAGTCTGCGGTATAATAGGTGTATGTTCAAGAATAGCTTTATTCTGTTTTTCTAATTCATCAATGCCATTCACGCCTGCACCGGAGACAGCTTGATAAGTGCTGACAATCATTTTTTTGATAGGGGAAAGCTGATGAATGCTGTGAACCGCCGTTAAAGCAATAATTGTGGAACAATTCGGATTAGCGATGATTCCCTGATGCTGAAAGACATCTTGGGGATTTACTTCCGGAATGACCAAAGGAACATTTTTATTTAAACGAAATGCACTGGAATTATCAATGAATACAGCCTGTGCCCGGACGATATCCTGGGCATATTTTTTGGCAATATCATTTTCGGCAGCTCCTAAAACAATATCACAGCCATCAAAGGCTTGCTTGTCTGCAGCTTGAATAGGAATCTGTTCACCTTTAAACTTCATAAGTCTGCCGGCACTTTTAGGTGAAGCCAGCAGGCGCAGCTCCTGAATCGGAAAATTTCTTTCTTCTAAGATTTTGATCATTTCTTGGCCGACAGCCCCTGTCGCACCTAGAATGGCAACTTTGTATTTTTTCATTTTCTCTCCTATCCGATGAATTTCTGATAAATGACACGAATGGTTTTTTCAAAATCCTTCGTATCTACTCCCACTAGTATATTCAATTCATCTGCACCTTGTGAAATAGTACGTATATTAATGTTATTGGCTCCTAATTCTCCAAATAATTTTCCGGATAAACCCAAACTATCGGCCATTCCACGTCCCACAACAGCAATCAAAGATAAATTATCAGATACTTTGATGCTGTCAGGCGATAAAGCTTCCTTCAGGTCTGCAATCAGTTCATATAAGCAATGATTCAATTTATCACTGGCGGCTACAACTGAAAAAGAATCAATACCCATCGGTACATTGTCTACCGGTATTTTATAATTGGCAAACACCTGCAAGCCATTTTTTACGATTCCATATTCATTGGACAAACCGCTGCGATAAATTGTAACAGAAGTAAAATCTTTTTTGCCGGCAATACCGGTAATAATATGAGGTGGATTTTGTGCATCCAGTTTGGAACAATCTTCTAAGATGATCGTTCCCGGATTGTCCGGATCATTGGTATTTTTGATATTGATTGGAATATTTTTTGCTTTGATAGGAAAAATCGCTTCCTCATGTAAGACATTTGCCCCCATGTAAGACAATTCACGCAGCTCATTGTAAGTAATGCTGACGATCGGCTTTGGATTTTCAATGATACGCGGATCCGCCACTAATATGCCGGAAACATCGGTCCAGTTTTCATATACGTCGGCATCGCACAAATCTGCCAGTATCGCTCCGGTAATATCAGAGCCGCCTCGGCTCATGATATGAATTTCACCATTCGGCAAAGATCCATAAAATCCGGGAACGACAATTTTCTCATGAACACGCATGATTTCATCAAAGGCTTGCTTTGTTTTCTCATGATCAAGTTTGCCGTCATAATGAAAATGAATCAAATCTTTGGCATCTGCAAATGCATAACCCAAATATTCGCTCATCAAACAAGCTGTTAAGTATTCACCTCGGGAAACAATGGCATCAATGCTTGTGTTTTTGTTCATGATCGAACGAATGATCTTGAATTCTTTATTCAGATCATAACAGAGATGTAGATCATTTTTGATGGACTGAAATCGCTCTTCAATCAAATGAAAGATACTGTCATAAGAGACACTGTATTTGATATGAGCCTGGCAAAGATATAAGAGGTCAGTAATTTTATTATCATCCTTGAAACGTCTGCCGCTGGCACTGACAACAACGATTTTTCTTGTCTCATCTTTTTCAATAATGGCTTTTACTTTTCTGAATTGAGAGGCATCTGCCACAGAAGAGCCTCCAAATTTTGCAACTTTGATCATAGGACCTCCTATTGTACAATTTGGGCAAAGAAGATTTCAGGATCTTCTTTTTGCCATTGACGGATATGAGCATGAATATCTGAAACGGTTATTTTTGAAGTAATAAAGAAATAGCAGGATTCACTTTTTTCATGAGAAATGGAAATTTGTTTGATTTCATCGATGAAAGAAGCTTGAAGATGAGTTCGAATATAAAAATGAAAGATGTCTTTGGAATTATTAATCAATTTATGATTGTCCAAAACAATCGGATTGAGTGAGGCTTGATGATTGGCAATGTCCAGACAATCTTGAATGACAGCATGAGCTGTAGAGTCTTTCCCTGCTCCTTGTCCATAGAATTTGAGATCATGAATTGTATGACCACGCAAAGATGTCAGATTGAAATTAGCAGGAACATTTGCTTCTAATGCATCGCTGGGAAAGCAGACAGGCTGCACATAAGCAGAAACAAAAGAATCATGATTTTGGGACATGGCCATCAATTTACAAGTCCATCCTCTTTTTTTGAAATAGGAAATATCCTGCTGGGTGATATGACGAATACCGAAAGTATCGATTTGATCAAGCTGAAGGGTGCAATTATAAGCAATGCAGGCACTGATCAGACATTTATATTTTGTATCGATGCCGTCAATATCGCTGCTTGGATCTGCTTCCGCATAGCCCAGCTGCTGGGCTGTCTGTAAGATTTCATCAAAGTCAGCTTCATTTTCATGTAAGGTATCCAATATGAAATTGCAGGTACCGTTAAAGATGCCGCTGATTGATGAAATTTCATCAATGCGTTTGACTCGCAGCAAATTTTCAATCCAAGGAATACCTCCGCCGACACTGGCTTCTATACGAAACTGCACATGATGGTTTTTCGCAGTTTCCATAAATTGCTTGAAGTTTTCTGCAATAACAGCTTTATTCGCTGTCACAACATTCTTTTTGGCTTGCAGTGCCTGTAAGATATAAGTTTTTGCTGTTGTAGTTCCACCCATCACCTCTATGATCGTATCAATTTCTTCATCATTGATAATGTCCTGAATTTCATAGGTCATGCGCGGATCTGTGATTGATCTGCCTTGCCGGATCAATATACGCTTGACTTCTATTTGCCGTACAGCTTCTGTTTGAGGATGATCACAGATAGCTAAAACACCGCTGCCGACAGTTCCGCATCCTAGTAAACCGATTTTCATGAGTTCCCTCCTATGTCTTTAAAGCAAAAACACTTGTCTTTATAATGAAAACATTGTATCATAATTATATGTGTAAAAGCAAGTGAACTTGGGAGGGATCCTCATGCCTTATAAAAGCACACGAAGCAATGATATCGAGGTTCATGCTTCTTTGGCCATTTTAAATGGATTGTCTGAAGATGGCGGATTATATATGCGGAAGGACTTTGATAAGCTGCAAATAGATTTAAGATCTTTTCAGCATTTCAGCTATCAGGAAATGGCCGAAAACATTTTATGCAGGTACTTGGATGATTATCCGAAAGAAGTAATCCATGAATGTGTTCAAAAGGCATATACTCATAAATTTGATACGGAAGAAATTGTTCCTTTAGTCAAACTTAAGAATACTTATATTTTGGAATTGTTTCATGGACCGACAAGTGCT
The DNA here is from genome assembly GCA_944324265.1 of uncultured Traorella sp. GTDB lineage: Bacteria > Bacillota_I > Bacilli_A > Erysipelotrichales > Erysipelotrichaceae > Traorella. Next base: position 9,972 of record CALUVS010000049.1, read on the forward strand.
TTTAAAGATGTGGCGTTATCAATTCTGCCTCATCTTATCCAAGGAGCATTAAAGATACAAAATACACAAGATGAAATCATCATTTTAACGGCAACCAGCGGAGATACAGGCAAAGCAGCCTTAGAAGGATTCAAAGATGTTAATCAGACGCAGATCTTTGTGTTCTATCCCAATGAAAAAGTGAGTACCATACAGAAGGCTCAAATGGTTACTCAGACTGGTCATAATGTACATGTGGCTGCTGTGGAAGGCAATTTTGATGATTGTCAAAGTGCAGTAAAAAAGATCTTAACAGATGAAACAATCAATGCAGAAATGAAAAATAAACGTTTGTCCAGTGCAAACTCAATCAATATTGGACGATTAATTCCGCAGATTGTCTATTATTTTAAAGCTTACATGGATTTAGTCAATCAACAGGAAATTGAAATGTATGAAAAAGTTAATTTTGCTGTACCGACAGGCAATTTCGGTAATATACTTGCCGGTTATCTGGCAAAGAAAATGGGATTGCCGATTGATCGGCTGATTTGTGCGTCTAATGAAAACAATGTTTTGACAGATTTTATTCAGACAGGTATTTATAATGCCAACAGAAGCTTTAAAACGACGATTTCTCCAAGCATGGATATTTTGATTTCCAGTAATTTAGAAAGACTTATTTATCTGCTTTGTGAAGGCAATAGTGCCATGGTAAAAAATTATATGGATGAATTGTCTTTGAAAGGCAGTTATGAAGTATGTGATTTGATGAAGAAAAAATTGCAGAAGGAATTTTTCAGCGGATATGCAAGTGATGAACAGACAGAAAGAATAATTCAGGAAGTCTTTGAAAAAGAGGCTTATTTGATGGATCCTCACACAGCTGTTGCGTATAAAGTATTTCAGGATTTTCAGAAAGCTCAGTTAAATGATCATAAAACGGTTATTCTTGCGACAGCTTCACCGTATAAATTTACTCATGCGGTCATGGAAAGTCTTCATCAGGATGCAGCGCAGGATGAATTTGAATTGATGAAGCAGCTGCATGAAGTTACTCAAGTATCGATTCCAGAGAATCTAAAGGATCTGGATAAAAAAGTAATACAGCACAAGGATGTCATTCATCCAGATGAAATAAAAAATTATATATTGGAGAAACTAGGTGAATAGATGAAAATAGAAGTACCATGTACAAGTGCAAATATTGGCTGCGGCTTTGATTCTTTGGGCATCGCTTTTTCTCTTAAAGCGACTTTTGAATTCACTCGGCAGATTGGCTACAGCTTTGAAGGCTGTGAAGAGTGCTATCAGAATGAAGAGAATCTGATTGTGATTGCCTATAAGAAAACGATGGAAGCAATGAACAAAAGTCCTGCAGGTTTTCATGTCATCATTGATTCACCGATTCCCATTGCAAGAGGCTTGGGAAGCAGTGCTGCAATGATAGCGGCAGGAGCATTGGCAGCCAATGCTTTTGAAGAAAATAAATTATCAATGCAGGAATTATTGGAAATATGTACATCAATTGAAGGTCATCCCGATAATGTGGCTCCGGCCTTGATGGGCGGATTGACAGTGTCCTGGATGGAAGATGGAAAACCTTGCTGTGTTCCATATGATGTCAGTGAACGATTGAAATTTTGTGCATTGATTCCCGATTTTATGATTTCAACGGAAAAAGCAAGAGAAATATTGCCCAAAACAGTTCCGCTGGAAGATGCCGTTTTTAATCTGTCACGAGCAGCTGCTTTGACAAAAATATTGGAAGAAGGAAACACAGAAATATTGAGATATTTGTTAAAGGATAAACTGCATGAACCTTATCGAAAGAAATTGATTCATGAATATGATCGAATCAAAGACATATGTGAAGCAAAAGGCTGTGATGGTTTCTTTATCAGCGGTTCAGGACCCACATTAATGGCCATTTATCATCAAGAGAATTTTATTGATCAAATACAAGAAGAAATAAAGCAATGCCGACATCATTGGCAAATCATGCCATTGACAGTAGAAAAAGTTAGGGGGAATATAAATGAAAGATGATTTTTTAATTGTAAACAAAGAAATACTGCCTGATTTTTATGATAAGGTCATACAGGCCAGAAACTATGTTGCCGGCGGTATGGGCATCAGTGATGCCGTAAAGCTTGTAGGTATTTCAAGAAGTACTTATTATAAGTACAAGGACTATATTTTTCTGCCCGGAGAAAATACACCGACAGGAAGAAAAGCTATCATTTCTTTGCTTTTAAGAGATGAAAAAGGAATCTTATCTGAAGTATTGAATGATCTTTATTTGGTCAATGCCAATATATTAGTAATTACTCAGACGATTCCTGTCAATGGCAAAGCCAATGTCAATATGGCGTTAGATATCATTGATTTAGCTGAAACAATCGATGACATGTTAAAGCGCTTGGAAGATATTGATGGGGTATTGCAGAGTCGATTAATTGCAGTAGAATAAAGTAAAGGCATAAACACTAAGTTTATGCCTCTTTTCTTATGCCGGATAATCTATCTTTAAACGAATCAATCTTCCTCCCGGTCCATAACAATGGAGTTCGATAAATAAAAACCATTCATTGTCCTTTTGATACAGATAAGATTCATCATTGAAAGGTAAATTGAAAGCAGGATCACTGTTTTCCAAATTCAAGCCATAATAGAAAATAGAAGGATCCTCTGACATCTCTTCCCTACTATTCAACGGCAAATAATTCATTTCCTGCAAGGCTTTTTCTGCCTGTGCACTCATAACATCATAATCTTCAATCAAATCTGAATTAGAAAGCAATTCACCGGTATTTTTATCGATATTGAAAATACGATATTGATATGGAAGCCCTCCAGATTCCCAAAGGACATGATTATACGTTTCAACAATAGAAATAACATCATTATTTTCATATATGTCATAAAATAAGATATCAAATTCACTCAGATACCCTTCATAGGAAGGATTATTCTCATAATCATGATATTGAACAGAGTCTAAGCATTGGTTGTACTTTTCCGAGTTTTCTTGATTCAATTGATCAATCAAGGGATCATTGAAATTGGAGAAGACTAATTTTTGTGCACCAATTCTTTCATAAGGAAGATAACTATCTTCTTGAACATAATCTTCTTTGAGCAGCTGTTCTTCATGATGAGGATAAGTGGTCTGATAAAGCTCAATCGTCTTTCCGCCATTTAAATAAAGGATTTGAATTGGATCTTCTGATTGTGCATTATTTTCATTTGATTCTTCTGACTGATCTGGTTCATTTATAACGGATGACTCTACAGGCCGATCTAATAATATTTTATGAAATAGATAATGATTGTTAAAACTTGGTGTAATGACTCCTACGATAAGATATAGATGATTATCTTCTACATATAAAGCTGAAGTATCGTTATAGGTATTCCCTGTTGAACTAAAATTTGGATCGTGTTCTAAAAAATATTCATTGCTTGACATGATTGTTCCATTGCTGTCATCTAATTCTTCATGCGGAATGGGATCTCCTAGATTTGCAGGAGCATAACCTAACTTATTTTCTATGGCATATTCAAGAATGATGTCATCAATATCTTCTTTTTGAACAGAAAATAAATTTAATAAATCATCATTAGAAAGCCGTTCACCTGTATGCAAGTCAATATAGTAAGCTTTATGGCGCAGCAAAGTCTCTCCTGCAAATGGCATAAAAGTACCGTACTTTTGATAAATCATAAGAATATCATCACTTTGATGCCAGCGATATTCATTGTACAAACCGTTTCGATTTTCTTCCTGATAGATTTCATCAAAATACTGATTCAATTCAGCTGCATCAGGACTGTCAATATTGACAACGATCTGTTCATATATAGGATCCGGTGAATAATAAATAGCCATCCACTGCATCAAATCTGATGTATCAAAGTCAGTGAATGGATAATCTTCTTCCAGCTTGCGATAATCACTGTCATCAGAAGTCGTATGTTTTGAATCCAATAAATACACATAGTCTTTGTTTTCATCCATTTTTTTAATGTATTCAGTTGTATTTTGTTCATTATTCTCGCTTACTGGCTCTTCTGGCTGCTCTTGCTGAGTACATCCTGCAATCAAGCCTAGTGACAATAAACATATAATTATTTTTTTCATAGCAGTTCCTCTGAATTTATTATATCATCGATTGAATTTTATTCATATAAGATGTGAAATAACAAGCAGCATGCATAAAAAAAGCATAAACCATTATCAGTTTATGCTCATATATTTAAATAATTTGTTATTTTCCTAAAATCAGAGAAGTTAATTCCATTGGTTCAACGATCTTGCCATCTTTGTAAACACGCATGTTTCCTGATGCAATTTCGTCAATCAAGATAACTTCATCGTTGTTATAACCAAATTCAAATTTGATATCATATAAATCTAAACCTTTTTTAGCTAAGTCATCGGCAACGATACGAGTGATCTTCAATGTTTGTTCTTTCATAGATTCAAACATTTCTTTTGTCATAATGTTTAAAGCCACTAAGCCTTCACAAGTAATCAATGGATCACATCTATCATCATCTTTCAATGTTGTTTCTACATAACCGCCTGGCAGTTCAGCGCCGTCTTCAATGTAATCACCATAGCGGCGGATAAAACTTCCAGTTGCTTTTAAACGACAGATGACTTCTAATCCTTTACCAAAAACTTTTGCAGGCAATACTTCCATTGTAGCGTCTTCAATATTGGCGCTGACATAGTGAGTTTTAATACCAGCTTCTTTTAAGATTTCAAAGAAGTGAATAGAAGTTTCCAGGTTTGCACGTCCGATACCTTCAATAGTCAATCCAACAGAGTTTTCTCCTGGATCAAATACGCCGTCTTTACCAGTGCAATCATCTTTAAACTTTAACAATACATTTCCATTTTCAAGCTTAAATACATCCTTTGTTTTTCCTTCGTAGATTTTTTCCATAAATTCTCCTTCATTCATTAAAAAAGACACGTATAGTTTAGCACAATTCAATGTGATTGAAAATAATATTTAAGAAAAAACATGAATCAGATATAAAGGCAAAACTTCAATAGGTAAGTAATTTTATGCATGTTTATGCAATTATTTAGTTGTTTTCATTGTAAAACAATATTTAGGCTGATTAATAAACAAGTGCAGTAAAGGAAAATTGAATCAATTTCCATTCATTTTGCCGCTGAATATAAACTTCAGTTACCGCAAAATGATGTGTTGTTTCTTCGCCGTTTAAAAGCAGAGAGTAATTGCAGTCTGTCAATACAATGGCAGTATCATCGTAGAGTGCAGCTTTTTGATCATTGAATTTCACTTCTGTTGGCTGAAATGCACCGCTGGTATAGAAATCTATTTCCTGATCTAGACCGGCAGTAATACCGATATGAACAAATTGGCAAGTTGGTAAAGCAATTGAACGCATTCCTGCTTCATCAGCATGTTCCATTGCGTCCCAGAATTTTCTTGATGTGTTTAAAATTTCATTTTCCATATTTTTCTCTTCTCGTATAATAAGTGGTATCAGATTGTTTGTGCTTTTATTCTGTGCTGTATCAAAAAAGCAATGGTCGTCCACACTTTAAAGCTGATTCCACTTTTCCTACTTCTATCATAATCATTCATTGACTTAAAGTTAATGGCTTTAATTAAAATATTAGATTTTTTTCAGATTTCAGGCAATAGGGGTATAAAAAAACTCTGCATGAGAGCTTTTTTAGTATTTATGAATATTTAAATTAGTTTGGGGAAAATGACCTGTTCCAATTGTTTAGGGGTATACGGTCCATTTAACTTGCTTAA
>CALUVS010000050.1 GCA_944324265.1 uncultured Traorella sp.
AGAAATGGAGTGATAAGATGCGTATTGGACAAGCCATGGATATTCATCAATTAACCGAGAATCGTGATTTGATCATCGGCGGTGTCAAAATAGAACATGAGAAAGGATTGCTGGGTCACAGTGATGCGGATGTATTGACCCATGCCATTACAGAATCAATCTTAGGTGCTTTAGCTTTAGGAGATCTGGGCAAACATTTTCCGGATACAGATAAACAATTCAAAAATATTGATTCTTTAAAATTATTAGCTCATGTCATAAGTTTAATGGAAGAAAGAAAATACAGGATCGGCAATTTGGATGCAACCATCTGTATAGAAAAGCCTAAAATGGCTCCCTATATTGAACAGATGCGAGCTAATATTGCCCGTGTCTGCCACTGCAGTATGGATCAAATCAGTATTAAAGCTACTCGCGGAGAAAAGATGGGCTTTGTCGGGCATGAACAAGGAGCACTGGCTTTGGCAGTCGTTTTGCTTGAGGAAAATCATGAATTATAATCAGCTGTGTGAAACATATCAAAAACAAAAGGACTTGCTTGAAAGCGGCAATACTGCCATCAATTTCTGCGGTTATCGTTATTTGGCCAAAGGATTGGACTGTATCGATTATTTTGAACAGAACTATGAGATCACATTGGATTTATCCATGGAATCATTGGAAATGATGGATGAATGGATGCATCTGATCCATGAAGAAAATCAAAAAGAGGCTTTTGATTATCAGCCTTTCGCTGAAATGATTGCCGGATATGTGTCCTTGGTCATGGATGAATTATTTCATGGCACATGGGTCTATGATGATGAAAATGAAGCTTATGAAATCAATACGAATCATATCTATTTAAAAGAAAGCATCAATGAACTGATCAAACAAGATCAAACCATCAGCGAATATATCAAAGAAATTCAGAAATATCTTTAATGAGACATCAATAATGGTTCATTAACAAGTATAATCAATGTATAAGAGGTGAGAACATGCTTAAGAAAACAGAAGAAACAAAAGTAATGCGTGATCCAATTCATGGATACATTCATATTGATCTGCAAGTTGTGTGGGATTGTGTCAATGCGAAGGAGTTTCAGCGCCTGCGCCGTATTCATCAATTGGGCGGCAATTTTCAAGTGTATCACACCGCTGAACATTCTCGTTTCTCTCATTCATTGGGAGTGTATGAAATCGTGCGGCGCATTGTAACGGAGGTCAGCGGGTTAAGAGATCAGCTGAGTGAATATGAAAAAGCTACAGTTATGCTGGCAGGCTTATTGCATGATGTCGGACATGGCCCATTCAGCCATGCTTTTGAAGCCATTTCTCCGGTACCGCATGAACAGTATACCGTCAGAGTGATTTTAGAAGATACGGAAATCAATGCTATCTTAAAAGCAGTAGATCCGCATCTTCCGGAACAGGTCGCATCCATTATTACGTATTCTCATCCTAAGGATATCTTAAATCAGATTGTCAGCGGACAATTGGATGCGGACCGCATGGATTATTTGCTTCGAGATGCTTATTTTACAGGAACAAGCTACGGTAATTTTGACTTGGAAAGAATTCTGCGCACGATGCGCTTTGTCGACGATAAGATTGTCATGAAGGAAAGCGGAATTCATACTGTAGAAGACTATATCATGGCACGTTATCATATGTATTGGCAGGTATATTTCCACCCGATGACACGCAGCTATGAAAGTATTTTGACAATGGCCTTCAAACGGATGCGTACGGTATATCATACTCATCCGGAAATTTTGAATTGTGCACCGATGTTTCTTCCATTCTTAGAAAAAGAAATGCCGTCCATCCACGATCATTTCAAGATGGATGAACCGGCAGCTTTGTATGGCTTTACATGTCTGAGTGAATGTGAAGATCCAATTCTTGCGGATCTTTCCAGCCGTTTATTGAATCGCCGTTTATTTGAATGTGTTGATATTCACTCAGATGAAGACCTTCAGAGTGTTATCCAGCAGGTATCTGATGCCGGATATGATCCTGAATACTATGTAGCCAGTGATGAAGCATTCCAGCGCCCTTACAAGCCATATCACTCTGCAGAAGGACACAATATCTGGGTGCTGACAGCTAATGGTGAAGTCAGAGAATTATCTGAAGTCAGTGACATCGTACAAGCCATTGTCTGCGGACAGATGAAGGAAGACAGAAAAGCTTTCTATCCGAAAGACATTCAGATCAAAATGTAATTATTTTTGGTTGCGATACCAATATTCACTGCCTAAAAGACTTTCTTTGCCGCTGATCGGATCAACGGTCTTAGAAACAAGGGTTGAAGATCTTTGATACCAAGGCCCTATGCTGCCTTCTTCATACAAGGAATTGAATGTTTCCAGAAAAACTTCCTTGGAAACATTGTAGTACTCTTTATCCAAATAACGGGAATCATCAAAACCGCACCAAACCGCAACGGTATAATCAGGATTATAGCCGACTACTAGGGAATCAAAATCACTGGTACCCGATTTTGCGCCTACTTCTACTTTAGGTGCATAGCCATACATTGTAGGAAAAGAGACTGTCTTATTTTTCAGATCAAAAGTTCCCGTCAGCATTTGATTTAACATCAATGTCGCATCTAACCCCAGCAGACGTATTTGCTGGGGATTTCTTTCATATAACGTATTGCCGTAATAATTGGTTATTGAATCGATTAAACTTGGTTCATAATACAAGCCTGTCGAAGCAAATGTATTATATATAGAAGATAATTCCATCAATGACATTTCAACTGTCCCCAAAGCCAAGGAAGGATTGGCTTCTGCCTCAATATGAAACGCATTCAATGAATTGGCTAAGGTCTCCATTCCTAAAAACAAATGGGTTTTCACAGCATAAATATTATCACTCATAGAAATCGCATTAATCAAAGAGATGTCACGATTAGGATAATTGTTGTTGTAGTTGGTCGGTGCATAAGTATTTTTTTCATCTACCTGAAAGGTTGTCGGTGAAGAAAAGAAAGTCGTAGAAGGCGTAAAGCCGGATTCCAGGGCACTGTAGTAAAGCAGAGGCTTGATGGTAGAAGCAACCTGCCGTTTGGAATACAAGGCTCGATTGTATTGAGAAAGTGTATAATCTTTCCCTCCGGCAATCGCCAAAATATTTCCGCTGAAAGGCTGAGTAATTATAGCACTGGTTTCCAATTCAGAATCATCCTGATGTTTACGAATGGCCGCACTGAGCTTCTCCTGCACCTGCGGATCATAATAGGTGTTCACATAGCCGCCCTGGGAAAAAATACCTGGACTTTTTTTATCCATGGCATATAATTCATCTAAGACAGCTTGAATGTAATAAGCATTATCTTCACTTACCTCATATTCAGTATTGTAATTCAGATCTTCCTGCAAGGCTTGTGTATATTCCTTTTGATTGATCAATTCATTATGCAATAAAACATCCAGCATAATTGTCTGCCGAGCTTTCGCGTTTTCTTCATTGATCAGCGGAGAATACAAAGAAGGACCATTAGGAATACCGATCAGCATCGCTGCCTGTGCAATACTCAATTCCTCCATCGGAACACCAAAGAAAAACTGACTGGCACTGGCAATGCCATAAATACCATGCCCATAATATAACGTATTCAGATAACCTTCTAAAATCTGACTCTTATCGTATTGCATTTCCATTTGAGCAGCATAAAACAATTCCTCTAATTTTCGGCTGAATGTCTGTTCATTGCTTAAAAACATATTCTTAGCCATTTGCTGAGAAATCGTAGATCCTCCTTCTACAATTTCCATTGATAAAAGATTATTGCTCATTGCTTTCACAATCCGGATCGGATCAAAGCCAATATGCGAATAGAATCTTTTATCTTCTATACTGACAACCATGTCCTGAAGAAATACCGGTATTTCTTCAATATCTGTCCAAGTTAAATTCTTTTTGAAGTTTGATTCATAAAGAATATCTCCATGAATATCATACAATGTAATGTTCTCTTTTTTGCTGTTTAAATCCAAAGGGATAAAAGCAGCAGCCAAATAGAAAATAAAAAGGATAAGCACTCCTATAAAAGAAAATGCAATGATTGCTTTTAATCCCTTTTTCATAGATTCACCTCATATTTATTATGGAGAATTTATGAAATTCTAATCAATGACTTGTAATACGTGAAGTTTTTTGTATAATATATGCAATGAACCACTATTTGCTTATAAAACAAAAAAATCTGAATACGCTGGAAGAATCAAAATTGTGTGAGTGCATCTGCGATATTGAGCAGACGCAGGACAAGATTTCTTTCACCTATGCAGAAGAGGGTCTAGAAGGTCGTGTTCATGTGGTATTTCATGAAAGTGAATGCTTTATCGAGCGGCATGCAGAGATTACGACACATCTGCATTTCATTGAAAACCGCAGAACATCAGGGTTTGTGGAAAGCGAATATGGTGCATTTGTACTTGAGATCTTTACTCATAAATATAAAAAATGGAACGAAGTCATCGCTTTGGAATATGATATTTTGAGCGGGGAGGAAATTACGGATTCATTTCGTTTGATGTTCAGAATAAAAAAACTGGCATGAGATTTCACGAAGCGCATATTCTTAATGATGAAGAATGAATACAGTTTCCTTGACTTTATCATAAAAACATTGTATAAATATGATGTTTTTGAGGAAATCCAAGTATTGATGACTTTTTATGGGAGGTGGAATTTATGAAAAGATCTATGCTCGATATTGCATTTGACTTATTATCAAAAAAGAAAAAACCAGTTCCTTTTTTAAATCTGTGGACAGAAATTGCTCAGATGGAAGGATTGACACAGGCACAGCAGGATGATCGTATTGCACAATTTTTTTCCGATCTATGCCTAGATAGCCGCTTTGTAAATATGGGTGAAAATAAGTGGGATCTGCGTTCCCGCCACACATTCAGTGAGGTTGTTATCGATACAGATGAAATCATGGTAGATGAAAATGATGATGATGAAGATTTCGATGATGAAGCAATGATTGAGGATGAATACGAAGAAAAGGACGATGAATAATTAAATGGCAGCTTGTTTGCCATTTTTTCTTGATAAAGTGTTGTCAATGACTTTTCATTTTTTGCTTTAGCGAGTATAATATTCAGTGTAAAAGATACAGGAGGAATATATTATGGCATTAGTATCAGCTAAAGAAATGCTTGAAAAAGCACACGAAGGACACTACGCAGTAGGTCAGTTTAACATTAACAACCTGGAATGGACAAAAGCTATTCTGCAGGCTGCACAGGAAACTAATTCACCAGTTATCTTAGGTGTTAGTGAAGGTGCCGGAAAATATATGTGCGGATATAAAACAGTTGCCGACATGGTAAAAGCAATGATCGATTACTTAGGAATTACAGTTCCTGTTGCATTGCACTTAGACCACGGTACATTTGAAGGTGCAAAAGCATGCATCGAAGCAGGTTTCTCTTCAGTTATGTTTGATGGTTCTCACTATCCATTTGAAGAAAATGTTGAAAAATCAAAAGAAATTATCGCTTTAGCTCACTCTAAAGGTATTTCAGTAGAATGTGAAGTCGGAGCAATCGGCGGTGAAGAAGACGGCGTTATCGGCGGCGGTGAAGTTGCAGATCCAAAAGAATGCGCTGCAGTTGCTGAATTAGGTGTTGACTTCTTAGCAGCAGGCATCGGAAATATCCACGGTAAATATCCAGCAAATTGGAAAGGATTAAACTTTGATGTATTAGCTGAAATTCAGGCTTCTACAAAAGGATTGCCATTGGTATTGCACGGCGGTTCAGGTATCCCAACTGATATGATCAAGAAAGCTATCTCTTTAGGTGTTTCTAAGATCAACGTAAACACTGAATGTCAGTTAGTATTTGCTGATGCAACTCGTAAATACATTGAAGCTGGTAAAGACTTAGAAGGCAAAGGATTTGACCCTCGTAAATTATTAGCTCCAGGTACTGCAGCAATCAAAGAATTAGTTATCGAAAAGATCAAAGAATTCGGTTCTGACAACAAAGCTTAATAATCGAAAGCACCTCAAGCAGGTGCTTTTTTATGAGAAAATATAATTTCGGAAAAATTCAGGTTTGAATTAAGTAAAATCTGTGCAGAAAAAAAGAACTTATGAAACTTATATTGCAGAAAGGTCTGATGCATGTTATAATTTTGATTAATTATTATTAGGAGGAATATTTTTTTATGGAGACAGACCCTGCGGGGAATTCCGTTTTATTTCAATTGTTGTTATTGTTGTTTTTTACTTTGCTGAATGCTTTTTTTGCAGGGGCAGAAATGGCAGTTGTTTCAGTTAATAAGAATCGAATCCGTACGCTTGCGGAGGAAGGAAACAAAAAAGCAAAGGTAATTGAAGGCTTATTTGATGATTCTACGAAATTTCTTTCTACGATTCAGGTAGCGATTACTTTTGCCGGCTTTTATTCTTCTGCATCTGCGGCATCCGGATTATCACCGATATTAGCAGAATGGATGAAAAGCATGAGTATTCCATACAGCAGTCAGATTGCTTACAATGGAGTAACATTGATATTGATGTTTTTCAATTTAGTATTTGGTGAACTTGTTCCGAAAAGAATTGCTTTGCAGAAAGCAGAATCTTTCTGCATGATTACTGTGATGCCGATTCATTATATATCCATTGTTCTTTCACCGTTTATCAAATTGCTTTCTTTATCGACCAAGGCAGTTTTAAGAATTCTGGGAATGAAAACAGAAGATGAAGAAGAAACTGTTACGGAAGAAGAAATCAAGGCTTTGATGAGGATGGGAAATGAAAGCGGAACTTTTGATGATGAAGAAAAAGAAATGATTGATTCGGTTTTTGCGTTTAATGATAAAACAGCCCGAGAGATCATGGTTCCTCGAAGAGATGTATTTGTCATTGATATTGATGATCCATTTGAAGATATTTTGGATCAAGTATTGGAAACAAGACACAGCAGAATTCCTGTCTATGAAGGAAATATTGATAATATCATCGGTGTTTTATATGTCAAAGATTTGATGATTGAACTGCGCAGATCAGGTTTAGCCGAAATAAATATTCGTCAGATGCTGCATAAGCCATTTTTTGTACCGGAAATCAAAGGAACGAATGTGCTGTTTCATACGATGCAGGAACAGCGCCGTCATATGGCCATTTTGGTAGATGAATATGGAGGGTTTTCCGGTATTGTGACAATTGAAGACCTTGTGGAAGAAATCATGGGTGATATCAATGAAGAATATGAAGAAGTTGTGCCAGAGATTCAGAAGATCAGTGACAATGAGTATATGCTTGACGGCGGTGTGCTGATTGAAGATCTCAATGATGAATTGGATCTCAAATTAGAAACGGAGAATTCAGATACACTTTCCGGTTATCTGATTGAACAATTAGGACATATACCGGCAAAAACAGATCATGATGTCATTGAAATAGGCCGTTTGATTTTTGCCGTACAGGAAGTGAAAAATCATCGAATCAGTCAAGTCAGACTGACAATTCTTCCGGCAGAAAATAGTTAGTTTTTTAGAGCGATAATCAATTATTATTCGCTCTTTTTTATTGGGGTTGACGAAAAGAAGTGATTTGTGATATTGTCTTACTTCGTGAAGAACTGGAATCCAGAATTTTGCCGAGTTGAAAAAACAATAGTTTATCTTTAGAAAAGTGATAGAATTTGATATAATAATGAATACACTGGAGGGAATATATGTCAGAAAATGAAATCGAGCTTAATTTTAAAAATCGGCTGTCGGAACATGGCATTCAGCTGACAGATAAGCAATTACATCAATTTCAGCAATATGCACAAATGCTTGTTGAATGGAATCAGAAAATGAATTTAACAAATATTACCGCATTGGATGAAATTTATGAAAAGCATTTTTATGACTCAATTCTGCCAAGTTTTGATATTCAGTTTGCCGGCAGTTTATGTGATGTAGGGGCCGGAGCTGGATTTCCTTCTATTCCGCTGAAGATCATTTATCCGGAATTGAAAGTGACGATTATTGAGACGTTAGGGAAAAGAGTTACTTTCTTAAATGAATTATGCAAGCAATTAGAGCTGAATGAGGTCACTTGTCTTCATGCTCGTGCAGAAGAATGTCAGCAGCTGCGTGAAAGTTTTGATATTGTTACGGCTCGTGCAGTGGCAAATATGCCATTGCTTTGCGAATTATGCATACCGCTGGTTCGTGTTGGCGGTACTTTTGTTGTGATGAAGGGTGCCGGAGGTTTAGAAGAAGCAAAAGAAAGTCAAAAGGCTCTGCGAGTATTGGGATGTGAATGCAGAAATACATATACACGCACTTTATCGGATGATTCTGTGCGCATCAATTTTGAGTGTGTGAAAGTACGCAAAACACCGGCACAATATCCAAGAGCATTTGCCAAAATAAAAAAGAGTCCATTAAGAGGTGGTTAGAATGAAAGAAATTCAAAATATCGCAATTGAACTGATTCAGCCCAATCCTTATCAGCCTCGTCTTCAGTTTAATCAGGAGGCATTGCTGGAATTGGCACAGTCCATTCGTGAAAATGGTTTGATTCAGCCGATTACATTGCGCAAGGTCGACAACAAATATGAGATTGTTGCAGGTGAAAGACGCTATCGTGCCTGTCAGATGGCCGGTATGATGGAAGTTCCAAGCTTTATCATGGATGCGGATGAAAGCCAGATGGCTGAATTAGCCTTGGTTGAAAACATTCAGCGAGATGATCTGAGTGCCATTGAAGAGGCAAAAGCTTATCTTCAGATCATGAAAGTCAGCGGATGTACACAAAGTGAATTGGCGAATAAGATTGGAAAGTCACAAAGTTCAATTGCTAATAAAATTCGTTTATTGAATTTGGATGAAAATATTCAAAATGCAGTATCTGCAAAAATGATCAGTGAACGTCATGCCCGTGCATTGATTGGCGTAGAAGCGGATAAGCGACAAGATATTCTTGATAAAATTGTTAAAAAGGGATTGACCGTAGCTCAAACAGAAAAACTTATTTCCCAGGAAAAGAAAGAAAAACCAAGAGTAAAGGGCTTTGCCCGTGATATCAAGATTGCGGTCAATACAATCAATCAAGCAGTACATATGATCAAACAAACCGGCATTCAGATTGAATGCGAAGAATTGGAAACTGATGATGATTTCCAGATGATAATACGTTTTCCAAAAAATTAAAGAAGGGTGATGAAAGATGGGTAAAATCATTGCAATATCAAATCAGAAGGGCGGTGTCGGAAAGACTACTACCAGCATAAATCTTGCGGCAGGATTGGGTTATCTGGGCAAGAAGGTTTTACTTGTGGATCTGGACCCTCAGGGAAATGCTACACAGGGTGTGGGCGCAAAATCGAAAGCCAATAAGCTTTCTGTATACAACTTGTTAATGGAAAGCTATCAAGTCGAAGATGTTCGTGTACGTTTGAATGTACCGCCGATGGATGTAATTCCAAGCAATATCTCCTTGGCAGGTGCTGACCTGCAGATGAATAAATTTGAAGTAGGAAAAGAAGAATTGTTAAAGAAAAAATTGGATAAGGTCAAAAACCAGTATGATTTTATTATCATTGACTGCCCGCCTTCATTGGGTTTATTGAATACCAATGCTCTTACAGCTTCAGATTCAGTTCTGATTCCTGTTCAATGTGAATACTATGCGTTAGAAGGCGTTACACAGTTATTGCTGACGATTCGTTTGGTTCAGCAGCTGTTTAACCCAAAACTGATCATTGAAGGTGTGCTGCTGACGATGTATGATGCCCGTACGAATTTGAGTGTAGAAGTTCAGCAGGAAGTCCGCAAGCACTTCAAAGAAAAAGTTTATCGCAGTTATATTCCCCGCAATGTCAAATTAAGTGAATCTCCGTCACGCGGACAAACCATCTTTGAATATGATGTGCGATGTGACGGGGCAAAAGCTTATGCCGGCTTGGCAAGTGAAGTTGTAAAGCAGAATGAGAAGGAGGTCAAGTACTATGGCTAAGAAAACAGGATTGGGAGCAGGCCTTACAGAACTATTTGGAGCAGATATCAGCAATGTATTGGAAGATATCCAGAATGGCAAGACCAATGCCAGTTCCATTGAACTTCGAGTAGAAGAAATCAAGCCGAATCCTTATCAGCCAAGAAAACAATTTGATGATGAGAAGTTAAAAGAATTGGCTGATTCTATTGCGACACATGGTGTATTTACTCCTATATTAGTAAAAAAAGGAATTCAAGGTTATGAACTGATTGCCGGAGAAAGACGTTTAAGAGCTTCCAAATTAGCTCAGAAAGAAACGATTCCGGCTATCATTGTTGATTTTGATGATCAGCAGATGATGGAAATCGCTTTGCTGGAAAACATTCAGCGAGAAGATCTGAATGCCATTGAAGAAGCGGCAGGTTATGCAAAAATCATTGAAAAACTGAATTATACACAAGAACAGTTAGCACAGCGCATCGGCAAAAGCCGTGAACATGTTGCGAATATGCTTCGTTTATTAAAATTGCCGAAATCCATTCAGCAATATGTCTTAGACGGACAATTAAGCATGGGTCATGTTCGTGCTTTGCTGTCAGTGGAAGATGAAGAAAAAATGGAATTGATTGCCAAACAAGCAATCAGAGAAAAATTAAGTGTACGCAAGGTTGAAGAACTTGTGAAAAAACAGCCCACAATGCCAAAAACACAACCCGCCAGTGATCTAGCTTTGGAAGCCATTGGAGAAAGATTGCAGAACAAATTCCAGACAAAAGTGAAATTAGATAAGAAACAAATTGTCATTTCTTATCAAGGAAACGATGATTTAAATCGAATTTTGGAATTATTGGACTGTTTAGATGAATAATAAGTGGGAAATCCCACTTTTATTTTGAATTAACAGACTGTTTCGATTATAATAATAAAAGAGGCGAGGTATTTATGAAAAATAAACATTTATCCAATCGATTTATGGGATTCCTTACAAATATCGTGATTGTACTGATGCCCATCTTATTATGGGATATATTGATCCTGTTTGTATTGGCCGGCATCCTGCCTGCAGTTGTCATGAATTTTTTGGACACATTAATTCAATATGTAATGATCATTTCTCTGCTTATTACAACCCCTTTTATAGCTATAGCTTATCGTCAGACATTTGGCTATGCAGCGTTTGATTTAAGAGTAGTAGATCTGAAAAATAAAAAAACTTTTGCTTTTCAAGTTGCATTGCGTGAAGTGATTGGCTGGGAAATACCTGTGATCTTGATTTATTTATTTTTGGGATATCAGTTTGTGCCTATTTACTTTGTTATCAATTTCATTGTTATTCTGATTGATCCGTTGGCTCGCGGTATTGGTGATTTCATTTGCCATACCAAAGTGCTCTATGTTGCGAATACAGAAGAAACTGCCAGGACTGAAAAGAAAGAGAAACCAAAAAAAGAGTTCCTCAAGAAAAAAGATGACCTCATCAAAAAAATAGTGAAAGATAATAGCGGAAATGTTTTCCATTATGATCTGCATATTCATTCCAAATATTCTTTGGATGGGGAATATACAGTAGAGGAATTATTTATGAAGGCCAAAGAAAGAGGACTGGAGATTATTTCAATTACTGATCATAATTGCATCAAAGCTAATTATGAAGCGAAGGTATTAAGTGATGCAGTTGGCATTAAATATATTCCAGGTGTTGAAATTGATGCTTCTTTTGAAGGCTGTGATGTACATGTGCTGGGATATTGCATTGATTTTAAAGATCCGCGCTATATTCAGCTGGAAAATCAGAATGTGAAAAAAGAAAGAGATGCTTCCTTGGAAAGAGTGGAAAGGTTTGAACAATTAACAGGCTTAAAATGCAATGTAACTAAACTGCTTGAACAAAATGCCAACGGAATCATTACAGGTGAAATGATTGCAGATGATGTTTTAAGCAATCCATTATATGAAGATGAAGAAATATTAAAGCCATATCGTGCAGAGGGAATCCGCGGTGATAATCCATTTGTGAATTTCTACTGGGATTATTTCGCTCAAGGAAAGCCTTGTTATGTGAAGATTGAATATCCAAGTCTGCAGGAAGTTGTTCACTTGATCCAGGATACGGGCGGATATCCAATCCTGGCTCATCCAAAGAAACCATTTAAGCATGATAAAGAGATGATCTTAAAAGTATTGGATGCAGGTGTGAGAGGCTTGGAAGTCTTCTCCAGCTATCATTCTGCAAAAGATATTGCTGTTTATATGGATATTGTCAAAGAAGTCAGCTGCTTTGTTACATGCGGTTCTGATTTCCATGGTGCAGCAAAACCTGCAATTCAGATAGGAGAAAGCAACGCAGCTGCTAAGCATGAAAAACTGATTAACGTATTTATTCATCGTTGTTTGAATTAAAAACTTGCTTATTTGCGCGACATCCCCTATAATAAGAACACAAAGGTAATGATGGAAAGAGTATTCTGTTGGAAATGAAAAGAGAGCGGGCGGTCGGTGCAAGCCTGAGATGGAAAACAGAAGAAGATGGCTCCTGAACCGTTTTTCTGAATCATTAGGAAAAAACGTGAACACGCGTTAAGTGTTTGAGGTGTACATTGTACACGAATAAAGGTGGTACCACGAGATTTCGTCCTTTGGCGAAATCTTTTTTATTTATAAGATCAAGGAGGAAGGTTTATGAACAAAGGGAAATATTACCTAACAACAGCCATTGCATATACATCCGGCAAACCTCATATCGGAAACACTTATGAAATTATTTTAAGTGATGCGATTGCCCGTTATAAAAGACAGGTAGGCTATGATGTATTCTTCCAGACAGGAACAGATGAGCATGGCCAGAAAATTGAACAAAAGGCAAATGAAGCAGGATTGACTCCGCAGGAATATGTCGATAATGTAGCCAATATCATTAAAGAAAACTATAAATTAATGAATATCAGCTATGATTATTTTGTACGTACAACAGATGAAAACCATGTGAAGATCGTTCAGGATATTTTTAAACGCCTGTATGATCAGGGAGATATTTATAAATCTCATTATGAAGGCTGGTATTGTACTGACTGCGAATCTTTCTATACAGAAAGTCAGTTAGTTGACGGCAAATGTCCAGACTGCGGAGCTGAAGTGCATAAAGCACAAGAAGAAGCATATTTCTTCAATCTTCAGAAATATGCTCAAAGATTAATTGATCACATTGAAACACACCCAGAATTTATTCAGCCGGAATCAAGAAAAAATGAAATGCTGAATAACTTTATCAAGCCGGGACTGCAGGATCTCTGTGTTTCAAGAACTTCATTTAAATGGGGAATTCCTGTTAATTTTGATACAAAGCATGTTGTTTATGTATGGATTGATGCATTAAGCAATTACATTACTTCATTGGGATATGATGTCAATGGCAATCACGGCGAATTGTATAAAAAATATTGGCCTGCCGATGTACATATTATTGGAAAAGATATTCTGCGTTTCCACACCATTTATTGGCCAATCATGCTGATGGCATTAGGAGAACCATTGCCAAAGCAAGTATTTGGTCATCCATGGCTGTTGGTCGGCAGCGGAAAAATGTCTAAATCAAAAGGCAATTCCATTTATGCGGATGAATTGGTAAGCTATTTTGGTGTTGATGCTGTTCGTTATTATTGCTTGACGGAAATGCCATTTGCCCAAGATGGTACAATCACATGGGAATTGATGATTGAACGAATCAATTCTGATTTGGCAAATGTATTAGGAAACTTAGTCAACCGTACGATTTCAATGACAAACAAATATTTCGGCGGAATCGTCAGCAATCCTCATGTACATGAAGCAATTGATGATGAATTGATTGACTGTGCTTTAAATGTAGCAAGGAAAGTAGAAGCAAAGATGGATGAACTGCGTGTCGGTGATGCAGGCAATGAAATCTTTACTCTGCTTAAACGATGCAATAAGTACATTGATGAAACAACTCCTTGGACATTGGCGAAAGAAGGAAAACAAGATCGACTGGCGACTGTACTGTATAACTTATTGGAATGCATCCGTATGGCTGCAATTCAATTAGAACCATTTATGCCGGAAACATCTGAAAAGATCTTAAATCAATTGAATACACAAGTAAGAGATTATGAATCTTGTCTGACTTTCGGTCACTTGGAAGAAGGATTGAAGGTAGTTGAAAAACCTGAAATCTTATTCCAGCGCATTGATGCAAAAGAAATGCTGGAAAGAATTGAAGCAGCTCATGCAAAACCTGCAGAACCAGAACCAAAACAAGAAACAGAAAAGAAAGCAGAAATTACATTTGATGATTTCATGAAATGTGAATTAAAAGTTGGTGAAATCTTATCTTGTGAAAAACATCCAAAAGCTGATAAGCTTTTAGTTTCACAGATTGATGTAGGAAATGGTGATATTCGCCAAATTGTCAGCGGTATTGCCGATCACTTTACACCAGAACAGATGAAAGGGAAGAAAGTTATCGTAGTGACAAATTTAAAACCTGCGAAGCTGAGAGGTGTAGAAAGCCAAGGTATGATCTTAGTCGGTGAAACAGCCGGAGATGAACAATTAGCGATTGCAAGCTGTGATCTGCCAAACGGAAGTATCGTAAGATAGAAAAAAAGGGAAATTCAGAAATGAATTTCCTTTTTATGTCCCTGATTAAATATTAGTTCCAATGATTCGGGATGAGAATATGCTGCTCAACAAAATCAGCCCATCCCTCTTCTTCAACACCTTTTTCAGTAATGATGTCACTAGCGGCTTTGGCATCCTCTGAACCATTCAGCATGCAGACACCGATTCCTGAAATCTCCAGCATACTGATGTCATTGGTCATGTCACCAAAACTCATGACATCTTTTAAATCAATATGATTCTGCTTGCAAAAATAAGTTAATAGATTACCTTTTGTAGCTTGAGAATTGCAGAATTCAAACATTGTATTTTCTGTTTTAAAGCCAACATAATTTTTAGATGGGAATTTAGCGGCATGTGCTTCAATAGCCGGCATATCTTCCGCTTTTACTCGAAAGCCTACCTTGCATGATCTTTTCTCCCAGAATTCAGAAATATCTTGAACAACATGTGTAAGACTTTGATTTTTAAGATAATTCGCAGAAGCCTGTGCTCTTTGATCCATTTCAAGAACATAATAGATGCCATCTCTGTTTACAGTCGGATTTGTGTCAAAAGGCTTCATAATTTCAAAGCATTCTTTGATCCATTCAGGCTCCATATCATAAAAGACCTCTTGTTTATCCTGAATGCCATCATAAATTTCTGAACCGTTTCCGCCGATAAGCATATCACAGCGAATGCTCCATTTTTCTTCCATTTGATGAAGTTGAACAATGCTTCTTCCAGAGGCTAATCCAAATAAAACATGATGCTTCTGCAGTATTTCAATATCTTTTTTTGCTCGGGCAGTTATATCTTGATGTTTTTGTACTAAAGTATTATCGATATCACATATGATTAGTTTTATATGATTCATTTTAACCCCTCCAACACATAATTATTTTCCAGTTTTTCCTTT
>CALUVS010000051.1 GCA_944324265.1 uncultured Traorella sp.
CAGATTGTGGGGTTGACTTCACCCCATGGTAATCCAGACCCTACAACTTGGAAGCCCTTAGTTATTGTGGATTACCAATACCTTGAATAAGTGTTATCTGCATATCTTATCCTCCTACAATTTGATTATTTCGGAATCCGGTACATCTTGGATAAATACCGAAACTCCTTTCTCTTTTATTGCCTGTAGATCATCACGATCTTTTTGATCTACATAGACTTTCGTTGATAATTTCTCTTTTCCTTCACTGAAATGCATGTTTCCAACATTAACTTTATCAATTGGAACTCCGCCTTCCACAAGTTTTCGTACCACTTCTGGAGTTCTTGCAACGATGAAGATTTTTTGTTTTGGACTAGCTTTATGAATGATTTGAATTGTTTTTTCTACAGAAAAGAAACGAATATCAATTCCAGAACTTTTTGCTGTAATACCCATCAGTTGCTGCTGAAGTGCATCTTTGCTGACTTCATCATCTACGACAATAAGTAAATTAGCACCCACAGAAGATACCCATGTTACTCCTACTTGTCCATGTACTAAACGATTGTCAATACGAGTCAATACGATATTCGCCATAATTTTCCCTCCTAATATTGGATAAATTTTACTAGATCTTTTGGCTGATCAGGATTTAATCCTTTATGAATCGCTAAATAATATGCTACTGACTGTAAGATTGAAGTAAAATAAAGTCCCTTGATTTCTTCACAGCATGCATCCAGCGGCAAATTATAATCGGCAATTTCATTTTCTTCTTCAAATCCGCAAAGAATGATTTTCGCACCCATTGCTTTTGATTCTTTTGCCATATCTACTTCCAGCTGAGTATTGCGGCTGTTAGTATGACAAATAAACAAATAAGTATTGTCATTAGTACATACGATTGGGCCATGACGATATTCCAGCGTGTGATAGAAACTAGCTCTGTCTTGTGCCATTTCTACTACAATGTAGGCTCCCTCAATCATTGCACCATAACCAACACCGCTTCCAAGAGCCACAATTTCTTGATTCTTCATCGTAGAAACAATTTCCTGCACTATCTTCTCATTTCTTTCATATAATTCTTGTGCATAATCTAAATAATGAGAAATTTCATAATGTAAATTTACTTGATGAGAAACCAAGCCTACAATTGTTAATAATGCAATTGTCAAACAATTAAATGATCTGGTCTGGCAAACAGATATTTCATCGGCAAAAGGAATTGAAACATTCAAATCTGCCATTTTTTCCATTGGATTATCTAAATATTCGCTTACCAGTAAAATTTTAGAATCTGGATAATACTCTTTCATTGCCTTCATAACAATCAAGAGTTCTTGTGATGCCCCAGAACGAGATGGAATCAAAAACAATGGATGATGGAAACGTTGCTTAAAATCCTCTAAATGCATACTCACTTCTGTTGCCTTGTACGCATATGCTTTTTTGTCAGTATTTGAATTAAAGCTTCTTGCAATTGTTAAAGAACTCCAATAACTTGAACCACATCCAAATAAAACAATTTCATTTGTATCATTCAGAAGTCCTTCAATTTCTTTTCTTTTGCTTAATACTGTTTCAAATACTTTTTTCATTTCTACATATGACAGATGTATTTCTGTATATGAGTTGTATTTCATTTGATTTCCTCACTTTCACGAGCAATAATTACATCGACACCATAGCTCTCTACTTCTCTTCTTAGTTCCAAAGGCATACCTTCGTCACTAATGCAGCTCGTTAATTCTGAATTACTGACAGTAATTGCTTTTCCACGAGCAGAAAATTTAGAGCTATCGAAGAGAAGATGAACTTTTTCTGATAAAGCAATACACCAAGAATATAATTCCAGTGAATTTAGATCAGAAGTAGTAAATCCAGCATTTCGAATATATCCTGCTGCACCCATAAATAAATGATCACAGGTAAAGAGTTTTGAATTGGTATTCGTCAATACACCGCTTAATTCTTCCTCTTCTTTCACATATACACCACCTAAAAGTATTAATTGGATTCCTCTTTGATTCTGCAGCTGAGAAAAGACAATCATAGAATTTGTAATGACTGTCAATCGCATGTTTTTTAAATATTTGCACATACGATATACTGTTGTTCCGCCCATCAGCATAATGGTTGAATTCGGCTGAACAAGTTTGGCAGCTGCTTTGGCAATCGCTTCTTTTTCCTTTTCATGAAGTGTAAATCGTCTTGATAAATCTGTATCTTCAAGGCTTGCCTGTTTTGCTAATGCCCCGCCCCTGAAACGTGTGATCTTATTTTCATCCTGCAGCTTGGAAAGTAACCGCCGGCATGTACTTTCACTCAGATTAAATTTTTCACACAATTCTTGAGATGAAACGTTTTTCTGGATTTCAATATACTCTAATACTTGATTTTTTAACTGTTTGTTCATTTTACCTCCTCACGGTTACATTTTAAGACTTATTCCATTCAACTGTAAACCCTTTCAAGCATAATTATTGACTGTTATCGCTCATTTGATGATTTAACAATTATATTTGTGACCGTTTTAGTTCATTTCTATAATAACATGAACTTTTGAATATTCCTATATATAAAACAAATTCCTAAAAAAATTCAACTTTCTTATTGAATGAAATCGTTCATTTTTCACAAATTTCTTGACACTATTTGTCAGACAATTATAGAATTTAATTGTATAAAAACGTCGCAAATCTGATTCATTTTCGCCATATCATAACAATCAATGGAGGTATACCATGGAAAAACCCATCTATGTCACAGGACATAAAAACCCTGATACTGATTCAATTTGTGCTGCGATTGCTTACTCACACTTAAAAAACCAACTGGGCTATCAGACAATTCCTGTCCGGTTAGGTGAATTAAATAATGAAACAAAATATCTGTTAAACAAATTTCACTTTGAAATTCCTTTGCTCGTTCATACAGCGAAATGCACACTTTCAGAAATTGAAATAGATGAAGCTATTCTCATTCGTAAGAATGCTACGATGAAGGAAGCACTGGATGCCATTCTGCAGCGCAAAAACAAAGGCGTATTTGTGGTCGATGAAAATGGAAAGCTTGAAGGAATTGTCTCTATTTCCAATCTGACACATTTATGGACAGCCAGTGAAGAATCTTTGGAAGAACTGATGAGTCATGCAACACTTGAAAACGTGATCAAAACAACTCAGGCAGCCCTTCTTCTTGATGCGCCTTTTCACCCTAATGGCAAGGTACATCTTCTGCCAAGTTTGGGACAGAATACTAAGATTATTCCAGGCACTATTGTCATTGTCGGAAATCATCCTGAAGTACAGCGAGCTGTCATTGAACAAAATGCCGGATTGATCATTATCTGCGGTGAAAACTGGGTAGATTCCATTACCTACTCGCTGGCACAAGAAAAAAAGGTGCCGATCATTCACACCCCTTTAAGTGCTATTACAATTGCGAAAAGTATTTTTCAAAGTCCTTGCATTGAGGAAGTCATGACTAAAGATGTCATTTCATTCCGAAGCAGTGAAACAGTGGATGAAGCAAGTTCACGAATGGCGAAAACACGTTTCAGAACTTATCCTGTATTGGATGAAAATGACAGAGTGATCGGTGCTATTTCTCGTTATCATCTCTTTAATTATGAAAAGAAGAAATTTATTCTTGTAGATCATAATGAAATCGGGCAAAGTGTTCATGACATTGAATTCGGTGAAATCATGGAAATTGTGGATCATCACCGTATCGGCGGATTGATGACTCAAATGCCGATCAATTTCATCAATCAGATTGTCGGTTCTACCTGTACGATCATCTATGGTCTTTATAAACAGCATCAGCTGGAATTGACTCCGCAGTATGCTTCTCTTCTGCTGGCTGGAATCATTTCAGATACGATGAACTGCAAATCACCGACAACAACATCCATTGATATTCAAACTGTCAAAGAACTATCGGATATAGCTCAAATTGATGCCAATAGTTTATCTGAAGAATTGGTCTTAACTTCTGATTCATTATTAAATAAAACATACTTAGAATTAATGTATGAGGATTTCAAAGAATTCCGTGTTCATGACAGTAAGATAGCTATCGGACAGATTGTTTGTCCGCTGAAAGAAGAATATGATCAGATCAAAGAAAGTTTTTTGAAATACTTAGAGGAACAAAATATGCAATTGCATTATGATCTGCTTTTGATGTTATTCACAAAGCCTAGAGGTGAAGGTTCTTATTTCTTATATACCGGCAAAAAAAGCTGGGTCATTGAAGAAGGCTTCCATCATGTTTTGGCAGATGATTTTGCACCGCGCTTTATTTCCAGAAAGAAACAAGTTCTGCCGGTTATCTTAAATGTCTTAAATGATTAGTTATGTAAAAGCCCGATCGGGCTTTTTTGTTATTTTGTTTTAACTGTGCTGCGAGCATCGAAAGATGGGTTGAAAGCATAATAGTTGCCGCAATCCAGATTACGGCGTACAACTTCTAAGGCTTCGCCAAATCTTTGATAATGCACAATTTCACGCTGGCGTAAAAATTCCAATGGCTGAATGACATCTTGATCGGTTGTCATACGAATCAAGTTTTCATACATTGTACGGGCTTTTTGTTCAGCCGCCATATTTTCACTTAAATCGGTGATTGGATCCCCTTTTGACTGAAAATAATGAGCTGTAAAAGGTGTACTGGAACTGCCAGGATATAATCCGACCGTATGATCGGCATAAAATGCATTAAAGCCTGAATCTAAGATCTGCTGAGGAGTCAGATCACGTGTCAATTGACGAATGATTGCTGCCACAATTTCCATATGATTCAGCTCTTCGCTGCCGATATCCGTTAATAAAGCAATAACTTCTGGATATGGCATAGTATAGCGTTGGTGCAGATAACGATTGCTGGCGGCCATTTCGCCGTCAGGTCCGCCTAGTGCTGTAAGAATCAGTTTTGCTAATTCGGCGTTTGGTTTTTTAATATTGACTGGATACTGCAGTTTTCTTTCATAGCGCCACATAATTTATACCGTTCCTTCCCATGGCCATGGACAAGTAGCCCATTCCCAGCCATATTCCGTTTCCACGCCTTTATTTGTCAGCGGTCCACATCTTCTTTCATATAAGCATTCTAAACGATCCAATTTTCTTCTGATCTGACGATAATAACGTAAAGCTTCACAATCACATGGATGAGTATTCAGATATTCAATAGCTTCTAATAAAGCAAAATCCAATACTTGAATACGGCATAACAAACGTCTGCAGAAACGGCATTCAGCCTCACTGCGATTTCGATTGCGGCTGCGATTGGTGCGAGTACGATGATCAAACCATCCCTCTTCGCTATTTGCTGCATCTGTTGTTCTGCAGCAGCCTAATTGTTCATCTTCATTGAAATCATTCCAGTTGGAATAGTGAATCGCTGATTCATTCCAGTTATTATTGCAGCTTGAACATCCATCCCAATCACAATCATCATTGCAGTTATTGTGACAGCCGGAGCCATGATTGCAGTCACAGTCATTGCAGCGATTTCTTCCGCATCCATCGTCGCAGCCGCAATCATTGCATCGGTTTCTTCCGCATCCATCGTCACAATCACAATCATTGCATCGGTTTCTTCCGCATCCATCATCACAGTCATTATCATGATTGCCATTATTGTCACGATTTCTTCCGCGTCCGCCTTCTCTGCTTCCGCACAGATTATCTTCACAGTCACAATTGTTATGATTATTGCAGTTATTATGGCCGCAATCATCATGATTGTCACAGCCATCATCACAAAAATCAAAATCATGATCATCATAATCACAATCACGGTTTCTTCGGCTGCTTCTTCCATATCCATAATCATCTAATTCATCATAATAACGATCATTATTTGCACTCACAATTACGTCCTCCTCTGCCTGTACCGCTGAATGGCATGTCAAGTTCGTTAAATAAAGTTCCTCTGCTCAGCGCTACATCTACCTTATAAATACGGCGCCAAGATTGATTGCGAACATATGCCATTGCAAGCGGACGAGTATCACAATTTCTGCCTCTTCTTCTAACATTGCTCATTTTCATTGACCTTTCTGAGGTATTGTCCTCACACTACAATATGTCCACGTGACATCTATTCCTAGTCAAATAACCCAAAAACAGGCGAACACATAGAAAAACCAGGATCTTACTCAATCCTGGCTATTGTTCTTTTATTTTTTCAACGGCGCTTTGTATCGCCTGTGCAATAGAATCCAAAGGCAGCGTACATCCGCTGACAATATCAGCATCTTGAGCTGTACCATCTTCATTCAAAAGCAAGGTACCATCAGTGCCAATCAGCTTCTCTTCCAAATATTCAATTTGTTCAAACCATTCTTTCTGAATCGAAGAAGCAGCAATCATGCCATAATCATATCCCAAAGTTTTCTTGGTCGTATCTTCAAAGCTTTCATCAATTTCAATGCTTGTAATCAAGCCCTCTTCCATGGCCACCTGCACTGTGACCATTTCATCTTCATGCATGGCATAAGCAGAAGCCTCCCCTGTAATAACAGGTGTTTCCTCTTTGGAACAAGCACATAATAACAATAAGAAACAGCAGATCAGTTTTCTCATTGAATTTCCTCAATAGGAGTCAATTCTCCCCAGTTCGGAGTCACTGTAACTGAATATACATTTGTTCCTTCACAATAATATTTTGCATCTTCATAATCTCGATAAGCAATGATATTTCCCATACCATTTGAGAATGTTCCGGCATTATATAATTTAGAGCCATCATATCCCAATTGAACAAGTAAATTCATCAAATAAGCGGCTTCTACACCTGCGGTAGATATAAACACAATATTTTTATCCATTGGGAATAAATCTTTGATGATATCTTCAGATTCTTCGTAAGTAGGCGTAAAGCTTCCTACTTCACCCAAATTCGCAATCATTTCACCATTTTCATCTCTTTTTAAGCTCATACTAAATAAAATATTTTCGGTTGGTTTATAGCTGACCAAAAATTCATAGAAAGGAATATTCAAGAAACCGGCAATATATCCTTCCTCTAAGATTTGATTCGGAGAACGAGTATCTACATACATCGTATCTTCCAAAAACATATAATTATCCAAATTTGTCGGATTAATCGGTGAATCACTCATCAGCATGCTGTCAGGTTTTTCCTTGGCAGGCAATGTCGTAATTTCTTGTTCAGCTTCATTATTGACTGGGGCTGCACTGCATCCAGCAACCATCAAAACTGTTAAAATTGAAATGAATATTTTCTTCATTGCATCAACCTCCAAATAAAAGTATAACACAAATAAAATAAATACAAAATAAATTAAATGATTTACTTCTATACGCTTTCAGTTCGAAAATGTTAAAGATTATCAGCATTTCACAGACGAATGTCCTAATTTGTATGAAAGCTTTTGAAAACGCTTAAGTAAACTTTTTTCATTGGGAATAATAGTTGAAAATTAAGTCCTGCATGTTATAATATTAACATGTAAAGGGTGACAGAAATATAATAGGTAATTGTGAAAGATTATCTTTTTCTGTGTCATCACTTTACATAAGACGATTTAAATCGTAGGAGGGTACATGAAAAAAGCTAAATTAATGAAATCATTGCTTGCTTTGTTCACTGTTGCTTCTTTAGCTGCTTGCTCAAGCAATACTCCAGCTGAAGACAGCGGAGAAACAACAAACAATGATACCCCAGCTGATTCAACAGTTTGTGAAGGTACTGGTGAAATTACATTAGATGCTGTAAATCAATTCCTGAATGAATCTGCTGACATGGGTG
Source organism: uncultured Traorella sp. (assembly GCA_944324265.1). GTDB lineage: Bacteria > Bacillota_I > Bacilli_A > Erysipelotrichales > Erysipelotrichaceae > Traorella. Next base: position 7,768 of record CALUVS010000051.1, read on the forward strand.
AAGGATCTACGGCAAATGTAGTTGCTGTAATTCCTATTAACCACGTAAACGGGCCTCGTGAAGAAACAGATTTCTATGCATTTGTTAACTTCAAATACAAAGCTCGTAACTACATTAAGTACCAGATTACTTACTTATCTTGTACTTGCCGTTCAGCTGATGTTAACTACTGGTCAACAGCTTATGTAGAATTAACATTGCCTGACAGTCACGACATCAATGATGCCCAGATCAGAACATTGTCATTCGACACAGATGGTCCTGAAGGACACTACACTGCAGGTTTCTGGGGTGATTCAAACCCTACTCCAGCAGGAGCAACTTATGAAATGTTCAAGGAACAATACTTCCCATTCTTCATTGACAAAGACTATGCTTACATCTCTACTTTAAGTGTAGTTGAAGATATCGATCCAGCTGATTATGCTGCTGGTGAAGGACGTGAAGGATTAACTCTTGATACATTCTCAGGATCAAGCGTTTCTACAAACAACGTTATCCGTATGTTAAATGCATTGTTCAAATACCACGCTACAGATGAATATTTTACTAATGCTGAATAATCTGTAGAATTGTTTTTTAAGAAAGAAGGAAATTCAAAATGAAAAAATTACTTTTATCAGCTTTAGCTGTATTTATGTTGGCAGGATGCTCTACTCCAGCAACTACTGAAGAAACTCCTGAAGAACCAACTACTGAAGAACAAGGAACTGAAACTCCTGCAGAAAACACTGCTGCTGAACTTCCAGCTCCACGTGACACTACTAAAACTTACAAACCAAGTGAAGATGCAGAAGAAACTGCATGTACTGAAGATGTTTATACAACTGCTTGTTCATCAATCGGTGCTGACAACTTATATGAATACTTAGGAAGAGACGATGTTGTTTACATCGACTTACGTGACTACGCTGACTACGCTAAGACTCACTTACGTAACTTCGAAGTAGTTCCTTATTTCGCAGTTATCTTCAATGAAAATGCTGGTACTGAAGGAAATCCTCAGTTATTCGGCGGAACAACAACTGAACCAGTTGCTGCTTATGAAGAATCTGTAGATTTATTGGAAGCATTCATTCCAAAAGACAAAACTGTATTCTTAATGTGCCAGAGCGGCGGACGTGTTGCTCAGATGATGCAATTATTGGAAGCTAACGGCTACGATATGAGCAAGATCTACAACGTAGGCGGTATGGCTCAGCTTACTGATTCTGCTTACGCTGAATGGACAACTAACACAGCTGAATTAACAATTGATGCTACTTACAGTTTCACAGGTTTAACTCCAGTTACAGCTGAATAATCAGTAATTCAATACAACGAAAAAGAACTCGCAATGAGTTCTTTTTTTGTGTTTATTGAAATAACAAGCTCTTAATATGTATCAAAGCTTCCATACTTTCTTTCTCTTAATACGGCTTTATTGAATACGACAGTTCCAATCATGATCCACATCAGATTGATAGCCAAATATGCAATGACCAATAAAACATTGAATCCATTTCCTAAATATAAACTTCTTAAGATTTCAATCCCGCCAGTATACGGAACCAAATACATGAATGAATTGGACACTGGACTGAATACGTTTGTGATAAACAATAGCAAGGTCTGAACAATAATGATAAATTGTCCCACACTCTTTTCTCTTAAAGAGATAGCAGAAAGAATAAGCCCAATGCCATACATCCCCATGATGCTTGGAAAGCTCCATAAAATCGCATAAATGATATACATAAATTCTCTGGCACTAAAATCAATAGAGAAAAACATAAATACAGTGATAGTAATCAGAATCAAAAAATCTGAAACTATACTGATCAATAGCTTTAAAAAATATAAAGCTGACATCGACAAAAAGCCTTGTGCCTGCAATTCTAACAATCCGTTTTTTGAATTTCCTGCAATCATGGAAGTACTGTAACCCAAAGATAAAGAACCAAACTGCCAGAACACATAACCAATAAAAAATAAATAATTGGATTGATCTTGATTCACTTGATAAGCATTCATCAATGCAGAATTATTCTTAAAGAAATATGCTAAGATGAATGTCCCGACAAGAATCAGCAGGTCACTGATCATACTTACTTTATAACGCCAAATAGATCGAAATGTCATTTTTGTTTCTTGCCAAATCAATTGCATATATTTCTCTGTCATCTTGCATCCTCCTTTATTTCCTTGTACTTTTCCAGCAGTTCATTATACTCAATCTTATTATCAATAATTTCTCTTATCTTTCCCTCGAATATAAATATATGCTTATAAGTAATTTTTGAAACAAAATCAAGATCATGACTGGAAATAATAACACTGCAATTCGTATTATTGACAAGTGTCTGGATACATTCTAATAGATTCTCCTTCGCATCAACATCCAAACCCAATGTTGGCTCATCCAGCAAAAGCACCGGAAGATCTGTGCAGAATATTGAGATTATCTTTACTATTTTCTTCTGACCGGTAGAAAGCTCTTCAATTCTTTGATCCAATAAATGCGAACAATTCAGCATGCTGCAGAACTCATCCATATTCTCTATAACTTTCTTTTTGGGAATTCCTTTTAAGAAAGAATAATACAAAATATTATCTCTTGCCGTATTTTTATATGACAGATATCTTTCGCTTGGTGATAAATAAGCTACATTTTCATTGGCCCATTTTATATATTTTTCACCTTCAATTTTCTTCGATGAAACATTGTCATAATAAGCTATTTCCCCTTGATTGCAAAACAAAATACCTGCAATCATCTTTAATAAAGTTGTTTTCCCTGCACCATTCGGTCCAAGAAGTGAAATAATCTCCCCATTTAAATCAATATTTAAATTCATATCATCAAAGACTATCTTCTTATCATATTTTTTCTGCACATTATTGAATACAATTTGATTCATGTTTTCTCCTCCCTTTCATAAATGCTTCTGATATATTCATATAATCTTCAATTCCCGCCATATTCACAAATGTACACTTTTATGAATTTTAAAAATTTCTGCTTTTTTGTTAAAAAATTATAATAAAAGAGTCATTTTAGTAAAGAATTAGTTCACATGCAATCTATCTATAAAAGTGTACTTTTTTATACAATTAATTATAGAATGAAAGTATATGAAAAGCAATAATTTATATCGATTCGTATCAATAAAAACAGTATTCATTCAATAATTCGCTGCTATAAAGAAAAAAGTATCCGCAAGGATACCTTCTTTCTATTATAAAATGATATGGACATAGCTGAAAGGGAGGTAACTATGTCCATTTAGCAATAGAAAGCAGAGAGTGAGGGGGATTGTAATTGAGGTCTAGCAATTAACTCTGCTTTCCCAAGATAGTTGAAACTATATATTAACATACATATATAATCTCCTATTTATATTGTAACACAAAATGAGACATTGGGACTAAAAATATTTATTTTTAATAACATTACTTAATGATGGGATTTTACATCTCAAAACGCAATGTCATTGTATCCGAATAACTGCCGTAGCTTCTGATATTTATGTCAATACAAAGTTCATTTTGTTCGTTGAAATAGAACGGATAAGCACTTTGATCATAAATATCTTCATTGCCTTCTTCGGCAAAATACACAGGTACAGCGCACTGTTCAATCTCTCTATTTTCATCATAGTTGACTGAACATACCGGCATTTTTTCATTGATCTGTTTCAAGGCTATTTCATTCATTTTTCCGTCAAAATATTTCTCATTCAATGTACCGATATCAATCAATCTTCCCTCTTGTTTATCAAAGATCCAAGTGTATTCATCTCTGAAATAATTTTTATCATAAGAAAGGTTTACTAGAATAAGAGAATCATTTTCTGACAGATTGGATGAAAAGCTCGTAAGAATATTTCCCTGCATACCTCTGCAGATTGCTTGGATTTGATGGTTATATACCCATGCAGATATGCTTTTATTTTCTAAAGAATAGATTTGAATATCTCCATTTTCATGCAAAGCAAACTGATCTATTGAAATAGGGTGAACATTAATTTCTGCCTGATTGATTTGTTTGATTGTACTGATTTTATCATTTTGTAAAGTAACTTCAAATAAATCCAATTGATTTGATCTGTCATAGATCATATCAAATGTTTGATCATCATATCCTTTTTCCAATTTTGTTCCATCGGGCAATACTACCTGTTTTGTTTCAGGTATATTACCTAATGAAGGAATGAACAGCACTGGTACACGAGCGAGTGTCAAAACATCTTTATTTTTGGATAAAGGAATTAACCATTGATACGTATAAATAATGAAATCACGATTTTTTTCCTTCATGATAATTTCTTTATTTTCATTATCATAATATACATCATAATATAATGTAGAACCTAAAAAACACGTTTCTAACTCCGGCCAATGAAAATCATTGATCAATGTATCGGCAAAGGCTTCTACCTCGCTTACATCAATGCGGCAAGCCTTATCAAGAACTTGATTCTCCCATACTTCCTGTGAAGAATAGAAACTAATATCCATTTGTGAAGCTGCCATTTCCGCAAGTCCTGCTAATACCTGCTTATCATTTCTGAAATCCTCTTCATTTACACAAAAAGTCAAATAAAGAGGATCAGTCTTATTTGCTTGAAAATAAGATATCATTGAATAATTCATTGGCATATGTGGATTTAAATAAACATATTCTTCTATTTCTTCTGCATCAAGACTTTTCAGTATGTCTGTTAAAGGCGTGTCATAACAATGATATTGTCCAAAAGCATCTACTACGACATCATCGTCATAACTATTTGTATGGCGATATTCTACATATGTCATTCTGCTATTCGTCTGTGAATCGATAAAAACAACACGAGCAGACTCTTCTTTAGTGTATAAATAATATTCATGGTAAGGTCCTTCAAAATAAGCATCCAGTATTTCTTTATGCTCTTCTTCCAACTGAATTTGTCTTTTTTCTGTACATTCTTCATCAATACAATATTCCGCGTATCCAACTATTTGATTGTTTTCAGCTGTTCCTTGTGCACATCCGCTGATAAGAAGTAAACAACATAAAAGTATTTTCTTCATCGCACTTCCTCCCATGTAAATAAATAGACTTGATTATTTTGAATCATAGCTGGATTTCCATGGCTATCTATAAATAAGTTGGTAGCCTGCAGATTAAATAATGGATTGAAGTAATTATCAAGCGGATTGTAATAATTCACATCCGGAATGGCTTGATACGCTGCACTTAATTTTTCTTCGTCAATCTGCAGGTATTCTTTTACTTCCATCGGCGATAAAGCTTTATTGGTGGCTAAATCAAATACAACAGCAAATTGGTCTTCTCCATTAACATAAACAGTCAATAGATTCTCATGAATATTTTCTTTATACGTTACATTCTCTTGATTCTTTACCCAACGATTAAAATGAAGCGCATCCACACTAGATAAATTCACTTGAACATCGTTTTCTTCATCTCGATAAACTACCGGTTTTGTTGGATCTGCTTCATAAGAAGTTTCATATGGATTCAGACATTTCCCGCTTAAAACCTGATAGCCTGTATCTGTTTTCTTTAAAATAGCCTCCCATTGTTCAAAGTGATCTTGATGTTCTGCGATTGTATCGATGTTATCTGCTGATACTTGATAATTGTCATAGCCAATCAGATAAGTTCCAATTATTGAATTCTTCAAATAAGCTTTGACAAATTTAATATATAATTCATTTTCATTTTCTTCCTGCTCTAAAATGACTATCTGGCTGCCTCTCCAAAACAATGCTTCAGAAGGAACACGATACATAAACAATTGCTGATCATCAAGCCACTCATATGTTAGATAATTCTTATCTGCAAGTGCACCATCATTGAGATTCGGCAATACAAAATCTTCACCAAATAATCTTTTCCCTGTATTCAAAACTGCACCATAAGGAACTACAAATGACACCATTGATGAATAATTGCTGAGACCTGGAAACGCCGTAATATCCTGACTTTCTTCATGAATACAATATCCGGGTTCCGTATTATAACAATCATATCGCTCACTTTGCTGAATCAAGCCGGAAATAAGCAATCTCTGATCTTGAATATCCGTATAATTCGTAAAGTCTTCATGAATATAATTGAAAATCCTCAGCGGATATTTCAGTGAATCATTGGTACTGTTCCATATATCATAAGTAAATTGCAGATATGATTGTTGATCAGTATTAATTGTTATTTGACTTAAATCTAATAGTATTGTATCTGCATAACTCTCATGCTCGTTAAAAGGACTTATGACCGAAGGGTTAATTCCTTTTTGAATAGTACCATTTAAATCATGAATCAACGAATCCAAAGGAATTGCTGTATCCAATAAATAACGTGTTTGTCCGTCACATAATGCATCTTCTGCAAAACGCAAATATATGATTCCTTTGTCTTTCACATGTATTTCAAACTCAGCTAAAGAATGACTTGGACCAATTGAACCGATTTCATTTGTCCAAGTTAATTGATTGAAATATTCTTCTAATTTCTCCAACTCACTTGAATCAGTTATGATCAATTCTTCTCCCGGTATTCCGCTATTAAAATCATGAACAATTCTCACCTTTTCAAACTTTCCTTCTCTTAATGCCTCTAACCGCAGCGGATAATATTCTTGTGCATTCAGAGATGTCCATGAATATGCCTCTGCCGATGGAACATCCGCATTCGATAACTTCACATCTTCTTTTTGTTCTGCACTGCAGCCTGTTATAAACAAGCATAAGCATAGTATTATTATTTTTTTCATATAATCCCCTTTTTGTAAATATGATGATTCATTTCATTCCGTATAGATATTCCTTATTTGTATTATCATTTCTCATATTTATTATCTAAATGATATCTATTTTGGCTTGTTTCATCTATATTATCTATATCTTATTTTGCCTATCATATTTTTGGCTAGTAGCTTTCATTAGGGTACTAAATAATTCTTTCTTGAAAGTACTGTTTTAACCACAACTTAGTCGAAAACCAGAAAATCAATGCAATTTTATAATGTCATATAACTCTTTTGCATAACGATCAGCCTGGTTAATAGAAAATTCACCGTGATACATAGACGGGAGTATGTGTAAATCACAATTTTTGATCACTTCTCTGATCTTTTTTGCAGAAAATAAGATACGTTTATTTTCCCGCTCTCCAACAAACAGATGAACCTTCGCTGTACACTCACCAAGAGTTTTTTTCATAGAATACATAGAACTTTCTTGTAAGAAAGCAATCATATTTTGTTTTGTGATACCACAAGTATCTTGATAATAGTCATCGAACAGTTCTGGTTTTATTCGAAGCGAACGAAATTGTAATTTAGAAAACCACTTTTGTTTGATCAGTCCATAACACATTCCAAATATTGGCCTTATCAGAGAATAAGTTAGTTTAGATGGAATAACTGATGCGCTTTCTACAATTGCATAACGACAGATGTTTTTTCGCCGAGATAACATTTCAAGTAGTATTTGTCCGCCAAGAGATAACCCACCAATCAATAATACCGAGCCACTAAAATTCCTATCGATGAAAGAAATGATTTCGGTTGCATTATCTTCGATTGAAGTAAAATCTTTATCGCTGCCTGTGTGTCCGTCTAGTATTGGGATAATTATCTGTAAATCATTTTGAAGTAATTCAGAGATTTCTCGATAATTCCACCA
>CALUVS010000052.1 GCA_944324265.1 uncultured Traorella sp.
TCCAAACAATTTTGAGAAGGCTTTTGAAGTTAACAAAAATCTCAATTAAATGTGTCCATTTTCTTGACATAGTACCAGGTTCTTTTCTTCCTACTTTTATAATACGAAAAGAAACGTAATTAAACGGGAATTCATAAAAATGGAATTACGTGAAATATATGTACATTTTATCGTGTTCTATAAATGTAACCCCTTGCATTTTCATTTGACTTATGATAAAATCCCTTTGTAAGGGATGGTAATTGTTTATACAAGCTTAACCCGTTTAAAAGACATTTTGTTTTTTGGACGGGTTTTTATGCATTTTGGAGGTACTTGAAATGAAAATAGGTATTATGGGTTCCGGTGATATTGTTTCTTCTATGCTGATGCTTTTTGAAAAGCTGAATTCATATGAATGCAAAGCATTGTTTTGTCGGCCAGCCAGCATAGCAAGAGGGAAAAAACTAGCAGAACAGTATCAAATTGCATCATTATATACGGATATGGATGAATTTTTATCGGATACAAGTTTTGATACGGTCTATATTGCAGTCATCAACAATTATCATTATGACTATGCCAAAAAAGCTTTATTGAAGGGCAAGCATGTCATTTGTGAGAAGCCATTTACGGCAGCCTATGAACAAGCACTTGAATTATATCAATTGGCTAATGAAAAGAACTGTTTGCTTTATGAATTATCAAGAAGTGTCTTAACCGATAATTACAAGATCATCCAAGAAAATTTGCCTCGCCTTGGCAAAATTCACCTCGTTTCGACAAGTCTTTGTCATTATTCCCGAAGATACGAGGAATATCTGAAGGGAAATGTAATGCCTGTGTTTGATCCTAAATGCAATGGAGGAGCTTTGTATGACTTTGGCATTTACTGTCTTCATTTCATTGTAGGTTTATTCCATGAACCTGCTGCTGTTTCCTATCATTCTCAAAAAGGCTATAACGGCGTAGATCTCTCTGGCGTACTCACTTTAACCTATGAAGATCTTATTGCCAATATCGTATTATCGAAAAATACGAATGCACCTTCTTATTTTACAATTCAGGGGGAAAACGGATATCTGCATTCCAATTCTTCTGTCATGTTTCCAGGTGAAGTTAAATTGAAACTAAACAATCAAGAAGAAGAAATTATTGCTTTTGATTCAAAAGAAAAAATCATGAGTGAATGGATTCATTTAGAACAAATATTCAGAGATAAAGATAAAAAAGCTTGTGATAAATATATGAAAGATACACTTGCATGTATTCAGATCATAAACGAAGCATTAAAGGAGGAGCACTATGAAAATTAATCGTATACTGACCAATAATGCAGTTGTAATAATGAATGAAAACGGCAATGAACAAATCGTTTGCGGAAAAGGCATTGCCTATAAAAAGAAATCCGGAGAAGAAATTGATGAATCATTGATCAATCAAACCTTTGTATTGATGCCCGACAGCAATCTGTCAAGGCAATTGGAACAATTGCTGACAGATATTCCATTGGAATATGTATGTCTATCCAATGATATAGTGAAAATGGTAGAAGTTACAATGGGAACTCAATTAAGCGGCAGTCTGGTGATTTCTTTGGCAGATCATATCTATGAAACGATGCGCCGCTACAGAGAAAATATTTTGATATCCAATGGTTTGATTTGGGAAATTCAGCGATTTTATGAAAAAGAATATGAGATTGGTCTTTTAGCAAAAGAAATGGTTGAAAAGACATTTCATGTTGAGCTTCCAAATGATGAAGCTGCTTATATCGCCATGCATATTGTCAATGCAGAAACAGATAATTCTTCCATGGAAGAAACAATGAAAGTAACCAAGATCATTCAAGATACCATTCGAATTGTTCGCTTATTTTTTGGTATTGAATTTGATGAAAACTCAGGTTATTATTATCGCTTTTTGACTCACTTGAAGTATTTTGCCAGAAGAGTGCTGAGAGGAGAAGAAAATACTGATGATAACAACAGTGAACTAGCAAAAATTATTTTTGATAAATATGCAAGTGCTTATAAATGCACGAAAAAAATTGAAAGTCATTTACGGGAGAAATCAAATTATCAGATTTCAGATGAAGAAAAAATGTATTTAACAATTCATATTCATTCAGTAGTGAGCAAAGGAATTATGAAATAGATAGGAGGGAAAAAAGAAAGCTCACATTGAATAAAATATATACTTATAAGGATGGTAACATTAAGTTGGCTTAACCTTCGTTTCAAACATAGAATACATATTTGAAAAGGAGGAAAAATTTCTATGGGTAAGTATACAAATTTAGCACAAAACATTATTAAAAATGTTGGCGGAAAGGAAAACATCAAAGATTTAAGACATTGTGTCACTCGTTTGCGTTTCAATCTAAAAGATGAAAGTATTGCCAATGACGATATTCTCAAAAATATGGATGGAGTAATCAGCGTTGTGAAAGCAGCCGGACAATACATGGTGGTTATCGGTGAACACGTAACTGAAGTATATGATGAAGTATGTGCACAATTAGGTTTGGATGGCAATAAACAGAAAGAATCTCAGCAGGAGAAAAAATCTTTGCTTGATTTCTGTTTAGGGGTCATTATGGCCGGTATGGGGCCGACTTTAAATCTCTTATGTGCCTGCGGTATCATTAAGGGATTGTTGGTCATTGTAGCTATGATGGGTGTTCCATCAACATCAGGCGTTTATGCGCTGATGAATGCAGCCGGTGACTGTTTATTCTATTCATTGCCTTTGGTATTGGGCTTTAACGTAGCGAAAAAGTTTGATATTGATCCATTCTTTGGATTATTGTTTGGAGCTGCATTGACTTATCCGGGCATTCAAGGAGTAGAACTGGATTTCTTTGGACACACGATTTCAGCGACTTATACTTCTACTTTCTTGCCGGTATTATTCGGTCTGATTCCTGCAATTCCTTTATATAAATTTTTAAACAGACATATTCCGAAAGTAGTAAGCGGATTTTTAACACCAACGATTACCTTGCTGACAATTTTCCCATTGACATTCATCGTTATTGGACCAGCGGCAAATTTAGTCAGTGTAGGTATCAACTATGTATTGAATTTCATTTTCGAAGTATCACCAATTTTAGGCGGTGCATTCATGGGAGGTATTTGGCAGATTCTTGTTATGTTTGGCATCCACGGTATTCCTACAATGTTTGCCTTCTATGATTTATTGGCCGGGAATCCGAGTTCTATGCTGGCGATGTCTTCCTGTGCATGCTTCGCTGTATGCGGATCATTATTAGCTGTGGCTTTGAAAAATAAAAATATGGAAACTAAGAGTCAGAGTTACTCAGCTTTAGTTTCTGCATTTTTAGGCGTTACTGAACCAGCAATGTATGGCATCATCATTCCTCGTAAATCAATGCTTGTAGCTACATGCATCGGCGGTGCTGCCAGCGGTTTAGTCAATGGTTTGATGGGATTGAAAATGTATACTTATGCAGGTATGGGTATCATTGGTACATTGAGCTTTTTAAATCCTGAAGCACCAAATTTTCTTCAGATTCCAATTGCCGTCATTGTACCATTTGTCGTTACATTTGCAATTTCAATGATGATCTATAAACCTGAAAATGATCCTGTTACACCAAATTCAACAGTTGAAAATAAGAATATTATCATTGGCTCACCAGTTGATGGAACAGTCAAAGCAATGAGTGAATGCAGCGATGAAGTATTTTCTGCAGAAACATTAGGCAAGGGTTGTGTGATTCTGCCTGATAATGGGAATGTATATGCACCTGTAACCGGTACAGTTACTACACTGTTTCCGACAAAACATGCGATTGGTATTACAAGTGATGATGGGGCAGAAATATTAATTCATATCGGTATCAATACAGTGAACTTAAAAGGAAAATATTTTGAAGCGAAAGTTTCACAGGGCGATCACGTAGAAAAAGGGCAGCTATGTGTGACATTTGATAAAGAAGCGATTGAAAAAGAAGGATTTTCTACTGAAATTCCAGTGATCGTTACCAATACTTCCAAATACTTGGATGTTGTAGAACTTGACCACAATCATCACAATCACGATGACGATATTTTGACCATTTTATAGGAGGCCGATCATGAGTAGATTTCCAAATAATTTTTATTGGGGAGGAGCCACAGCTGCCAATCAATATGAAGGCGGGTGGAATGAAGGAGGACGAGGATTATCTGCCAGTGATGTGACCACAGGGGCAACCAAAGATTCTCCGCGAATGAAAACTTATATCCGAAAAGATGGAACTGCGGGTGCTTATTCTCAGTTTGGCGGAAGATTGCCGGAAGGGGCTGAATTAGCGGTAGTGGATGGCTATTATTATCCAAATCATAAAGGCAGTGATTTTTATCACCGCTATAAAGAAGATATTGCTTTATTTGCGGAAATGGGTTTTAAGATGTTTCGTATGTCAATTGCTTGGCCTCGAATTTATCCCAAAGGAATTGAAGAGGAACCAAACCAGCAAGGACTTCAATTTTACCACGATGTATTTCAGGAACTGCATAAATATAACATTGAACCTTTAGTGACTATTTCTCACTATGATGATCCATTGTATATTGAACAGAAATTGGGCGGCTGGAACAATCCTGAGGTAATTGAGCTGTATGAAAAATATTGTCATACTATTTTTGAAGAATATAAAAATGATGTGAAATACTGGCTGACATTCAATGAAATCAACAGTGCGACCATGATTGCCAATTTTGTTCCGAATTTGCCAAAAGATACGGAAGCTTCTGCTTATCAAGCGCTGCATCATAAATTTGTAGCGAGTGCAAAAGTTGTTCAGTATGCTCATGAACATTATCCGCAGTTTCAAATGGGCTGCATGATTGCAGGTTTGTTCAATTATCCGTTAACTTGTGATCCGAAAGATGTGATTGCTACGCAACAGAGAATGCAGGATTATTTCTATTATGCTGGCGATGTCATGGTCAGAGGCTATTATCCAAGTTTTGCAAAAAAGACATGGAAAAGATTGGGGATTGAGGAATCATTTTTTGACAAAGATAAAGAAGTTTTATTCGCTGGAAAAGTTGATTTCTTTACTTACAGTTATTATTCCACCAGTTGTCATACAACGCATAAAGATGCGAAAAAAGATGGCGGCGGCAACTTATCTCTAGGTTATTTCAATGAATATATCCAATATTCAGATTGGGGATGGGGCATGGATCCAGATGGCTTGCGGTATAGCTTGAATGAAATCTATGATCGCTATCAAGTTCCGATCATGGTTGTGGAAAACGGACTGGGAGCGATCGATCATCTCAATGAAGATGGAACAATTCATGATGATTATCGCATTGCTTATTTAAAGGCTCATGTTGAAGCTATGGCAGAAGCAATTGAAGATGGAGTGAATTTAATTGCTTATACACCATGGGGATGCATTGATTTGGTCAGTGCTTCAACCGGTGAAATGAGAAAAAGATATGGCATGATTTATGTTGATTTGGATGATGAAGGAAATGGAAGCTGTGATCGATATCGCAAAGATTCATTTTATTGGTATCAAAAAGTCATTGCAAGCAATGGTGAGAATTTAGATTTTTAAGAGAGTTAAAACAATAATTTAAGCAATATGTAAAAGGTTGTAAGAAATCTAATGAACAAATTAATTACAGCTACGATTACTTTATGATAGGGAAATATATCAATGATAATAATGTAAACATAAATAATTCACAAATGGTAAAATAGTACACCTTGAACTGTGTACTATTTTTCATATGATTGTATAAAAATTAATAAAAATAGATAAAACAGACATTGGATGTGATTGACACAATCGGATGTCTGTTTTTTTAATAATATGAATGGAAAATTCTAACTAGTAATTTTTTGTAATCCTTACCCAAATTGTTGTTGTTTTGCGCGGATTTTCTTCTTCAATAACAGTGTTTTTTTCAAATACGACACTTTTTATTGGACAATCATCATGGCCGTTGCCGTTTCCGCTGCCATTTCCGTTACCATTACCATTCCCGTTTCCGTTTCCATTGCCGTTGCCATTACCATTTCCGTTACCGTTGCCACTGCCATTTCCGTTACCATTACCGCCGCCATTCCCATTGCCATTATTTGAGCAATGATTGCCGCAGCCGCAATTCACATTATTGTTGAAATACATGTCTTCTTCCTCGTAATCATCAAATTCATCTTCATAATCATCAAAATTTTGTCTTACAGCTCGCATGTCCATTTCATCCTCCTGCGGGATATACGTATCATAAGAGCGATAATTGTTTCTTGTATCTGCTTTTGCTTGTACAGGTGTCATTTCTTTTAAGTCATATGGGGAGATATCATTGTCACTCCAGTGACCTCGATTCGTATTCATTTTGTTGTCAACATTCATATACACTTTTTCCATTTCATGTTCTCCTTTCACATCATTCTATGTGTTTGCCCGAAATAGGTTCATACCCTAAGCAAAAAAATATTCGCTGCATATCATGGCTTAGGAGGTTTTTTATGACAAAAATATTTGTATATGATCAATACGATAACCGAATGCTGACATTTGACCGCAATGAAGAAGATCCAATGCCTTATTCTTTTGCCCGAACATTATTAGTCAGAGAGTTTCGAGGCTCTTCACGCTCCAGTGTATTATGGACAACCACAAGAGCTATGGAAGCATGGAATGCAACAAGAAGAACATATGGTTCCGGAATACCGGTAGGCTATGCTTTTAAACGTATCTGGGAAGGCGGACATGGTCAGCAATCGCAGCATTATGCAGGTGTGGCTTTTGACGTAGGGCAGCGATTATCGCAGTCTCAGCGAAATCAAATTCATCGTGTCGCAAGCAATTTAGGTGTTTGGGGATATGTGGAACCGCTGTCGATGACACCTACGTGGGTGCATTTTGACCGCCGATATCTGACACCTGCGTGCGGAGGCACATCCGGATATCCGACAGTAAGAATGGGCAGTACTTCTACCTATGTCTTGATTCTGCAGGATGCTTTGAATGCTTTGGGGTACAGCACCAAATACCTGGATGGTATATTCGGTACGCATACGTACAACGCCTTACGAGAATATCAGCGCAATAATTCCTTGGCGGTTGATGGTATTTGCGGCTGTGCTTCTTGGCGTAAGATTGTAAGCATGGTAGTAGGAATCGGCCGTACACCGACAGTAATTGATTAACGAATGAAAAAATGCACCTCTTTGATCTAAGTGATCTCAAGGTGCATTTTTGCAATTAATCCATCGTAAACAATTCCAGCAATTCTTCTTGGCTCATATTCTTTAAGAAAGCTTCATTGTTTTCAATAATGGCATCTGCCAATTCTTTCTTGCGTTCTTTCATTTTCTGAATTTTTTCTTCAATGCTGTTTTTCATGACAAGCTCAAATACTTGAACATTTTTATTTTGGCCAATACGATAAGCACGATCGGTTGCCTGATTCTGAGCCGATTGATTCCACCATGGGTCATAATGAATCACAGCTTCGGCTGCAGTCAGATTCAAACCTGTACCGCCGGCCTTCAATGAAATTAAGAATACCGTTGTATCATCCTGCTGGAAAGCATTGACCAATCGCTGCCGTTCTTCTTTATTTGTTTTGCCTGTCAGCATGTAATAAGAAATACCGGCTTTCTGCAATTGTTCAGCGATGAAATCCAGCATTGTTGTAAAGCTGGAAAACAACAGACATTTCTGATGATTTTCTTTTAATGTTTCAATCAATTCCATGCAGGCGGTCAACTTGCTGGAAGGCTCAGTAATATTTTCATACAAGGCTCTTGGTTCACAGCATAACTGTCTTAATCGTGTCAGCATAGCCAAGATGGCAAATTTATCTTGGGCTTCCAATCCGCTGATCATTTGCAATTCTTTGTTGACATTCGCTAAATTTGCCAAATACAGCTTGCTTTCTTCTTCATTGAAATCAATCAGCTGCACTCGTTCAATCTTATCCGGCAGTTCCTTCAGAACATCTTTTTTGTTTCTTCTCAAAATAAATGGAGAAACTAATTTACGAAGATCCTGCTGTTTCTCTTCATTTTGATTTCGAACAATTTCACTTTCATAATGGGATTGAAAATAATGATAGTTAAATAAATAATCCGGCATCAAAAAATCAAAGATAGACCATAATTCAGCCAATGAGTTTTCAATCGGCGTACCGCTCAATGCTAAACGATGATCACAATGCAGTTTTTTGACAGAAATAGCATTTTTTGTTTTCTGATTTTTGATATATTGTGCTTCATCCAAAATAACATAATTGAATTGAGTTTCTTGATACAGTTCAATATCTCTGCGCATGTAATCATAAGAGGTAATGAGCAGATCATACTCATTCCATTGAGCTATTTTTTCCTCACGCATTTTCTGATTGCCGGTTATGCAGGCAGCTTTCAATGTCTGAGAGAATTTATGCACTTCATTTTCCCAGTTGTAGATCAAAGAAGAAGGGCAGACAACCAAACTTGTTTTCTTATCCTGCAGCCCATCCAAAAAGGCAATGACCTGAAGTGTTTTTCCAAGCCCCATATCATCCGCCAATATCCCATTGAAATTCATCTCATGCAGCAAGGATAACCAAGCTATCCCTTCTTTTTGATAATCTCTTAAGATATTTTCATATTGCGGCAATACCGGATAATCTTTGCTTGTCACTTGTTCAAAGCGGTCAATTCTTTGCTTGATTTTATTATCGCACTGAATTGTAATATTTTTAGTTTTTTCTGATGCGGCATTCAGACCAAACATACGATAAGACTCCACAATGGCTCGCCCTTTGTTCAGATCTTCTTCATCAATATGATGATCTTGCATGAACTCATCCAATTCTTTTAACTCTTCACTGTCCAATAAAAGCAATTCACCATTTTTCAAACGGAAGAATTTCTTTCTTTTGCGGTAGGCCTTTAATACATCTTTTAATTCATCTTTCGGAATCTGAACAGAATCCAGATCAATTTCCAATAAATTATTGTTCATACGAACACCGACACTGAAAGAATACTTGCGCTTATCAGAAATTGCTTTTAATTCATCACTGACATATACAGTACAATATTTGCTTAAATAAGGAAAACCTATCTGAATAAATTCTAATGTTTTATCATCTTCTTCATTAAAAACAGCTTCATGTTTTTCTTCATCAATATAAGAAGCATATTGACGAATATAAGCTTCACATAAATCTTGTTTGAATGATGTCACAGATTGAGGATCGAACCCGGCTCTTTCTTTGCCGTTATTGCCGTATTTCAATGTGAGGATCATGTTTCCGTCTTCATTGATTTCACCATAACAGCTAATTTCATCATAAAGTTCCTCCTGCCATTCTTCCAACCCTTCTATTTCGATATAAGGCAGAATATCAGAGAGAACATATTTATAAAAATGCATGAAGTCTTTATTCTCAAAGACAATCGGCTGTTTTCGTAATTCTTCTAAGAAAGCAGCGCATTTTCCGCTTTCATCCAATGGATATTTATAAAAACGTCTGAAATCATTTCTTCTGTAAATCTGATAAATATGTTTTTTGCCGAAAGTATAAAGATTTCCGTCCGGAAAAGATAAAGTAAATATTTCTTCATCTTTTTCAATTTTGATCATGGGTTTTTCTTCCGCTAAAAGCACATCAAAGTTTTTACCGCCGTTATTTTCATACAATTTCGCAAATTCATCTAAGTTTTTAATATTTAACGGCAATTCTTTTTTTTCATAATAACCATACACAATTTCAGGCTGTTTCATATATAAGCGCATGAATTGAATCTGAGCCAAAGCAAAATCATCAAAATATTCAGTCTTATGCTTCAATGTCAGCTCTTTGCCATAGTTATAATCTGATTCATTATCCAATCTTTCGATAAAGGCAGCAATATCTTTGATGACATATTTCTTTTTATTCCCGATACGAAAAGTTAATTTCATCTCATCATAGTCATCATTAAATACAGCTTCAATTTCAATTTTCTGATCACGTATTTCAATGTTGATGCGTTCGGCATAATCCTGTCTGAATTTATCAAGCAATTCATTGCCTTTTGCCAACAATTTTCTTCTTTTCTGCTGTTTGCGTTTTTGTGAATATTGATTTCTTTCATCACTCAATTTTTGTTCGATATCCTGATGAAAGGAATAAGACTTGCTGCAAAGACGATTATTTGTAACATACATGACCAAATCATAAATGTGCGGGCAATAATATTTGTTTGAATGCCATCGGCAGTCACAGCTATGTTTTTCAATTATTCCATTGTTTATAATTATTTCACACGCATGCTTCTGCGAAAAGATATTGTAAGTAGCCTGAATTTTTGTACGCTTTTGAAGTAAAGGAGTAACAGTAATATTTTCAATGAAGTCAAATTGATCTGATAGATTATTGATTCTTCTGTTATAAGGGTTGTCTGCGATTTCTTTGATTTGTTTTTTAAGAATTGCCATACAATATTTCTCCTTCCGCTTCATCAATCAATTCCTGCAGCTGTTCTATTTCATCATAAGGTTTCTCTCTTAATTTACATAAAACATTCAGAATCATTTCCTGTCGATTTTCTGTTACATCAAATAAATGAAAAAGCAGAATCAATGACTCTTTCGTTTTTGGAAAATAATATGGATGAACTCGATCAAAAATACAGTTGATAGCTAATATCAAATAATCTTCTTTGTTATCGTTATAAAGCAATTGGGCATAATGCAGGATG
The DNA here is from genome assembly GCA_944324265.1 of uncultured Traorella sp. Classification (GTDB taxonomy): domain Bacteria; phylum Bacillota_I; class Bacilli_A; order Erysipelotrichales; family Erysipelotrichaceae; genus Traorella. The sequence goes on from CALUVS010000052.1 coordinate 10,693, forward strand.
GTCTGCAGATCATTGGTTTGAAAAAGAATGGAAAATATCGCTGGAGCATCGTTGAGATAGCCAAAAATGTCCAATGCTTCTTTAACAGAACGATTTCTGAGGATGATATTTCGCAGAGAATCCATTTCTTTAGCTAAATTTTCTTCATCAAGCATTTGCGCATAATTATCAATGATGTGATAGATTTCCTCTTTGCTGCTATGCTGAATGGCAAATTGCAGTGTTTTTTTATATTCTTTGATATTTTTTGTCTTGAGATAAATATCATTTAATTGATTGAAATATTGGTTTTTCATTGAATAAGGCAAAGAAGTGCTTTTGGATAATTTCTGCAAGAGCGGCACTGCATGCTCATAGTCTTGCTTTTCAAGATATTTTTTTGCCAGCAATGGCTGAAGACTTTCATATTTGGCATATTGAGCCAATTGTTCCAGCGGCAGGGCATCTTCTTTGATTTTGTGCATCAATAGATATTCAACTGCTTTTTCATTTTCTGCAATATGGCATTTTTCTAATAATTGACTTGTCTGATTTTCTTGGTATAAATGATGATCATCTAAAAATTGCAGAAGATATACAAGAATATTGGATTGCGGGTAAAGCAGGAACAATTGAAAGAATTGATTGGATAAAGTTTCCCGCAGATCAGGATGTGATGTGATCAGCATATGGAAAAGAGTCATCAATTCGGCACACAGTGAATGCAGAGTACTTTCATTGGCGACTAGCTGCATGCATTCCTGAAGAATGTCCAAAGCTGTCTGTAAGTTTTTGGGTGCATCTTTGTCTGCTTGAAGCAGGGTGATGATAATCGAAAGCTCATTGCGGAACTTTCTTTCATACAAGTAATGTACATGATGATCGGTTACATATTTTTCAAATACCTGCTGCCAAGTTGCTTGCTGACTGTCAGACTGAGGACTATTATGTTCAATTTCCAGAAGAACAGCCGCCATATGCTTGCAGTTATAGCCTTTGGCTGCATAAGGGCAAGTACAAGACATATAAGAAATTTTGTTTTTAGCATCCATCTCGATTTCAATAAAATAGTCATCATAGTTGCCGCTGACATTCGCTGTATAAGTATTGCCGGTTCTTTCTAAATTGAAAACAGCCCCTTCATGAAAAAGGTCTACGCCTCTTTCCCAAATATGATGACGAAAATAACGCTGATATTTCTCACTCATAGTTTTCCTCCACTCTTATCTAAATAATTATAGCAGTGAATTGCATCAAAATAATAGTTTTTCTTAAAAAATTTTATCACACAGGATATTGTTCCTTTAAATATTTTCCTGTGGCATTATTTGGTTTCTGCATGATATCCCAAGGGGTTCCTTCAAATATGATCTGACCGCCTTCATGTCCGCCCTTTGGTCCCAAATCAATCAGCCAATCACATTGTGAAAGCAATTGAGCGTTGTGCTCGATGACGATAACACTGTGTCCTTGGCTGACTAAAGAATGAAACAAGATCATAAAATGTTCAATATCCTTGGGATGAAGACCGTTGGTTGGTTCATCGATCAAATACAGATTTTTTCCTTTGCCGTTCATCAGATGGCTGGCCAGCTTCAGACGCTGCGCTTCGCCGTTAGATAAGGTGGTCAAGGTTTGTCCCAGCTTAAGATAAGACAGACCGACATCCATGCATAGCTGCAGCTTTTGCTTTAATTTCTTGTGATCATCAAAAAATAACCCAGCTTCTTCAATGCTCATTTTCAGCACATCAGAAATAGATTTGCCTTTATAAAGAATCTTTAGAATTTCATCATTGAATTGATGTCCATGACAAGTCGGACATTCGATTTCCAAGTTTTCAAAGAAAAGCAGATTGCTTTCAATGACACCCAATCCTTCACAGGTTTCACATCTTCCTAATGGCGTATTGAAAGAAAAATGCTTTTCATTGAAGCCTTTTTCTTTGGCTGCCGGAAGGGCGGCAAAAAGCTTGCGAATTTCATTGTAAAGAGAAGAATAAGTGGCAATATTGGAACGCTTCATGCGTGTCAGAGAAGCTTGATCGATGGCAACAATCTGATCAAAATCCTCCAAGCCGCTGATTTGGGCATGAGCTTGTTTTTCCAATACATCAAAGATCAAAGTGGATTTGCCTGAACCGGAAACACCGCTGATGCCGACAAGCACTTGCTTAGGAATTGAAACAGAGACATGATGAAGATTATGACAATTGGCTTCTTTGATTTCAATGCATTGATCAAAAGAGCGCACCTGATTCTGAAAGGACTGAGAAAGCAAATAGTCCTTGGTCATAAAGGAAGGCTGATGCATGACTTCCTCCAGTGTGCCGAAGGCAGTCAGAAAGCCTCCCTGATCGCCGCCTTTCGGTCCTAATTCCAAGATCCTGTCCGCATGCTTCAGAATGTAAGGATCATGTTCAATGATCAATACGGTATTGCCCAGATCTCTTAGCTGCTGCAAGATCTCCAATAAAGGCTTTGTATCTGCCCCATGCAGACCGGCTGTCGGTTCATCCAAGATATAAATCAGGCCGCTCATGGATGAATCCAGCACTGCGGCTAATTTCAGACGCTGCGCTTCACCGGCAGACAGGGAAGAAGAAATTCTGTCCAATGTCAGATACCCTAAGCCCAATTTCAGAATACGGGACAATTTGGTTTGCAGATCAAGCAGATAGTCTTGGATCAATGCCTTTTCTTTCAAACTTAAATGATGTTCGATCTCTTCCAGCCACAATTGAATTTCACTCAGTGATTTCTGAGTGATATCCGGCAGCGTTTTATTTTGTACCGTACAGGTGCGGCTGTATTCATTGAGGCGCTGTCCATGACAGACAGGACAAATCTGCTGGATGAAATAGTTTTTCAAGGAAGCAGTGACGCCTTTGTTTTCAGATAAACGCCGCATCAAATTGGCTTTGATTCCTTCAAAAGCCCCATTTTTTAAACTGTCCGGCACAGGTTTATTTGGGAATAAGGCTTTTGTTTTTTCAGAATGAGTGCCTTCGACTAACAAAGTTCTGGCTTTTTCACTGAGCTGAGAAAGCGGAAGATTCAAATCAATTTCAATATCATAAGCCTGACAGGCATGAACAAAGCATTCTTTTTGATAGTCGCCGTATTTGTGCTGCCAAAAAGCAATGGCTCCTTCATTGATGGATTTGTTTTCATCAAGAACGCTCTTCCAGTCAATTTCCCAGACAGTGCCTAAACCGGAACAATGTTCACAGCATCCTTCATGTGTATTCGCAGAAAAATAAGAACGGGTTAATTTATCCATCCATTGATGACAATGCGGACATTGCATCAGGACATGAAAATCATTGCCTTTCTTGATTGTTTTTTCCAGACATTCGGCAGATGAAATCATTTGATGGCAAAAAGGACAGCTGCGTACATGCAGTTTTTCAAAAATCAAGCGCAGATCAGTCGTCAAATGGGTGAGCGTGCCGACAGTGGAACGGATATTATTGGCAGAAGGTGCAGGCCCAATGAAGATGGAGGCAGAGGCATTTTCAATTTTTTCGACCTTTGGTTTACGGATGCCTTCCATGCCCATGGCTTCTAAATATTGGCGCTGGCATTCATTGAATAAAACATCTTTCGCAAAAGTGGATTTGCCTGAACCGGAAACACCGCACACAGCAATACATTTATTTTTAGGTAATTTTAAGGATATATTTTTGAGATTTTTTTCATAGGCATGATGGATAAGAATATCAGACATAAGATCCTCCTGTATTTTATAATCATAGCATGTTTTATTCTGTATTGAATATCCTTGTATAAAAACTCTTTTCTTTTTTTGCGGATATCATATAATTATTGATAAAGATACTGGAGGAATACTATGCTTATTACATCATCAAACAATACACGCATTAAACAATGGACCAAATATCATGAGAAAAAATATCGTGAAAAAGATCAATGTTTTTTAGTAGAAAATCGTCATTTGGTGGAAGAAGCAATTCAGGCCAAACTATTGGATACCTTGATCTTGCTGGAAGGAACATCATTTGATTTTGACGGTGAAATTGTGACTGTCAGCGAAGAAGTGATGCATAAGCTGAAGATGAATGTATCCTTGCCAAATATGATGGGTGTCTGTCATATAAAAAAAACCGATCGTGATCTGGGCAAAAGAATATTGCTTTTGGATGATGTGCAGGATCCGGGCAATGGCGGGACAATGATTCGCACAGCTTATTCCTTTGGTTTTGATTCAGTGATCTTTTCCAATAAAAGTGTGGATATTTATAATGAAAAACTGATTCGTTCTACACAGGGAGCATTGTTTCACATGAATGTGATTCGCGGCAATCTGACAGATTTTATGCAGCTGTGCAGAAAAAATCAGATTCCTTTGATAGCAACTGCACTGAAAAATGCAAAGCCGCTCAGTGCTTTTGAAGCCAGTGATTCAGTCGCTTTGATTTTCGGCAATGAAGGGGCAGGAGTCAGTGAATCTGTCTTAAAAATGGCCGATGAATTGCTTTATATCGAAATGAGTCATTTTGAAAGCTTAAATGTAGCGATTGCTGCAGGGATCTGTATGTATCATTTCAGAAAAAAATAAAGAGCCATCGGCCAATGTCATTAAGTTAAAAGAGACAAAGCGACCAGAAGTTCGAGAAATGCATCAAAAACTTCTGGTCATTTGATTT
>CALUVS010000053.1 GCA_944324265.1 uncultured Traorella sp.
CATAATGGAAAGCGAAAAAAGAAGGAGCCACAAGAAATTATGTAGCTCCTCGATTTCCCAAGTTATTTTAGATACTCTTTAATAATCATTCATTCTTGTATTTGAATATGTTGAAGGTGTGGAATCTCCGAATAATTATATGAATTAAACTATTAGTATTTGAAGGGATAAGAATTGATTTAGTGGGTTCTTATCTTTTTATTTTAGTGAGATGAAAAAATAATGAAAATTTTAGCACTTTATTCTTGACAGTGCTAAAGGGATGGGGTATACTGTTAGCAGTGATGAGGTAAGAGTGCTAGAAAGGAGCATGCGGTATGGAATTGACAGAACGACAAACGAAAGTGTTCAAGGCAATTGTTGATGAATTTACCGCTACAGCAGAACCTGTCGGCAGTAAACGATTGCAGGAGCTGCTTGATTTCAACTGTTCTTCTGCAACGCTGCGTAATGAGATGGCTGCACTTGAAGAAATGGGACTATTGGAAAAGACACATACTTCCAGTGGACGAATTCCTTCGTCACTAGGCTATCGTTATTATGTGGATCATCTGATGGTCAAACACTTGGAACCGAATGTAGTCAGTGCATTGCAGCAGGTATTTGATCAGCGGCATGCAAGTATGGAAGAGGTTGTCAAGGCGAGCTGTGATATTCTATCACAAATGACGAATCTTACCACATTGGCGCTGGGGCCTGATTCAAGATATCAGCGTCTGCAGCATATTTCGATGATCCCGCTCAATGAAAAAAGCGCGGTGGCATTGTTTGTGACCAATACAGGGCATACTGAGAATAAGGTCTTCCATTTTAATGAAACTGTTTCAATGAATGATCTGACAACTTGCTGTAATGTATTGAATGATCGTTTAACAGGTTTGCCGATCAATGAAGTAGTCGATGAAATGAAACGACTGGAACCGGAATTGGCCGCTAAAGTAGCTCGGCATGAGGTTTTATTTGAAGCTTTTGTCAGTGCATTTGTTAAGTTCGCAAGCAATCAGTTTTATTTCTCCGGTAAAAGCAATATGCTTTATCAGCCAGAGTTTGCCGATATTGAAAAATTGAAGCAGATGATGAATATACTGGAAGATACAAGCTTGTGGCGTAAGATCTCAGCCGATAATGAACGAATGCTCGTTCGTATCGGACAAGATAATTCAGCTGTACTGAATCGTGATGATGTCAGCGTGGTTGCTAGCAAGTTTAAGATCAACGATGGCGAAGAAGGCCAGTTGATGGTTGTAGGACCGACACGTATGCCATACAATGAAATTGTTGCTTTGATGGAATATATGAGCCGAAGGATCGAGGAGATGTTTAATGATGAGTGATAAGAAAACAAAAAAAGATGAAGCTGTAGAAGAAATTTGTGCTGAAGCAGTGGAGGATGAAAAAAAAGAAACTGAAGTCAGTGAAGTAGAACAGCTGAAAAAGAAAATTGAAGAATTAGAGCATGAATTAGAAGTAAGCAAGAATGCTTATTTCAAGGCTTACGCAGATACAGAAAATACAAAGCGCCGACTTCAGAATGAATTTGAGAAGTCGAATAAATACAAGCTTCAGGGATTCGGAAATGATATTCTTGGAGTGTTGGACAATTTGGAAAGAGCGCTGGCAGTTCCTGCTGAATCCGAAGAGGTTAAGAATTATGCGAAGGGATTTGAAATGATTCATACGCAGTTGGTTGACATTCTGAAGAAAGAAGGAATTGAAGAAATTGATGCTTTGGATAAAGATTTTGATCCGAATTTCCATCATGCCATCATGCAGGAAGCAGTTGAAGGTGTGGAAAGCGGAAAAGTAATCCAAGTGCTTCAAAAAGGATATATGTTAAAAGATCGTATTTTAAGACCTGCCCTTGTAAAGGTCAGTGAATAACATGAAGGAGGAAATAGATATGTCTAAAATTATTGGAATTGACTTAGGTACTACAAACTCATGTGTGGCTGTTGTGGACGGCACTGAAACAAAGGTAATCACAAACCCAGAAGGTAACCGTACAACACCATCAGTTGTTGCATATAAGAATGGTGAAAGAATTGTCGGGGATGCTGCAAAACGTCAGGTTGTTACAAATAAAGATACTGTATCATCAATCAAACGTTTGATGGGTACAAATGAAAAAGTAACATTGGAAGGAAAACAGTATACACCACAGGAAATCAGTGCAATGATTCTTCAATATCTGAAATCTTATGCTGAAGCATATTTGGGAGAACCTGTAACAAAAGCAGTTATTACTGTTCCTGCATACTTCAACGATGCTCAGCGTCAGGCTACAAAAGATGCCGGTAAGATTGCTGGTTTGGAAGTTGAACGTATTATCAATGAACCAACTGCTGCTGCATTGGCTTATGGTATTGATAAGACAGATAAAGAACAGAAAGTTCTTGTTTATGACTTAGGTGGAGGTACATTCGATGTTTCTATCTTGGAATTAGCTGACGGAACATTTGAAGTATTATCTACAAGTGGTGATACTCACTTAGGTGGGGATGACTTTGATAACGTGATCGTTGATTGGATGGTAGATACATTCAAGAAAGAAAACGGAATTGATTTAAGAAATGATAAGATGGCGATGCAGCGTTTGAAAGAAGCTGCTGAAAAGGCTAAGAAAGACTTATCTGGAACTGTTCAGACTCAGATTTCATTGCCATTCATTTCTGCCGGAGCCAGCGGTCCATTGCACTTTGAAACTACATTGACTCGTGCTAAATTCGATGAAATGACTAAACACTTAGTTGATCGTACAATTGAACCAGTACGTCAGGCATTAAGAGATGCTGGATTGACGAAGAATGATATTCACCAAGTATTGTTGGTTGGTGGTTCTACACGTATCCCAGCTGTTCAGGAAGCTGTACGTAATGAATTAGGCAAAGAACCTAATAAGTCTGTCAACCCAGATGAAGCAGTTGCTATGGGTGCTGCTATTCAGGGCGGTGTCATCACTGGTGATGTCAAAGACGTATTGTTATTGGATGTTACACCATTGTCATTAGGTATTGAAACAATGGGTAATGTGATGACTGTATTGATTCCAAGAAATACAACAATCCCAACAAGCAAATCTCAGATCTTCTCAACTGCCGCTGATAACCAGCCAGCTGTAGATATCCACGTATTGCAGGGTGAAAGACCAATGGCCAGCGATAACAAGACTTTAGGTATGTTCAAGCTGGATGGTATTGCACCAGCACGCCGCGGTATTCCTCAAATCGAAGTTACATTCGATATTGACGTTAACGGTATCGTTCACGTATCTGCATTGGATAAAGGTACAAATAAGAAACAGTCTATTACAATTACGAACTCTACAGGATTGAGTGATGCTGAAATTGAACGTATGGTTCGTGAAGCTGAAGAACACAAGGCTGAAGATGACAAACGTCGTGAAGAAGCTGAATTGAGAAATAAAGCGGAATCATTCATTAACCAGATTGATGCTACTTTAGCTGATGCTGGTGATAAGATTGATCCAAAACAAAAAGAAGAAACTGTGAAATTGCGTGATGAACTGCAGAAAGCATTGGATGACAATGATATGGCCAGCGTGAAGACAAAACTGGAAGCTTTGGAAAAAGCAGCTCAGATGGCTAGTGAATCTATGTATCAGCAGCAAGCACAAGGCGGACAGACAAACAATGGCGGAAACAACGATGATAATGTTGTCGATGCTGAATTTACAGAAAAGAATTAATGATTGAATGAAATTCTAGCCTAGCTAGAATTTCATTGCGCGAGAGGTGATGAATATGGAGAAAAGAGATTATTATGAAGTGCTGGGCATAAGCAAAGGCGCCAGTGAAGAAGAAATCAAAAAAGCTTATCGTAAGATGGCAAAAAAATATCACCCCGATGTAAATAAAGAACCAGGAGCAGAAGAAAAGTTCAAGGAAATCAATGAAGCTTATGAAGTGCTCTCTGACCCACAGAAGAAGGCCACCTATGATCAATTTGGTCATGCAGGTATGGATGGCTCCTTTGGCTCAGGGGGATTCTCTGGCGGCTTCTCCGGCAGTGATTTTGGCGGCTTCGGTGATTTCGGCGATATCTTTGGTTCTTTCTTTGGTGGAGGTCAGACACGCCGTCAATCCACTGGACCACGAAAAGGCAATGACCGTTTTATGCAGATGCGCATTGATTTCATGGATGCTATTTTCGGCAAAAATGAAGAGCTTACCATTGAAGTGGATGAACAATGCAGTGAATGCTTAGGAAGCGGTGCGAAAAGCAAAAGCGATGTACAAAGCTGTCCACGATGCGGCGGAACAGGCCAGATACAATCTCAGCAAAGAACTGCTTTTGGTGTGTTCATGAGCAACTCTGTATGTCCGGATTGTCAGGGAACAGGTAAGAAGATCTTAAATAAATGTCCAAAATGTCACGGAAGAGGATATGAACATAAGCGTGTCAAACTAGATATTAAGATTCCTGCAGGAATTCAGTCCGGCCAACAGATCCGTGTAGCCGGCAAAGGTGAAAGAGGAGTCAACGGCGGACCTAATGGAGACTTATATATTGAAGTGCTTGTATCCCGTCACCCAAGCTTTGTTCGTGACGGCAATGATATTCGTATTTCAATTCCAGTCAGTGCAGTTGATGCCACTTTGGGATGCAAGGTAGATGTCCCTACCGTATACGGCGATGTGGAATTGCAGATTCCGGAAGGAACTCAGCACGGCACTCAGTTCCGATTAAGAGGCAAAGGTGTCAAGACCAGCCGCGGACAAGGCGACCAATATGTTGAAGTACGTATTGAAATTCCGACAAAACTCAGCCGTGAGGAAAGAAATCTTTATGAAAAGATCCGTGATTCAAAAGGACATGAATCAGCTTTTGAAAAGTTTAAAAAATCATTTAAGAAGTAATAAATTGATTAATTTTCACATAAATTTCAGATGAAAAGAACCTGCGTATCTTTCAAGCAGGTTTTTTTTTTGATATAATGGACTCGTTAAAGGAGAAAAAAATGAGAAGAATTTCCGTATTATTGTTCATGGCATGTCTGCTTTTCGGCTGCAGTGAAGCACCTGAAATTCCAGAAGCAGCACCGGCTGCCTTAAATGTCAGTGAAGATGTGTCAATTACATATCATACAACAAGTTCTGCCAATGTTTATGGAATTACCCTTACCAATCATCTGTCAGAACCAGTATATTTTTGGCCCAATGCCTATGTAGAAAAAAGAATTGATGATCAATGGTATGAAGTGCCTATTTTAAACGGCGTTGTTGATAGTGATGTTTCAACGATCCTTGATGCAAATTCTTCCAAATATACTCTTATTCCGTTTAATTCACGTTATGGTGAAATGGAAAGCGGCACTTATCGTATCAGCTATGCTTATGCAGATACCCCAAATGCCAGTATTGAAAACAGACAATGGCTGACGTTGATCTGTGATTTGGAATTTACACCGATTGAGCCGGAGCTGACTGCAGCAGAGCTTCAGACGGTTTTGGATGAACAATTCAGTGATCAGAATTATCAGGTGATTGAACCAATTAAATATCTAAATGGCTGGCATTATCATATTCCTGCATATAACATTGAAATGATCACAGAACTGGATCTGAAAGATATTTATGTTGTTGTGCAGGGAAACGGAAATAATGGTTCGATTGGTTTTTATTACTATGAAGAGGTACAGAATGAAGGACAAGAACCGGTAATTATCTTTGATTCTTTGATTGAATTGGTGAATGTTGAATCGCAGGAATTAGAAGCCTGCAATGCTACTTCTTCTGATGAAGAAGATTATTGCCGCATGGAAGAACTCTTTATGAGCCAAGATGGCTCACTGATTGCCAGCCGAGCGAAACAAACTTATACGCTGAATGAAGCCGGTTTCCAAGCGATGAGTGATCATCAGATTGTCAGTGAAAATGGTACTCGATTTATGATCTTTGATGAAATTACTTTCAAAGATTGGACTGAAATCAGCGAAACTTCAGAATAAAAGACGTGTCAAAACGTCTTTTTTATATATTCAATCAAAATATCTTTTTGATTATGCTTGAGATCTTCTAAGCAGTATTCAATACAAGCTTTTAGTATAGCTTTGATGCTTTTTCCTTCATAGCCCAAAGCTTTCAGATCATGGCCATTCACAGCCAACGATTCAAGAATATCATGTTTCTTTTGGATTTGATCCAGCAATTCAGTGGATTGATGCGCTGTCATCAAGATCTTTCTGACAAAATCAAAATCATTGTTATGCTGCCATAAAAGCTTTCTGATTTCATAAGCAGAAGAATAAATCCTTGTACAAGCCTCTTGAATCGCTGATACACGATGAATCATTTTCTTTGAGCATTTCCATTGCTGCAATACATTCAAGGCATCTTGATGCGAAAGCAGGATTGCCAGACGTATTTCTAAATCAGGCAGGGAATGATTCAGCTGTTCATCGATTTGAGGATCATAGGATAAGCCCAAGCGTGTCAGAGCGTGTATCTGATCAAGCTGAGAAAGCAGATAGCAGGGCGGATCACTCAGCATAGCGAAGAGTTCATCGCGGCATCGTTCGATGGACACATTGGCCAATAAAAAACTTTTCTGAATCATGGCCTTTTTTGTCTTTTCTTCTATTTCAAAATGAAAGCGATGAGCGAAACGAATACCTCGTAAGATACGCAGAGCATCTTCCTCAAAACGTTTTTCTGGATCATGAATGCAGCGGATTAATTTTGCATCGATATCTTCTCTTCCGCCAAATTCATCAATGATGCCGATGGCTTCATGATAAGCCAGTGCATTCATTGTAAAATCTCGGCGGCTGAGATCCTCTTTCAAGGTCTTGGCATACTGAATGGAAGCGGGCTTACGATGATCCTGATATATCTCATTTGTTCGATAAGTAGTAATTTCAAGTGTGTGATTTTGATGCAAGATCGTTAATGTACCATGCTGAATCCCGGTCTCAATGATCCTGAAAGCATGCAATGCTTGTTTCATCTCTATAGGAGTAGCATTGGTAGCGGCATCATAATCATGTACCTCTCTGCCCATATAGGCATCTCGGACACAGCCACCCACATAAAAAGCCTCATAGCCATGAGATTCTAATGTATGCATGATTTCTTGAATAGCTTGTGGGATTCTTAGTTGCATAGTTCACCTTTCTCATTTATTATAAAAGGGATCAGGAAAGTTGGGAAGCAGAAGATGAAGAAGATTACAGATATTGCTCATGATTTTTTAATGGAAGCAATGAATGAGAAATCCATAGCCGTTGATTTTACTGCCGGACAAGGTTATGATACTTTGTTTTTGGCCAATCATGCACAAAAAGTCATTGCCTATGATATTCAGCTGGAGGCTGTCACACAAACAAAAGCATTGTTAGAAGAACATCATTGTCAGAATGTAGTATTGCTTCATAAGAGTCATGAACGAGTGAATGAAGATGTAGAATGCTTTGATATCGGCATTTTTAATTTGGGTTATCTGCCTCATGGCAATGAAAATATTACAACAGATGGAGATACGGTGATTCGTACCCTGAAAAAAGCCCTTAATCTGCTTGCAGGCAAAGGAAGAATTGTTTTAGTATTATATCCGGGATTTGAAGCAGGAAAGAAGGAAAGTGAACAAGTGGAAGCATTTTGTGCACAATTGCCTTCCAAGCAATATGATACGGCAAAATTGATCATGACCAATCGAAAAAATTGTCCGTATATGATGATCATTGATAAACATTGAATAAAGAAAACAGAGAAGATCTTGAAGGTCTTCTTTTGTTTCAAAAATTTTTTAAAAAAATTAGCACTCTTCTATTGACAGTGCTAAAAAATGTGCTATACTATCATTAGCACTTAGGTGGATAGAGTGCTAAAGGAGGATGCGTTTATGGACATGGAACAATTAACAGAAAACATGCAGAAAATATTGGTGAAGGCCGTCGAGTTGGCTCAGGAACATAAGCATGCAATGGTAGATACCTTGGAATGTCTGCAGGCCATCTTTGAGGATGAAACATTGGATGGGCTGTTTAAACGAGTGAATCTCAATAAACAGCAAGCATTGAACATAATCAATGAAGAAAATTCGCATATGGCCCAAAGCAGTACCAGTGAGCCAAGAATTTCATCAAAGGTCAATGAATCTTTGATGGAAGCAGAGAAGTGGAGCAAGGCCCACGAAGAAAGTTATTTGTCAGTGGCCAGTTTTTTCTTTGCATTGCTGAGAAATAAGAGCAGCATTTCACAGCGTATTGTCAGTGAAATGCGCATCAATCTTCAGAATTTGGAAAATGAAGAGATGATACGAAGGGGAGGGAAGAAAATGAACACAAGAACAAGTGAAAACAACATTGAAGCCTTAAGCAAATATGGGCGTGATTTGGTGGAAGATGTTCGTAACGGCAAAATTGATCCGGTCATCGGACGTGATGAAGAAATCCGCCGTGTGATTCAGATTCTTTCCCGTAAGACAAAGAATAACCCTATTCTGATTGGGGAACCGGGTGTCGGTAAAACTGCGATTGTCGAAGGCATTGCTTGGCGTATCATGAAAGGCGATGTGCCGATGAGCTTGAAAGATAAACGTCTGATTGAACTGGATATGGGTTCTTTGATTGCCGGAGCAAAATACCGCGGTGAATTTGAAGAACGTCTGAAAGCAGTATTGGAAGAAGTTAAAAATGCAGATGGCGGTATCATCTTGTTTATTGATGAAATTCATAACTTGGTTGGTGCCGGCAAAACAGAAGGCAGCATGGATGCCGCCAATCTGTTAAAGCCTATGCTGGCCCGCGGTGAATTACGCTGTATCGGTGCCACAACTTTCAATGAATATCGTTTGTATATTGAAAAGGATGCGGCCTTGGAAAGACGTTTCCAGCGAGTGACAGTTTCTGAACCAAGCGTAGAAGATACGATTTCAATTCTGCGTGGTTTAAAAGATCGTTTTGAATCTTATCATGGTGTGAAGATCTTGGATGAAGCAATTGTTTCCAGTGCCGTTTTATCCAATCGTTATATTACGGATCGTTTCTTGCCGGACAAGGCGATTGACTTGATTGATGAAGCTTGTGCGATGCTGCGTGTAGAAATGGATTCTATGCCGGCTGAATTGGATGAATTGATGCGCCGGATCATGCAGCTGGAAATTGAAGAAACAGCTTTGAAGAAAGAACAAGATAAAAAGACACAGCAGCGTCTGGAAGAAATTCGTTCAGAATTAAAAGAACTCAAAGAAAAGAAAGATCTGCTTTATGCCAAATGGAGCGATGAAAAGAAAGATCTGGAAGAAAGCAAACAAGACAAGATTGATTTGGAAAAAGCTCGTCTGGATCTGGAAAAAGCACAGAATGAAGCGCGTTATGAAGAAGCCGCTCGTCTGCAGTATGAAACCATTCCGAATTTGGAAAGAAAGATCAAAGAAGCCAGTGAAAGAATCAAGGATGATTCTTTGATTCAGGAAACAGTCAATGAAGAAATGATTGCAAAGGTTGTTTCTCGCTGGTCTGGGGTTGAAGTCAGCCGTTTGGTTGAATCCGAACGTCAGAAACTGCTGCACTTGGAAGAAGCCTTAAGAAAACGTGTTGTCGGCCAAGATAAAGCTCTTTCCTTGGTCAGTGATGCCATTATTCGAAGCAAGGCTCAGATTCAGGATGAACGCCGTCCAATCGGTTCCTTCCTGTTCTTAGGCCCAACCGGTGTCGGTAAGACAGAGGTGGCCAAAGCCTTGGCTGAACAGCTCTTTGACAGTGAAAGTCATATCATTCGTATCGATATGTCTGAATATATGGAGAAACACAGTGTGGCTCGTCTGATCGGAGCGCCTCCAGGATATGTCGGATATGAAGAAGGCGGTCAGCTGACCGAAGCCGTGCGGCGAAATCCATATTCCATTGTCTTATTCGATGAAGTGGAAAAAGCTCACCCAGACGTGTTCAATGTATTGCTTCAGATCTTGGATGACGGACGTATCACAGATTCCAAAGGGGTTACTGTCGACTTCAAGAATACGCTTTTGATCATGACAAGCAACTTGGGAAGTCAATATGCTTTTGATGCCTTCAATCGTGAAGAAAACTATATGAATGAAGTCAAGAAATACTTCAAGCCGGAATTTATCAACCGTATTGATGAAATCGTTGTCTTTAATGCTTTGGATGAAGATATGATGAGAAAGATTGCTCATAAATTCATGAGTGAACTGATCACTCGTCTGAAAAACCGCGACATTGAATTATCTGTCAGCGATGCGGTCTACAAGCAAATTGCCACTCAAGGTGTCGATCCAGTTTATGGTGCCCGTCCAATGAAACGTTACATTCAGCGCAACATTGAGACACTGGTAGCCAGAAAGATTGTTGCCAATGAGATGGACAAAGAACACCAATATTTATTGGACATTGAAAACGATGAATATATCGTAAAAGAAGTTCATTAAAACAAAGTCTGTAATCAAATGCGATTACAGACTTTTTGTGTGTAAAAAAAGGATAATCATTTCGATTATCCTACAGTAAATCAATACCTTCTTCTAAGATTTTATTGATGACTTCTTTTTGACCTTCATTGGAAACATGATTCAATGCTTCACGCAGATCATTTTCAGCTTCTTCTTTTTTGCCATTATGTTTGTATAAATAAGCACGGCGGAACAGCCAAGTTGCCTTTTCATCTTTTTCTGTACTTTCAATCTTTTCGGTAATCTTCGGCAGCTGTTCCATATCATTATCAATAAAGACAGCAAGATTGAAATTGATGTCTTCAATCATCAATTCACCATCTTCCAATTCCTGTGACTGAATATATTCAATCAAGCGTTTGCCCATTTTCTTGGCTTCTTTTTCTTTGCGCCCCATGACATAATATTGAAAAGCCAAATTCATATAAGCTTGTTTCTGTTCTTTATTCATGCGCATTTTATCTAATAGATCTACCTGATTTTTTACTTTCACAGCAGTATCATGCGCAATGTAATAATTCAAACGCAGATATTCACGATTATAAGGCTCAAACAATGATTTCACCATGAAGCTGTCAACCAAAGAATTGAAGGTTTCTTCATCCTCTGCCATGGCATTCATCAATTTCAGCGTATACTTTCTCATCAGAAAATTTTTGATCAATGTGGTTGCTATAACAAGAACGACAGCAAGCACAAGAATAATAACAATGTTTTTTGTGTCCATAATCCTACCTCTTGTTCATCTTTTTTATTATATCATGCTTTATATTAGCCCGCAAATATGAAATAAAAGCAAGAAATTTTTTAATGAACCATAAATAATGTTTAATTAAAGAATACAATAAACCTGTAAAACAAAGGAGGAACAGTTATGATTGACTTTATGACAGTATTTGCGGCATTTTTTATTGGGTTTTTCAGCTGTATTGTTTTAGGATTGAATTAATCAGGAGTTGTGATATTTTGTGCTGTCGGTTTCAGCTTGCTATGATATAATAAGAGAAAAGAGAGGGTGCAAGTATATGAGTACGACATTAGTTGTGTTAGCTGCAGGAATGGGCAGCCGTTATGGCGGATTGAAACAGATTGATCCGATTGGTCCTAATGGTGAGATCATTTTGGAAATGTCTGTGTATGATGCGATTCAGGCAGGCTTTGATAAAGTAGTGTTTATTATCAAAAAAGCGATTGAAAAAGACTTTAAGGAAGCCATCGGCGATAAGCTGAGCCAGCAGGTACACTGTGAATATGTATATCAGGATTTTGATCATATTCCTGATTGCGTGACGATTCCGGAGGGCCGTGTCAAACCATTGGGAACAGCCCATGCATTATGGTGCTGCAAAGATGTCTGTGACGGACCTTTTGCGGTCATCAATTCAGATGATTATTATGGTCAGTCTTGCTTCAAGACATTGTATGATTTCTTAAATAATGAAGCGAAAGATGATCATTATGCGATGGTAGGCTATCAGCTGAAAAATACATTGACAGATCATGGCAGTGTGGCCAGAGGACAATGTATTGTGGAAAACGGCAAATTGGTCAATGTGATTGAACGCACACGCATTGAAAAATTTGACGGACAGCCGAAATATTATTTGGATGAGCAATGGCATGATTTATCCAATGACACGCTTGTCAGCATGAATATGTGGGCATTTACACCAAAGATCATTGAAGAAATTGATCAGAAATTCCCGCAGTTTGCAGCAGAAGCATTGAAAAAAGATCCGATGAAGGCAGAAATGTATATTCCTAATGTTGTCGGTGAATTATTAAGAGAAGAAAAATGTGATGTAGTCATGCTGGAAAGCCATGATCAATGGTATGGTGTCACTTATCAGGAAGATAAAGAAAGTGTCAAACAAGGTATTCAGGCTTTGTATGAAAAAGGATGTTATCCTCAGCCATTATGGAAATAAGTAAGTGAGGGCTATAAGTAATAGCCCTTTCTTTATAAAGAGAATGAGTTATGAGAATAAAAGAGAATTTATGCAGTTTAAGAAAAAAGAGAAAATTGACTTATAGAGAAGTGGCAGATTTTATCGGAGTCAGTGAGTCTTTAGTTGAGAAATGGGAAAGCGGTGCCGAAGAACCTGATATTCAGCAATGCCTATTACTGTCAAAACTCTATCATGTTTCATTAGATGATTTATTATATGGCAAGATTGAAACGAGATCCTTTTTATCGAATAAAACGTTTTTTATATTTTCAGTTTTTATGCTTTTAGTAGGAGCGGGCTATTTCGGCAAAAACCTTTATGATCGTTTGAACGATCACCCATCAGAGCTTTCGCAGCAGGAAATAATTCATCCGGCAAGAGGCGAAGAAAATAATTTATTGGAATATGATTTTGAAGATGGCACATCCATATCGATTTCTTATAAAGAAGGGGTCGATTATATAAGCAAGATAGAGAATCCTCAGTATAAATGGGTGGATGCAGCACTTTATCTGCGTATGGAGCCGATCATTATAAATCCGGACGAAGAAGTTCCTGGCTTAATTATCAGTGTTTTTGACCCGCCTGAAGGCGAAGTCTTTATGAATCGTTTTGAGCCGATGCCAGAAAAGATTGTGGTGAGAATACCCGAAGAAAAAGTGGAGGAAATCGAAACCTTAACAATTAAGATTTATGATGATTTTGAAACAATCCAAGATTATTTTCATATTGATAAAGATGAAATGGCAAAAATAAAGGAGAGCAGGCAATGACTTTGGGTGAAAGATTAAAACAGGTTCGTGAGCAGCATCATTACTCTCAAATTGAAATTGCCAATGTTTTGCATGTAACACGTCAAGCTGTATCTAAGTGGGAAAATAATCAAAGCATTCCGGAAATCGAAAAAATAGAGAAATTATCGCAGCTATATAATATGAGTCTGGATGAATTTCTGAATCCGGAAAGAAAAGAGAAAAAAGAAAATCTTTTTGTATTGGGAAGTATTTGCTGCTGGATTGGTTTTCTGCTATGCATTGTTATCGGAAATATCCTTCAGCCAAAAAGCAACATTGTGCATGATCCGATCATTAATCCCGATAATCCAACAGGCATCATACAGCGAAAAGAACTTGTTATGAGCACAGAAACTTTTGACGAAAGTCAAGCAATTGATTTATATCCTTTGCTGTCCAATTGGGAAGGAAATGATTTAGAAAGCTTATTGGAATTTAAGGCTTATCCTTTAGAAAATGGTTATGTACGATTTAAGACAAGAATCAATGCAGCTTATCCTTATTACATTGGCTTTGTCAGTGCTCCCAGCGGTGAGTATTTTTATTATGAATCTAAATTAATGGATCCGGGAGAAAGTGAATTTGTCTTTGATGTCGATTTAAGCTGCATCAAAGACAAAAATATTAGGATCATCTTTTCAGCAATCAATTAAATAGAAAATGAAAGAGCATTTTTTGCAGGTTTTACGAATCCATTTATTGAGGAGCTGCAAGATGAAACTGAGTGAGAAATTAGTCTATTTAAGAAAGCAGAAAAATGCTACGCAGCAGCAAATAGCTGATAGTCTGCACCTTTCCCGTCAAACCATATCCAAATGGGAAAATGGCAGTGTTATGCCCAGTGATGAAAATATGCAGCGTTTAGCAGATTATTATGGGATAACGGCAGCTGAATTATTAAGCGAAGAAAATCCGATACCTGCAAAGAAGAAGTTTCAGATTCATCCTTACATCAAATATGCCGGAATAGCTTTGATAGTTCTTCTTTGTTTCTATGCTATGTTTTCCAAGAAGCAATATTTAAATATCAGAGATCTGAGTTTTTCTCAAATAGGAGAAATACAGTCAGCGGAACTAATCAAACAAGATGAGAAAGAAATGACAATAGAAATCATATTTGAGCTTGATGAAGATAAGGAAAATACATATTATTCTGTTTCTAACGGAAAAGATATATGGATAGAAATGCATCCGCTGGATCATAAAAGAAAGATACAATTTACAGTACCCAAATCACTTTTTCAAAACAATAACAGGAATATTATGTTCACAATTTCTTTTCGAGATGAAACAGATTCTTATATTATCCGCGGCGGGCAATGTATGATTGAAATTGCAGAATATGTGAATTAGTTAGTTGAACAATTGATGAAGATGACCTTAATGGTTGTCTTTTTTTGATGTCAGAAAGAAAGAGGTAATTTTACATAAATGCAATGAGGTATTATCAAAAAGACTGAAAAAAGCCCAAAAAAGAGGAAATATTGTGGAATGCTACCATTGGTTGACATGATGTAAATTGCAAACGGTTGAGGGGAAATGGTAATTTTTATACAATGATGGAGGTATTTACGAGGTATGCTTATGACATTGGGTGAAAAAATCACTGAACTTAGAAAGAATAAAAATTTATCGCAGATTCAATTGGCTGAACAATTGGGAGTTTCTCGGCAAGCGATTTCAAAATGGGAATCAGGAAATACAATGCCGGGAATTGATTCTATCATTGAAATCAGCAATTTTTTTGATGTCACGATTGATTCTTTATTAAAAGATGAAGATGATTTCACTCTGAATAAGACTTCAGATACTTGCACAGAAAATGAGTCAATCACACAGAAGAAAACAGTGCCTGTATGGGCAGCTGCATTGATTGCATTGGTGTCATTTTTGATTGGCGGTTTTATGATTTAAAGGAAGGGGTAAACGATGAACAAGAAGAAAATTTTGGTAGGTGTTATAACGGCTTCCTTAATGGGAAGTACGCTGCCTGTAAGAGCCTTGAACAGCGGATGGAACCAAATCGGAAACGAATGGGTGTATGTAGACGCAGAAGGAAAGAAAGTTACCGGATGGCTGAAGGACGGCTATAGCTGGTACTTCATGAATGATGAGGGTGTGATGACAACTTCTACTTGGGTAGGAAG
>CALUVS010000054.1 GCA_944324265.1 uncultured Traorella sp.
GTGACAATAGCTGGGCCTGCCCCAGTGAAGATAGCAAGCTGCCAGGTTTGAGCCTCTTTCGAGGCTTTTTTTATTTTTACTATTTTTAGATATATGATATAATGATGAAGAAATTGATAGGTGATGGTATGACAAAAAAAGTATTGCTTGGTTTATCTGGAGGAGTAGATTCTGCTGTTGCGGCAGTGTTATTGAAAGAAGCAGGTTATGATGTAACCTGTGCTTTTATGCGTAATTGGGATTCTTTAGCAAATAATGATATACTTGGAAATCCAACTATCGGCAATGATGTGTGTCCTCAGGAAGCAGATTATATGGATGCGTTAGCAGTAGCTGAGAAATTAGGACTTGAGTGTCTGCGTGTTGATTTTATTCAGGAATACTGGGACCATGTCTTCGTTTCTTTTTTGGATGAATATAAAAAAGGAAGAACACCGAATCCAGATATTCTCTGCAATAAATATGTAAAGTTTGATGCTTTTCTGAAATTTGCAATGGACAAAGGATTTGATATGGTAGCTACTGGGCACTATGCACAGGTAGAACATAAAGAAAATGAAAGCATTTTATTAAGAGGCGCTGATTCCAATAAAGATCAGACCTATTTCTTATGTCAAATTTCACAGAGTGCACTTCAGAAAACATTATTTCCGATCGGTCATCTGACCAAACCTCAAGTCAGAGAAATTGCTGATCGATATGGCTTAGCTGTTGCTAAGAAAAAAGACTCAACCGGTATATGTTTTATCGGTGAGCGCAATTTCCGTGAATTTTTATCCAATTATCTTCCTGCAAAAGAAGGAGATATCATGGATATTCAGACACATCAGATTGTCGGCCGCCATCAAGGTGTTTTGTATTACACGATCGGTCAGCGCCGCGGTATGGGAATCGGCGGTGACCATGGACCATATTTTGTTGTAGGAAAAGATGTCGTTTGCAATTTGCTGTTTGTTTCCAGCGGTGATGATGAAAAATGGCTCGGCTGCGACAGCTGCATTGTCAGCGGTGTGAATTGGTTCTCATCTGAGAAATTTAATCAGGAACTGGTTTGTACGGCTAAGTTCCGTTATCGTCAGAAGGATAATCCTGTAAGAATACGTTTTATTGATGAAACAACTGTATTTGTTATGTGTGATCCTGTTGTGATGGCTGTTACACCTGGACAGGAAGCTGTTTTTTATCAGGATGAGATCTGCTTGGGCGGAGGTGTCATCGAGGAAGTATTTTATCATGGTGAATCATTGAGTGAGAGATTGAAGCGTGAGGTGGAACATGACTAATTCTGTTATTAAAACTCAGCCTTCTCCTTTAAAAACAGTACAATTTTGGGGTCTTGTCATCAATTATGCAGTCGGATATTTATTTTTATATCCAAGAATTGCCTCAATCATCACATTGATGATTGATCCCAATGCTGTAGTGATTCATCCTGCAGTAGCTTTGATTGTTTATGCCTGGACCTTAGGAGTGACTTTATTTTTGGGCTGGCCTATCTTGAAGGAAAGTATTCAGCACTGTCCGCCATTTTATAAAATGATCGGCAACATTCTTTTTGCTTTTGTCATGCTTTATATTGTGAATGCTGCCGGCAGTATTGTTGCTTCATTATTATCGGGGACACAGCAAAGTGCCAATCAGACTGAAATTATTCTTACCTTTCAGCAGCAGCCGCTGATGACCTTGTTCTTGACAGTTGTGTTTGCGCCTTTAGTGGAAGAATTAGTGTTCAGAGGAGCTTTATATCGTCATATACGTTCAAAATTCGGTTTTATTCCTTCTGCTTTGATCAGCGGATTGTGTTTTGGAATGATCCATGTATACAGTTCTTTGCTTGCAGGAAATTTTTCTGATCTATGGTATCTGATTACTTATGCAGGTTTAGGAATGGTATTCTGCTATGCCTATGAAGAAAATGATACAATTATTGCTCCTATAACCTTGCATGCTTTAAATAACGGATTAGCTGCATTGCTATTGATTATTGCGGACTTCTTATAATGATAGGAGAAACTATGGATGAAATTCTGAAGATTGAAGGAAAATTCACTCATATTCGCTACCGTCATGAAACTACAGGTTTTACGGTAGCGACTTTTCGTCTGCATGATCTGGATGAAAAAAAACTGACAGTCACTGGAATTCTTCCGCAGATTGAAATGGATTTGCTTTATGAACTGAGCGGATCTTATGTAGAGCATGAACGTTATGGCATGCAGTTTTCTGTTTCAGATATCAAAGTTGCGCAGCCCAGTGACACGGAATCATTGATTCGCTTTTTTTCAAGTTCTCAATTTCCGGGCATCGGCAAAAAAAGTGCAGAAAAGATTGTAGAAGTGTTGGGCAATGATGCCATTCAGAAAATCAGAGATGATGAAACTGTTCTGCAGCTGATTTTCAAGCCGAATGATAAGCGTATCAAAAGTATTGTAGAGGGTATTCAAGAACAAGATACCTATGATGAATCCTTTTTCTTTTTTAATACAATTGGCTTAGGAGTGCGGAATCTCATGAAGGTACAAGTGGCTTATGGTGAAGAAGCCGTCAGTGTTATCAAGCATAATCCGTATCAGCTGATTCATGATATTGATGGGATTGGATTTAAGACTGCGGATAAAATCGGTCATATGCTTGGCTTTGATGAATATCATCCGTATCGTTTAAAGGCACTGTATTATTCTTGTGTATTGGATAATTGCATGAGAACCGGAGATTCTTATATTGAAATAGAAGAACTGAATCGTCGCTTTTTTCAGACTGCTCATAAAGAGGGATTAAATGTAGAGGATTTTGATGCGGAAAATACCCTTCAGGAACTAGTCAGTGAAAATAGTCTGGCGATTGAAGAAACACGTGTTTATCATGCTTCGCAGATGAATGCAGAACAAGGAATCGCATCTTTTTTAACGGGTTTTCCTTACCCGCTGGATGTAAACCGTAGTGTCGCTCATTTGGATGAAGCGATTGAAACTGTAGAAGATCATTTGAAAATTCAATATGAAGCTCATCAGAAAATGGCGATTCATACTTTTTTCAATGAGCCTTTGATGATTTTAACAGGTGGCCCAGGAACAGGGAAAACAACGATCATCAAAGCGATTCTGGATATCTATCGTCAGCAATATCCGCATGATGAAGTCATCTTATGTGCTCCTACCGGACGAGCAAGCAAGCGTTTGGCAGAATGTACGCAGGCGAATGCCTCTACCATTCATCGCTTATTGAAATGGGATCTGGAAAGCAATACTTTTTTAGTGAATGAAAAGGAGCCTTTATTAGCGGATTGCTTGATCATTGATGAGTTTTCAATGGTGGATCAATGGCTGTTTTACAATTTATTGAAAGCCTGCAGAAATGTACGCAAGATCATGATCATCGGAGATGAAGATCAGCTCCCAAGTGTAGGAATCGGCTGTGTTTTAAAGGATTTGATTGATTCCAATCAATTTCCGCTGATTCGTCTGACGAAGATCTTCCGCCAAAGTGAAGGCAGCGATGTCGTTGTATTGGCACATGAAATGAAAGCAGGGACTTGTCATGTATTGGATCATGCCAAGGATGTAGCCTTTTTTGAATGCAAAAATTATCAGATCAAGGATCAGATATTAAAAATTGTTGGCAATGCTTTTGATAAAAATTATACGCTGGAGGATGTGCAGGTCTTAGCTCCGATGTATGGCGGTGTCTGCGGTATCGATCAGCTGAACTTAACGCTTCAGAAGCAATGCAATCCTTCTTCTCCGTATAAAAAGGAATTGCGAGTAGGTTATCGCTTGTTTCGAGAACAGGATAAAGTGCTGCAGCTGAAAAATATGCCGGATCTGGATGTCTACAATGGCGATATCGGCATGATCTGTGAAATTGTGCATGCCACGGATGATATCAATCATCAAAATCGGATCTTTGTGGATTTTGGCGGAAATATTGTGGAATATACACAGGATAATTTCGGCATGCTGACGCACGCTTACTGCATTTCCATTCATAAAAGTCAGGGAAGTGAATATCCGATAGTGATCCTGCCGATTGTCAGTGATCATTATCATATGCTTAGTTTGCGTTTGGTTTATACAGCCATTACTCGTGCGAAAAAATCATTGGTGATTTTGGGCAGCAGAGAAGTTTTTGAAAAAGTGATCCAGCGCAAAGATATATCCAATCGCAAGACAACGCTGTGTTCAAGAATTATCAGTTCCATGAATAGTTTTGACAATTTGAGTCAGACTAATTTTGACAGGAGTGATGACAATGAACAAAGCGATGATCAGTTTGATCTTGGGAATGGGTCTTGGGATATTGATTGGCTATAACAACGAAGATGAAATCCATGATCTATGCCATAGAGGAAAGCGCGTCAAAAAACAAATGATGCGTCAGTTCCACGATGCACAGCATTATTTTGAATAACCCCAACGCTGGGGTTTTTATATGAGAAAATATTGGCTTTACTTTCAGCGTCATTGCTTTTCTGTCACTTTATTATTGGCCAGCTGTATTTTGTTTCTGACCTTGATGCGTATGCTTGCCATTCCTTCTACGATTCAATCATTTCTAAAGGCTATTTCACCTTTGCTGATTGGTGTCGTGATCGCCTTGTTCATGCACCCTTTCATTATCAGATGTCGGTTTATTTCAGCTCACAAATGGCGTGTTACTTTCGTTTATGGTCTGCTTGTCTTCAGTGTCGGTCTCTTTTTTGTTTTTTTGATTCCATTATTGTATACACAGGCAAAGAAAGTAATTCAGAATTCTGATCAATTATTTTCTCAGTTAGAAAATATTGTCAAAACTATGGGACTTGAGAAATTCTATGAACAAGGAACTCAGGCAGTAGTTGAAACAAGTTCTGAGCTTTCCATTGAATTGCTTTTTTCTGGAGCCGATCATCTGACACAGTTTTTCTTTTCTTTTTTTATTGCATATTTCATTTCTTTGGAAATTGATGTATTTATCAATGAATTTAAAAAATTATTTATTCAGCATGAGAAATGGCTGAATTTCTATCGAACATTTTCCAGCATTCTTTCACGGTATGTTAAAGGAGTTTTATTAGATACTTTATTTATTGTTATCACAGCAGGTTTGCTTTTATGGGTCTTTCATTTTCCGCAGCCATTCTTTTTGGCATTGCTGCTGGCTGTCTTTAACTTATTGCCTTATATCGGAGCTTTTATCGGTGTAGGCATTATTGTCCTTGTCGGAATATTGTCCTTTGGTTCGATTCCATGGCTGGCGATTGTTCTGTTGATCCTTCTTCAGCAGATTGAGGGCAATATTGTTCATCCATTGATCTTAAATAAAGCTATGTCAGTACATCCCTTATACTTGTTTGCGGCACTTTTGATCAGTGAATTTCTTTTTGGTTTTATAGGAATCATTTTTTCTCCTTTATTGGCTGCATTTCTGCAGATTGGTGTCGGCAGTTATATGCATGTATTAAATAATTCCAATGTAGGCGGATGGGAAGATATCTTCATAAAATAAGGCTTGAAATCAATGTTGTTCAATGTTATAATCACTCTCGTAAAGCGTTGAAATAGAGGAGTAGGCTTGTGAAATCAATAGAGAGCAGATGGGTGGTGTAAATCTGCGGTGGAAACAGCTGAAGGCTGCTATGGAGCTTTGGCGTTAACCTTACGCTAATTAAGGAAATCAAGGGCACAGAGTTTTCTGTGAATCAGGATGGTACCGCGTAAAAGAAATTACGTTCCTGTGATAACAGGAACTTTTTTATATTAAGGAGGAAATTATTATGAAACAATTAACCGGTAATCAGATTCGTCAAATGTTTCTTGACTATTTTGCCAGCAAGGGACATATGATTGAACCGGGGGCAAGCTTAGTGCCTCACAATGATCCAACTTTATTATGGATCAATGCAGGGGTTGCTGCTTTGAAAAAATATTTTGACGGCAGTGAAAAACCGAAATGCAATCGTATTACGAATGCACAGAAATCTATTCGTACCAATGACATTGAAAATGTCGGAAAGACAGCACGTCACCACACTTTCTTTGAAATGTTAGGAAATTTCTCTATCGGTGATTATTTTAAGGCAGAAGCGATTCCTTATGCTTGGGAATTTTTAACAGATGAAAAATGGATGGGAATTCCAAAAGAAAAACTATATGTTTCTGTTTATATTGATGATGATGAAGCTTATCGCATCTGGACAGAAGTATGTCATGTAGATCCATCTCATATCTTGAAGACATCAGATAACTTCTGGGAAATCGGAGAGGGTCCTTGCGGTCCTGACAGTGAAATTTTCTTTGACCGCGGTGAAGAATATGATCCTCAGGGCTTAGGGGAAAAACTGTTCTTTGAAGAAATGGAAAATGACCGTTATATTGAAGTGTGGAATGTTGTTTTCTCACAATATGATGCCAAAGCAGGAGTTCCTCGTTCTGAATATAAGGAATTGCCTCAGAAAAACATTGATACAGGAATGGGCTTAGAACGTCTTGTTTCATTGATGCAGGGCGGAGAAACTAACTTCGATACAGATTTATTTTTACCAATCATTCACGCAACAGAAAAATTTGCGAAATATCCATATGAAGGTGAATACAAGATGGCATATCGTGTCATTGCCGATCACATTCGTACTGTAACTTTTGCGCTGGCTGATGGGGCATTGTTCTCCAATGAAGGACGCGGCTATGTACTGCGCCGTGTATTGAGAAGAGCTGTTCGCTACGGCAAGAAACTAAAAATTGAAGGTGCCTTTATGTATCAATTGGTACCGGTCGTTTATGATATCATGAAAGATTTCTATCCTTATTTAGGAGAGAAAATTGAATATATTCAAAAATTAGTCAAAGCAGAAGAAGAAAGATTCCATGCAACCTTATCTGATGGTGAGAAATTGATGGTGGATGTCATGAATCGTTCTGCAGATAAAGTTATTGATGGAGCTACAGCCTTTAAATTGTACGATACTTATGGATTCCCATTTGAATTGACATTGGAAATGGCTGAAGAAAATGGATTTACAGTTGACAAAGAAGGCTTTGATGCAGAAATGGAAAAACAAAGAGAACGTGCAAGAAGTTCAAGAGATGCGGCAGAATCTATGAAGAGTCAGTCTGCAGATTTAATGAACTTTACTGAAGAATCTGAATTTATCGGTTATCAGAGCATGACCTGCACTTCCAAGGTTTTGGCTTGCTTCAAAGATGGCAGACGTGTGAGTGAAATTACTGACAGCGGAGATATCATTGTAGACCAGACATGCTTCTATGCTGAAAGCGGCGGACAGGTTGCCGATACAGGAATTTTTGAAAATGAAGAAATCAATGCCAGTGTGGATGATGTGAAGAAAGCGCCACATAAACAGCCATTGCATCATGTTGTTGTCAACTGCGGTACAATCAAAGAAGGTACTGTATTGAAGGGAAGCATTGATGCTCAGCGCCGCAGCAAAATTACCTGCAATCACTCAGCAGCACACTTGCTTCAGAGTGCTTTAAAAGCCGTTATCGGAGATC
Organism: uncultured Traorella sp.; assembly: GCA_944324265.1. Classification (GTDB taxonomy): domain Bacteria; phylum Bacillota_I; class Bacilli_A; order Erysipelotrichales; family Erysipelotrichaceae; genus Traorella. The sequence goes on from CALUVS010000054.1 coordinate 7,491, forward strand.
ATGTTTCACAAGCAGGTTCTTATGTATGTGAAGATTATCTGCGTTTTGACTTTACTCATTTTGAAAAGGTAACACCTGCTCAATTGAAGAGCATTGAAGCTATGGTCAATGAGTTTATTGCACAGAAAAATGCGGTGGATATTCAGATGATGAGCATTGAAGATGCTAAGAAAACAGGTGCAACAGCTCTGTTTGATGAAAAATATGGCGATGTTGTCCGTGTTGTCAGCATGGGAGATGTATCAAAAGAGTTCTGCGGCGGATGTCATGTCGCAAATACAAAAGATATCGGTGTATTCAAAATCGAATCTGAAGAAAGCATTGGTTCAGGAATTCGCCGTATTGTAGCAAAGACAGGTCTGCAGGCTTATAAAGATTTCAGAAGCTATGAAGATTTACTGAATGAAATGGCAAGTGTGATGAAATTAAATGGTTTCGGCAATATTTTGGATAAAGTACATCAGCTGATTGATGAAAAAGAAGCGCTGCGCAAAGAAAATGCTCAATTGAATGCCAACTTGTTAATGGCCAAAGCAGATGAATTAGCTGCTCATGCAAAAGAAGTCAATGGATTAAAAGTATTAGTTGAACGTATTGACAATGTTGACGGCAATGCTTTGAAATCTATGGCCTTGAATCTGCGTGATAAGCTGAGCGGCGGTGTTGTCTTCTTGGCAGGTGTCAACGGCGATAAGATTGTCTTTGTGGCCGGTGCTGGTGAGAAAGCTCTGCAGGCAGGCGTTCACTGCGGCAATTTAGTGAAGGAAGCAGCCATGATCTGTGACGGAAAAGGCGGAGGAAAACCGGACTTAGCACAGGCCGGCGGAAAGGATATTGCTAAAATTGATGAAGCCGTTTTGTCTGTTTCAAATAAACTTGGTTTAGGGCTTTAATTTTTGTCTTATTTAGAGTAAAATAAAAGAAAAGGAGGGTCTGTGATATGAAAGATAAAACTGAAACTATGACCTTTAAGTCTGAAGATATTCGTCGTGATAATATAAAGCATATTGTTCGCTTGGTGGATAATGCTTTAAAGGAAAGAGGTTATAACTCTGTCAATCAGTTGGCAGGCTATCTTATTTCAAATGACCCTGCCTATATTTCAAGTCATAACAATGCTCGTTCTGTGATTCAAAGTGTAGAACGATATGAAATCATTGAAGAAATGGTTCGTTCTTATTTGGAGTCTATCAAATAATGAGAGTTTTGGGCTTGGATCTGGGAAGCAAGACCTGCGGTGTAGCCATCTCAGATGTTATGGGATTAATTGCACGTGCAGTAGAAACAATCCGTTTTGAAGAAGATGATTATGAAGCTGCATTGGCTTCGGTCATGAAACATGTAAAGGAAAATCAGATTCACACGGTTGTTTTAGGCTTGCCTCGTCATATGAATGGGGATGTAGGGATTCGCGGTGAAATTTCTATTGCATTTAAGGAAATGCTGGAAAAAGAAGGACTGCAAGTTGTGTTATGGGATGAAAGACTGACAACGGCAGCTGCACAGAGAATTTTGATTGCGGCAGATGTCTCCCGAAAAAAAAGAAAGCAGGTCATTGACCAAATGGCCGCTGTACAGATATTGCAAAGTTATCTGGATAGTAAATAAAAGGGCATTCTGCCCTTTCTTGTTATGGAGGAAACTATGTTGGACACAAATACCTTATATGTGAAAGATGAAACTGGTAAAGAAGTAGAAATGGAAATTCTTTTTACTTTTGATGATGACGGAACCGGAAAACAATATGTTGTTTTTGCGGATCCAAACGATGAAGAAGGGGAAGTATTTGCTTCCTGCTATGATGATGAAGGGAATCTGTTACCGATTGAAACAGAAGAGGAATGGGCAATGGTAGAAGAAGTATTAGGTGCCTTCGGTGAAGAAGAATAAGAATAAGAAAAGTATCATTCTGCTTGCTGCAATCGTTGTCGCAGTTATTGTTCTTTTCATCACCTTCTCATTTTTCTATCAAAATCAGCTGCAGCCTGTTTCCAGTGTTTCTGATTCCCGTGTATTTACGATCAGCGAGGGAGAAAGTGCTGATACAGTCTTAAGCAATCTTAAGGAAGAAGGCTTTATCAAGTCAGATTTTATAGCCAAAATGGAAATGCGAAAGCAAGATCTTTCTGATCTGAAGGCCGGCAGTTATCTGTTGGACAGCAGCTGGGATACGGTCACGATTTTATCTTATATGAATGACAGTGCTAATATTCTTGCAGAAGATCAAGTGCTGATTACCATTCCGGAAGGAACATGGGCGAAAGATATTGCTGAATTGATTGCGGCACAGACCAATGTCACAGCAGATGAATTGCTGGCTTTATGGAATGATACGGATTTCTTGTATGAAATGATGGATACATATGAATTTTTAGATGAAAGCATTCTGAATGAGGCTTATCCGGTGAAATTGGAAGGTTATCTCTATCCGGAAACTTATTATTTCTATCGGGAAACAACTGCTCGGGATGTGACATTGAGATTTTTAGAGGAATTCAACAATCATTATCTGGAATTGAAGGATAAATTTGATGCATCTGCTTATACACCGCATGAAATTGTGACCATGGCTTCTTTGATTCAGTTTGAAAGCGGCTCATTGGATGAAATGAAATTAATTGCCGGTGTATTTGAAAACCGTATGGAACAAGGAATGATGCTGCAGGCCAGTGCAACGGTATGCTATGCTATGTATGAATTTGATGATATTACGGAATGTGAAGCAAATCCGGATTATGAGAGTCCATATAATACATATTTATATCCAGGATTGCCGATAGGACCAATCAGCAATCCAGGTCTTCATGCAATTGAAGCTGCTTTAGAACCAGCAGAAACTGATTATTTATACTTTGTGCATGATATTTATGGAACAGGTGAAGCTCATTTCGCAGTAACATATGAAGAACATTTAGCGAATGTAGAAAAATATTTGAATTAAGAGGGTACTATGAAAAAGACGACAATAATAGGCATAGCCGGAGGAACCGCTTCTGGTAAGACAAGTATTTCCAGACAATTGCAGCTGCAGTTTCAGGATGTAAATTCAGTGACGATCATTCGTCAGGATGATTATTACAAGGATCAAAGTCATTTGACGATGGAAGAAAGAATATTGACTAATTATGATCATCCATTTGCATTTGACAATGATTTATTTTTGGAACATCTCAATAAGCTGATCAATGGAGAACCAATCGAGAAACCTATCTATGATTTTGTCAATCATACAAGGAGCAGTGAAACGGAGACGATTTATCCATGTGATGTCATTGTCATTGAAGGTTTATTTATACTGGAAGATGAAAAATTGCGCAATATTTGCGATATTCGTATTTTTGTTGATACAGATGCAGATGTTCGCTTTATCCGCCGTTTGATGCGTGATGTAAAGAAACGCGGACGTACTTTGGATTCTGTTGTTCAGCAGTATACGACAACAGTGAAATTAATGCATGATACGTTTATTGAACCAAGTAAAAAATATGCAGATATCATAATCCTGGAAGGCGGACATAACCAGGTGGCTATCGACTTGTTAACTACAAAAATTAGTAGTATTATTCAGTCCAATATGCTATAATTGTCCCTGTTAGGAGTGATAGTATGGCTCAAAATGAGAAAATATATGTAACAAAGGAAGGTTATCAAGATTTAGTCAACGAACTCGATAATATGATCCATGTTGTTCGTCAGGAAGTTATCCACGAACTGCAGGAAGCACGTGCCCAAGGGGACTTGAGTGAAAATGCTGACTATGATGCGGCACGTGACCGTCAAGCACGTGTAGAAGCTCGTATCCGTGATTTGGAAAGTATGATTGCCAACGCAGAAATCATTGAAGATGAAGAAGGCAAGAAGAAATCCAAGAAAACAGTGAAATTAGGTTCTACAGTGAAAATTTTGGATATGGACACAAACGAAGAAGAAATTTATACAATTGTTGGTCCTGTAGAAGCAGATCCATTGAATGGTATGCTTTCCAATTTAACTCCATTAGCAATGGCAATCTTGGATGCAAAAGTAGGCGAAATCGTTACTGTAACACAGATTGAAGAACCATATCAGGTAAAAATTTTAGAACTTCTGTAAAAGGCTGATAAAGCCTTTTTTTCTTGTTTCATTCAATGATATAATACTTACATCACCGAGAGAGAGTAAGTGCATATGAAAAAAGACTCAGACAAAGAAATAAAAAATTATATGCTGGAAGGCATGAGCATCGGCATGTGCTTAGGAACTGCGATTGGAGTCAATTTCGGCATTCTGCTGAATCAGATTCCTATCGGCATATGTTTAGGAATCAGTTTCGGTTTGATTGTCGGCTTGCTGATTGGGATGAATATTCAAAAGAAATAAATAAGGAGGAATTTCCATGATCGTTTTAACGACAATTTGTTATTTGACATGTGATAATAAAACATTGATGCTTTACCGCAATAAAAAAGAAAATGACATCAATGAGGGAAAATGGATCGGGATAGGCGGCAAATGTGAAAAAGGTGAATCACCGGAAGAATGTGTCCGCCGTGAATTTTATGAGGAAACAGGATTGACATTAGGTGAAGTCTCTTTGAAAGGCTATGTGACTTTCCCAGGATTATATCATGGGGAAGATGAAGGAATGTTTTTGTATGCAGCTTATGATTACACCGGTACTTTGAATGAAAATTGCAGTGAGGGTGTCTTATCATGGATTGAAAATGATAAATTGAATGAGCTTCCGATGTGGGAAGGGGATGAACACATATTAAAATGGCTTCAAAAGGATGGCTTTACTGAAGCAAAATTTACTTATGAGGACAATCATCTCATTGAAAAAAAGATTCATCACTATGAGAATGAATAAAAGGGGAATATCATGGATATTTGGGAAAAATTATATTTAAAAGCAAAAGAACTCTATCATCCGGAAGAAGTATCACCGTTCATATATGCACATCATGTTGTCTGTGCTTTGGAAAGTGAAAATGGTGAAATTTTTACAGGCTTCTGTATTGAAAGCTGCTGCGGGGTGATGGATTTATGTGCGGAGCGTGTGGCGGCATTAAACATGTATGTCAACAGCGGGCAGACGGTCATCAAAAGATTGATTGTATTTCGTGACAAAGCTCCTTTCGGAGAAGGCAGCGGCATGCCGTGCGGTGCCTGCAGAGAGTTTTTGATGCAGTTAAATATTAAAAATAAAGATATGGAAATTATGGTTGACTATGACAAAAGAGAAGTTGTTGCTTTAGGAGAACTTGTTCCGGATTGGTGGGGCATGTACCGATATCAGAATCTGACAGAAGAAAAGTAAATGACATTTTTTGAAAAGAATGCTTATGATAATTAAAAAGAGAATTTTTTCATTAGTTATATAAAATATATCAGGAGGATACATGAAAGTATTAGTGACTGGAGGAGCAGGATATATCGGAAGTACGATCGTATCTGCTTTGGAGGATGCTGGAATTACGCCAATCATCTTAGATAATTTAAGCTCAGGAAGAAGAGAATTTACGCAGAATAAAGTTTTTTATCAAGGGGATATTGCTGATCATGAATTGTTAAAACGAATCTTTGCAGAACATTCAGATATTGAATATACGATTCATTGTGCTGCTTTGATTGTAGTACCGGATTCAGTCAGAAGGCCCTATGAGTATTATCATGAAAATGTAAATAAAACATTGGACTTATTGAAATACTTGAATGAACTTGGATGCAGGAAAATAATATTCAGTTCTTCAGCTGCAATTTATGATGACGCTTCTGACTATGTGGTGGATGAAACATCAAGACTCAATCCAAGAAGTCCTTACGCAAGAACAAAATATATGATGGAAATGATCCTGAAAGATTTTTGCTTGGCTTATGATATGAAAGCTATTTCTTTCAGATATTTTAATCCAATCGGTGCAGACCCTAAAATGAGAAGCGGTTCCTATATTGATTCACCATCCCATTTATTGGGGAAACTCATTTCTGTTTTTGAAGGAAAAGAAAATACATTTTATATTACAGGAACAAATTGGGATACAAGAGACGGCACTGGAATAAGAGATTATATCCATGTATGGGATCTGGCAATGGCACATGTCACTGCCGTAGAAAAATTCGATGAAGTATTTAAGAGCATTGAAAAAGAATGCAAAGTTTCTGATCCATATCAAGTGTTTAATTTAGGGAATGGAAAAGGAACGACGGTCAGAGAAATGGCGGCAGCCTTCATGAAAGTGACAGGAAAAGAACTGAATATCAAAGAAACTGAAGCCAGAGAAGGAGATGTACCAGGCGCATATGCCAACGCTGAGAAAGCAAAGCATTATTTGGGATGGCAGACATCATTGACTATCGAAGAGGGAATCAGAGATTCGATTCAATGGTCTCAGATTTGGAAAAGCAGAAAAGAAGATTGAAATGGAAAATGTAAATAGAGAAGATTTAGAGAAACTTATCGGCAGAGAGAAAGTCAATATATTTTATCGCTTTTTAGATACGATTGCATCATTGTATGAAATGGATCAAGCTTGGAATTACGGCGGTAAAAAGTGGACTTATGAATATAAGCTGAAGAAAAGCGGAAAAACTTTGTGTGCATTTTATTTTAAGGAAAATATATTGGGTTTTCTGATTATTTTCGGCAAAAATGAAAGAGAAAAAGTGGAGGAAATAAAAAATGAGCTTTCATTTGATGTGCTTGAAGCTTATGAGAAGGCTCAGACATATCATGATGGAAAATGGGTCATGTTCAGCCTAACAGAGGATTCTTTGATAGAGGATTTCAAAAAACTGCTTTATATAAAAAGAAAGCCGAATAAAAAAATATATGAAGAGATTTAATCAAGAAAATCAGAGAAAGCAGGTTCACTCAATGAAAGCGGGGTTACTATGGATAAATATTTAGAAATAAAAGAACTTTTTGAACAGCACAAAAATGAAGAAAAGGCAAAAGATATGTCTAAATATATGAGAAATCTATTTGATTTTTATGGAATTCCAACCCCAGAAAGAAAAGCAATCTATAAAGATTTTTTGAAAAAAGAAAAGAAATCAAAACAGGTTGATTGGGATTTTCTTGATAAATGCTACCAAGATGAACACAGAGAATTTCAATATTTGGTTTATGATTATTTAATTGCTCTCAATGAATTTCTGACATATAACGATATTTCTAATATAGAAAAATATATAAGAAATAAGCAATGGTGGGATACGATTGACTTTTTCGATCAAGTTATCGGAAAAATAGGATTAAGAGAGAATAAAGTTGATGATTTAATGCTGGAATGGTCGAAAGACAAAGATTTTTGGATAAGAAGGATAGCGATAGATCATCAATTAGGCAGAAAAGGAAAAACAAATACAGAATTATTAGAGAAAATACTTATTCATAATTTTGGAAGCGATGAGTTTTTTATAAACAAAGCAATAGGCTGGGCTTTAAGAGATTATTCAAAAACGAACCCTGAATGGGTAAAGAATTTTATTAATAAATATGAAAGCAAGATGAATAAATTAAGTATCAGAGAAGCGAGTAAGTATATCTGAAGAAGTTTAAGTAAAAATATAAAATTTCATTGTGATAACAAAATGTCCTCTTCCTAGAAAGAGGACATTTCAGTTCAGAATATAAAAAAACTTACGGTTTTATCCGTAAGTGATTTTTTTCATGGAGCGGGTGATGAGAATCGAACTCACGTAGTCAGCTTGGAAGGCTGAAGTTCTACCATTGAACTACACCCGCAA
>CALUVS010000055.1 GCA_944324265.1 uncultured Traorella sp.
AATGCGAGCAGCAAGTGGATTAATATATGATATTGCAAATGAAATAATACATGAAGGCGATGAATGGATATCTTATGATCATTATATTTCAACACATACAAAATGTAGTATATACATTTCAAATTTGATTGATTATTATGGGGAAGATGGAAGGTATATCGAAACTGCTTGGTCAGAGCCGGGATTTATGAGTGATCCACAAAGTTTTACTTCACCGGCTTCATGCAGATATCTTTAGAATTCAAAGTTGAAGTATATTAATATTCTTTGTATTCATTTGGAGGATGACAATGAAAAAATATCTTAATGCCAAACTTGTAATGTTGATGATGAGTTTGGTACTTGTTTGGTTCTTGTATGAATTATTTTGTTTGGATAAAGTAAAAGATCAATTTTATACGATGATGACTTGTGTCTCTGTTATTTTTATAATTCTTATTTTCGTTATAAATATCTTGGTCTACATGAAAAAATATACAAGAAAACTCCATAGAATCACAATTACTTTATATTATTTTTCTACATGTTCGCTTTTGTCTGTCCATTCAATTTTGAATCAAGAAAACAGAAAATTATATTTCTTATTTTTTCTGTTTATATTTTTGGGATATTTACTTAAATTTAAAACAGAAAAGAATATTTTAAAACTTTTTGATAAAACATAGAATAAATTCGCTTAACTAGCAATTGATTATTTCGTTGTGGCGAAGCCTTTATTTTCGATTCATGATATACCATTATTTCGCAAAATTTGGACCATTGATTCGGAATATAATGGACCATTCGTCTGATATCGAATGGCGCAGCTTATTTATAAATATTTTTAGAACTCCTTTTATAATAGGTTTGTAGATATATATGTATCTACCCTGTACAAAGAAAGGAGTTTTTATTATGGTCAAAAAGTACAAGGAAATTTTGCGATATCACAATAATGGTTTTTCGCAAAGACAGATTGCAGATCTAACTGATGTTTCTAGAGGTACTGTAATCAAAACAGTTGATGCATTTAAACGATTAAATGTTTCGTGGAGGAGGTGAGGTTTTTAAGTGACTCCGAGATAGAAGAAAAACTATTTCCTCAAAAGGATATTGAGTCAGTCTATTTAGAACCTGATTACAGTTCCTTATCAAATGAACTTACTAAAAAAGATGTTACTAAAAAAATTCTTTGGGAAGAGTATGTACGTCATTGTGATGTCATCAATAAGATGCCGTATAAATATACACAGTTTTGTGTCAAATTCAATAAATACCTTGAAATCAATAAAGCTGCCATGCATTTTGAACATATACCAGGAGAAAAGATTGAAGTAGACTGGGCTTGGCAGACAATATCAATCACTGATAATGATACAGGCGAAATAAGCAAAGGATATTTATTTGTAGGAGTGTTTTATAGTCAATATGTGTATGCCGAAATAACAGAGGATATGAAGCAAGAAAACTGGATCATGGCTCATGTCATGTTTAATTTCTATAAAGGAACTACACCCATACTTGTATGCGACAACCTTAAGACAGGAGTAATCAAACATCCTAAAAATGGAGAAATCATTTTAAATGATTCATACAAGGAAATGGCTGATTATTATGATATAGCTATTATTCCTGCAGCGGTACGTACCCCGAAAGCAAAACCGAGCGCAGAAGCAAGCGTGGGTAAATTAACCGCAAATATATTAGGTCGCTTACGTAATGAGACTTTTTACAGTGTCCATGAAGCAAACCAACTTGTGAAGCAACTTTTAACAGAATTTAACAGTCATCAATTTCAAAAAAGAGATGATTCCCGGATTTCTGTATTTTTACTAGAAGAACAAGCTAAATTACGTCCCCTTCCTAAAGATCCTTATGAGTATGGATATTGGAAGCAGGCTACAGTTCAATACAATTATCATGTATCGATAGAAAAAATGTATTATTCTGTTCCATATACATACATTCATCAAAAAGCAAACGTACGAGTTACAAATAATACGATCGAGGTATATATAGGTCATCGAAGAATATGTTCTCATCCTAGATTAAAAGGAAGAACCGGGCAGTATTCAACCAATCCTGATCATATGCCACCGAATCATAAAATAGCAAACGAATGGAATGGAAAGAGATTTATTAATTGGGCGAATAAAATCGGTCCAAATACAGAAATAGTGATTACAAGACTGCTCGGTTCTTATAAAGTAGAACAGCAGGCATACAATGGATGCCGATCCATATTGAAGTTGGCAGACTCAAATACACCGGCAAAATTAGAAAAAGCTTGCGAAAAAGCACTTTCTTTGATCCACTCACCCCGCTATAGAAATATTAAGTTAATTATAGAACATATTCAAGAAAATGATGATACAGGAGCTTTACTGCGAGGAAGCAGTTATTACGGAGGAAATACAAATGAATAAGGATACGATGGAAAAATTAGTGCAATTAAGATTACCTGGAATGTTGCGTGCATATAAAGAACAATATGAATTAAATAATATAGAAGAAATGACATTCGAACAAAGATTTACACTTTTGATTGACGCAGAAATTGATAGCAGACATAATCATCTGATTGAACGTTTGATTAAGAATGCACAACTATCTGATAAAGGAGCCTCTATTGAAGATATAAAGTATTATGCAGATAGACAATTAAATAAAGACTTGATTGAAGAGCTAGCAACAAATAAATATATTGATAAAGGTGAAAATATTATCATCATAGGAGCTACAGGAAGTGGAAAAAGCTATTTGGCGTGTGCATTAGGAAATAGCGCTTGTCTAGAAGGAAGAAAGGTATTATATATCCGTTTGCCAGACTTATTGACAGAATTAAATCTAGGACGAGAACAAGGCGATTATAAAAAAATCATAAAGAAATATGAGAAAGTAGACCTTTTGATCATTGACGAATGGTTACTCGTTCCAGCAAATGAAATAGCACAGCAATATATACTGGAAATTATGGAAAGAAGATATAAAGCAAAAGGACAATATTTTGTTCACAATTTTCTAGTGAATCATGGCACAAGCGATTAGGAAGTGGAGCATTAGCCGATGCGATATTAGATAGAGTACTTTCAAAATCTAAAACCATCATGATTCAAGGGGACAAATCCATGTGAAGTCGATAAAAAAAATAAGATACCGGTAAAGTAAATCGGTATCTTTATTTGGTTCATCATTAACGAAATGATGGTATACAAACGCAAAATATACATGACCATTAGTTTGGTTCATAATGTGCGAATTGATGGTCTAAATTCTGCGAAATAATGGTATATCATGAATCGAAAATAAAGGCTTCGCCACAACGAAATAATCAATTGCTAGTTAAGCGAATTATTTATTAAGTTTCTCTTTAGTTTTTGCTACATTCGTACCAAATTCTATCTTTGCTTTTAACGAAACAAGCGCATCAAAATTTGAAGAAAATATTGATTTTACAAAAGAAAGTATATTGCAAATGATGTATGAAACTTCCGTGAATGGTCCTTATGCTGGAGAAATAGTAACTTACACAGTTGATGAAAATAATAATATTGTTAAGATTGAAAACCCTGCTATAATGGCTAGCCCTACTTCAGTTGCGGTTTTTGTAGCAGGAATTCTTGTTGGATATGTATTTTGTGTTGTAGTTGATGGAATAATTATTGCTGTTACTGGTGAATCGGGTGCATGGTGGTTTGCTCAAGCAGTGCTTGAAGCAATGAATAAGCCATATGAGCCTAATATGTCTATTACAATTTATTGTGATGTATATCCTCCTCATTCTTATGAAGGAGCAATGTGTAGAAATACAAGGGGTTAAACATGAAAAAGTACAAAAAGATTTTTTTAATTGGTATTTCAGGTTTTATTATTGGAATTCTTTTATATCTAATATTCAAATAAAATTGAATGATAATAATGCCGTTCATAGATTCTGAAGAAGATAGTTTGTTGAAAAACAGAGAAAAGAATTTTCATGAACTTTATCTTAACGGCAATACGGGAAGTTTCTTTGTCCCTTATGATGATGAATTTCCAATATTACCGTAAGTTGTTAGGAACTTTTTGCCCTCTAAATTAGTTGGCAGTGAGAAATCAAAAGCCAATTGAAAATGGGGAGGTAATCCCCAATTCGGTTGGCTTTTTGTCATGTTGTCAAAAGGATAACTTGGTCATTATCATATTGAATTCATTCGGCAGTTTGATTGGGACATTAAGATAATGATTTTGTAAAACAATGATATAAACAAGCAGGTCTATCTTCTGCTTAGAGAGGTAGATTTCTGCTTTCTGCTTATTGATAATATAACACGATTTTCTATGCTTTCTTTTGACGTTTCTTCCGTAATTTGTAATTGGTCTTATTTTTTTGTTCATTTTTTTGATTTTGTTGCTTCATATCAAGAAAAGTTATCATTTGATGATAGAGTGCTCAAAAGTACAGATTTTATAGCATAAAAAATTATTTAAAGAGTTCGTTATAAAAAAGCAGAAAACAAAATAATTAACTGTACAAAAAATGAGAGTGAAAAAAAACGCCGAAGCGTTTTTTAGAAAAATTATTCGTAATTCAGTTCTTGATTGATTTCTTTGATCATCGGCAATAATGTATCACAGCTTTGATTGAATTTGTTCTGATCCACTTCAGTGAGCGGAATTTTCATGATCTCACTGATTCCTTGGCGATTGATAATGGCCGGTACACCAATGTAAAGGCCTTCTCGTCCATATTCATTTTGCTGAAGCGCAGAAACGGTCAAGATGACATTTTCATCTTCTAAGATCGCAGAAACCAAGCGATTTAAAGCTAAGCCGATGCCATAATAAGTGGCTTTTTTCTTATCGATGATCTCATAGGCAGCATTGCGGACTTGTTCATAGATTTCATGCAGATCCGCCAGATCTTTGTGCTTTTCATCTAATAGATCCAGCAGGCTCTTGCAGCCGATATAGGCACTTGTCCAAGGAACAAAGCTCGAATCACCATGTTCTCCCATCATATAGGCATGCACATTGTTGGCTGAGATATGCAGATATTCGCTCATCAGATAACGCAGACGGGCAGTATCCAAAATGGTGCCGGAACCGATGACCTGATTGCTTGGCAGACCGCTGACCTTCCAAGCAACATAGCTCATCAGATCAACCGGATTGCTGGCAACAACCAAGATGCCGTTAAAGCCATTTTTCATGATATTCTCCGTAATGGATTTCATGATCTTCGCATTGATCATCGTCAACTCCAAACGTGTCTGACCGCTTTTCTGAGCGGCTCCTGCTGTAATGACTACCACATCTGCATCACGGCATTCTTCATAGCTGCCGGATCGAATCTTTAGATTGCTGGAAGCATAGGGAATTCCATGATTGAGATCCATGGCTTCACCAATGGATTTATTTTCATCCATATCGATCAATACAAGTTCATCAATGACTTTTGTGTTCAAAAATGTATAAGCCATGCTCATACCGACAAAACCTGTACCTACAAGTACTAATTTTCTTTTATCTTGATTCATAAGTTTTTTCTCCTTATGAATATTGTAAACGATATTGTCAGATATATCCATTAGTTTGCTTAAGATAACTTACAGAGAGAAATTTTCAAAGATAATGATAGTTTCATCATTTTTTACCTGGTCATAAGTTTGTTTATCTTTGACTGTCCAATAAACTTGCTGGGTATGAAAAAGATGACAATGAAGCTGGTTGATAAGATTGCTTCTTTCATTGACTTTATAAGCGATAAAATCAGGACGGGACAGAAAATTGGTCAAAAGATTTTTCAAACAGAATTTCAATATCGGATTCATTGTTTTATCATCATAGCTGCAGGACAATTGTCCGCGCAGAACCTCCGGATGATTTTGCTTGAACCACATCATGGCCATCGGATTAAATGATTCCACAACATAGTCATGCTGATAGTGACGAAGATATTTCCATGTTTTGGCACATACTTTGCAGTCCATGCCTTTCTGCTTGATTTCAATGATCAAAGGAACTTGACCGTCAATGAGCTTCAATACTTCTTCGAATGTCGGAATTACCGCTTCTGAATCAAAGACCTTCAGATTTTTGATTTCTTCATAAGTACACTGATCCACTTGTTTATCGATGCCGGCAGCCCGCAATAAAGAGAAATCATGCAGAACAATGAGCTCTTCATCTTTGGTCAATTGAACATCCAATTCCATACCATAGCCATGATTTTTGGCATTCTCAAAAGCTCCGTAAGTATTTTCAGGCAGAATTTCATTGTGATAGCCCCGATGAGCATAATCAAATTTACGGAATGGTTTCATTGCTTTGCGTTTAGAAAACCGCGGAGCAGTCAAAAACAGCAACAGCAAAAATAAGATCAGCAATAATAATAAGATTGAAACTGCTTCCATGATCAATCCTCCACATCAAAGGCTTCCAATCCTTTTTTTGCTTCAGGGCGATTGTCTCCGTGACGTACCTGAAGGAAGCAGAGGAAAGCCAAAACACAGCAGATGAAGGCATATGGGAATAAAGTGCCATAGCCCCACTGTTCAATAAAGAAGCCGGATAAGATAGGCGTCAGGATCTGAGCGGACATGGAGAAGGTATAATAAATACCGGTGTATTTGCCGACATCGCCTTCCTGGCTCATCTCTACGACCATCGGATAAGAGTTGACATTGATGGCTGCCCAAGCGATACCGACACAGGCAAAGAGAATATAAGCCAAAAAGCTCATTTCCTGAAAGAAGCCGGCAGCACCGAAACTAATCCCCAGGAGTGCGACTCCAAATAAGATTGTTTTCTTACGCCCGATCTTGCTTGAAATGGCTCCGATAGGAATATAGGAAATCGTTGCAGCTGCCGTAGCTAGAAGCATCAGCATGGCGCTGCCACCGGCACTTTTTCCCCATACATTCATCGCATAGCGGGAAAATGCGCTGGTTACCGCATTATAGCCCATGAACCAAAAAGCAATGGACAATAGAATAAAGATCAAAGAACGCATGACAGGCTTGCTTAAACGTCCGCCATTTTTCGAAATTTCTTTTTCTTCTTCAGGATGCATTTCTCGGCGCAATTGATTTTCTTTGACCGTGATGATCAGCAGCACTACTGATAGAAGCATGATGGACGCTGCACTGAGAAATAAAGGAAAATAATTCGGCTGAGCGGCATCAGGTACAAGCAGGCTGATCAAAAGCAAAGATATCATACCGCCGACAGCGCCCATCAGATTAATGATGGCATTGGCTTTGGAGCGCAGAGGCTTCGGTGTCAGATCCGGCATCAAAGCTACTGCCGGTGAACGATATGACTGCATGGCAATCAGGGTCAGCGCCAAAGCAATGATGAAGAATCCCAAAGAGCGCATATTGTCGGCAATAGGAATCAATAACATAGCAATCACGGCAGCCATCGTTCCAATAAAAATAAAAGGAGTTCGCTTGCCGTAGCGGCTGTCCAGTTTATCTGATAAAGAACCGAATAATGGCAGCATGATCAGTGCCAATATATTATCAGCCGCCATGATCAGGCCGATCAAGGTAGCATTCAAATGAAAGCTTTGTTCCAGAATCAAAGGAATGATCTGATCATAAATCTGCCAGAAAGCACAGATGGACATAAAGGCCAATCCGATAAAAAAAGTACGTTTTGTGTTTAGCTTCATAAAAAGTCCTCACTTTACAAATCTATTCTAACATGGATTGGTAAAAAGGGCTTTAATCTATTGTAAAAATCGTTTAAAATAGAACTGGGTGATTATGATGAAAGATACAGTTTTAATAACAGGACACCGCAATCCCGATTCAGATTCCATCTGTTCGGCTTTGTCGTATGCCGCATTAAAACAGCAATTAGGGGTCAATGCCATAGCTTGTCGTTTAGGACCGGTCAATGAAGAAACAAAATATATCTTGAAGCGCTTTGATGTAGAAGTGCCGTTTTTATTGACAGATGCCCGAGCACAGCTAAGAGATATTCAAATTGATGCCCCAACTTTGATTCCGACATCTACCAGTGTGGCAGATGCTTGGAACATTTTGTATACAGTGAAAAATAAATCTTTGTTTGTAGTAGATGATAATGAAAATCTTGTGGGCATTGTTTCTACTTCCAATCTGTCTTCTCCTCGTCTGATGAACGATGAACAACTGGAAGAAATGATGTCACATGCGACCATTGAATCGATTGCCAAGACATGCAAAGGGGAAATTATTGTTCGTCCAGAGCAATGGCAAAGCAGCGGAAGAGTTTATATTGTCACATTGATTGACGGAAGTTCATATCAGCCGCAGTTCAAAGACAGCATCATTATTTTAAGTGACGGGGATGAAAAACAGCGCCAGATCATTGAATGCGGAGCAAAATGCTTAGTGATTACCTGTGAACAACAGGTATCTGAAGAAAATTGCGAATTAGCTCGTCAAAAAGGCTGTGCCATTATTCATACTCAGATGGATACAATGCAGGTGGCTCGTTTTATCAATGAGGCCTTTCCGGTTGAATTTATCATGACGCGCAATCCGAAGACATGCATGGATACGGAATATGTCAGTGATGTATCCCAGAAGATTGCGAAGACACGTTTCCGAAGCTATCCGGTCATCAATGAATTCGGCAAGGTAGTCGGCGGAGTTTCTCGCTATCATCTGAATAATTATGAGCCTAGAAAATTTATCTTGGTGGATCATTCTGCGAAAAATCAATCCATCAGCAATATCGATCAGGCACATATCGAAGAAATTATTGACCATCATCATATCGGCAATATTGAAACAACTTATCCGATTTATTACCGCAATCAAAAATGCGGATGTACATGTACGATCATCGCACAGATGTACCGTGAATTTAAGATTGCCCCAACACGTCAGATGGCAGGTTTGATGCTGGGTGCAATTATTTCAGATACGATGCATTTCCGTTCACTGACAACCACTCAGCTGGATAAGGATATGGCAGAATATCTGGCCGCCATTGCCGGTGTGGATATTAAGGAATTTGCGACTGGTTTATTAAGTGCTTCCATTGCACTGAAGGAAAGTACACCGGAAGACATTCTGAATCGAGACCTGAAAACATATGAAATTGAAAAATATAAGATCGGTATCGGTCAGACAAACTTCAAGAACATGGAAGATATTCAGATCATTCTGCCGACCTTCCGGCCTTATCTTGAAAAGGTGCAGGATGAAAAGGGATATGATCTGCTGATCATGATGTTCTCCAATATCAATGCAGAAGGAAGTATGTTTGTCTTCTCAGGGCCATTGTCCAATGTGATGAACAGTTTGATTGAAAAACGAATTGATGAGCATACTGGATTTGATGCTTTGATTATTTCGCGCAAGCAGCAGTTTGTGCCTAAATTAAGTGCCTTATTAAAAACATTATAGAAAGAAAAGAGGAATGCATATGAAAATAGCAATTGGCAATGATCATACAGCCGTAGAATTAAAGAATATCATTCAAGCATATTTAGAAGAAAAAGGCATTGAAGTCATGAATCTGGGAACGAATTCTACTGAAAGCTATCACTATCCGATTGCCGGAGAAGCCGTTGCCAGAGCAGTAGTCAGCGGTGATGCAGAAAAGGGAATTGTTATCTGCGGTACCGGTATCGGCATCAGCTTAGCAGCCAATAAAGTAAACGGCATTCGCTGTGCAGTTGTCAGTGAACCGGTCAGCGCTCGTTTATGCAAAGAACACAACAACTGCAATATGATTGCTTTTGGTGCCAGAATTGTCGGACCTGAAATGGCCAAGGCCATTGTCGATGCTTGGCTGAATGCAGAATTCCAAGGCGGACGTCATGCACAGCGCATTGACATGATCATGGATATTGAAGAACGCAATTCATATAAATAAACTGCTCAATGAGCAGTTTTTGCATAAAAGAAAGGAGTAACTTATGTCAGCAGCAGAAAGATTTTTAAGATATGTCAAGATTGATACACAATCTGATCCGAACAGTATGACAACACCAAGTACGATGAAACAAAAGGACTTGGCAAGAGTATTAGTAGAAGAACTGCATGAAATCGGCATTTCCAATGCATTTATGGCTGAAAGCGGCAATGTCTATGCAGTGATTGAAGCAAATTGTGAAGGCAAAGATGCCATCGGCTTTATTGCTCATATGGATACAGCACCGGATTGTTCCGGCAAAAATGTTAATCCGCGTATTGTAGAAAATTATCAGGGAGATACGATCATTCTGAATAAAGAAAAGAATATTGTGATGGATCCGGAAATGTTTCCTTGCCTGAATCATTATATCGGGGAAGATTTGATTGTGACAGATGGGACAACCTTATTAGGAGCCGATGATAAAGCAGGAGTGGCAGAAATCATGGCAATGGCGGAAATCCTGATGAAGCAGCCGGAAATCCAGCATGGACGTATCTGCATTGCCTTTACCTGTGATGAAGAAGTAGGCAGAGGAACGGATGCTTTTGAAATGAAATATTTTGACTGTGAATATGCTTATACAGTAGATGGCGGAGATATTGAAGCCATTGATTATGAGAACTTCAATGCCGCAAGCGCAGATGTGTGGGTACATGGTCAAAGCATTCATCCGGGAAGTGCCAAAGGCAAGATGGTCAATGCCCTTTTAGTGGCTTATGAATTTCATCAATGCCTGCCTGTCTTTGATAATCCTATATGCACAGATGGCTATGATGGCTTTAATCATATGACAGATCTCAACGGCAAAACAGAAGAAGCTCATATGCAGTATATCATCCGCAATCACGATGAAAAGAAATTTGAAAAGCAGAAACAGGATTTCATTCATGCCAAAGACTTTATCAATCAGAAATACGGCTATGAAGCCATTGAATTGGAAATCAAAGATCAATATGCAAATATGCGCCAATTGATTGAAAAAGACATGCGCTGTGTTGAAAGAGCCAAACAAGCAATGAAGAATCTGAATATGAACAGCAAGAGCCATGCGATTCGTGGAGGAACTGACGGTGCCATGCTGACATATAAAGGATTGAATACACCAAATCTTGGAACCGGCGGAGAAAACTGCCATGGCAAATATGAATTTGCCTCTATTCAAAAAATGAATCAGATGGTGAAATTGCTGGTAGAAATTGTACAGATTTAAAGTTCAAAAGAAGAAAGTCTTGTATTTTCTTCTTTTTTATTCAGAACCAAAAGAGATTTAATTTCATATTAATACAGAATCAATGCGACTTTACAGGCGCTTTATCATATTGATATAATGGAATTAGTTAGTATTACTTATCAAATAAAACGTAATAAAACTATTAAAATTTAATAAAGAGGCAGATATGAAAAAGAATATTGTTGTAAAAGCACTGATTGTATCATTAGTAGCAGTGACTACTTTTTTCAGTATGAAAGCCTATGACAGATACTTATCCAACAATATTTTTTCTTATGATGAAGTAGTTGAAAATAATGAAGAAATAAGATATGTACTGAATATTGAAAATACCATTCATGAAAAGGAAAGAGGAAATTTCTTCAATGATTTAATGACTCAAGTTGATGCTTTGCAATTAAATCTTTATCAATATGATTTTGATGATAAGGGGAATCAATTTATTTTAGCACATTCTCAGGATAGGGATTATTTTGAAAAAGTATTGTTAGAAGAAGGAAAAATCAGATTAGAAAAAGAATTTGAATATTCTACTCAAGCCCAAGATCCGAAAAAGAAGATTTATACAGTATTTCCAGCTTCATTAACGATTGCTGAAATGACTTTTGACCATCCGCATTTCTATTTAATTGGTCTATTTGATGTAACAGGAACAGGAAATATTTCGGAGAAATTGAAAACATTGATTGCTTATTTTAATGAATATTATCCGGAATGTCGTATGACTTATGATCGATTAACTGAGCATATAGAATCCCCCGGTATAATTGATTTCAATCTGATTGTACTGTATATCATGATTGCCGGCATTATTGCTTTTGTATATATCGACCACATATTCAAATCAGTCAAATCAATTACCATTCATAAACTGGAAGGGATTTCTGATTTTAAAATCTATGTGAAATTTGTATTGATTCCATTTTTCAAATTGATACCTTTGATTTTAATTGGGAATGCATTATTGTATATGATCTTTATTCAAAGAAGTTTATCCGATGCCATAGTCTATATTTTGTTTAATTTGTTTTTGAATGGAATCTGGTATGCTTTAGTCTTATTTTTCAGCGGTATGGTATATATCTGTATTCACTATATTCCATTCAATCTGATCATCAAAAATATGCAGCCATTTGCTTTCTTAGAGAAAACAGTTCTAGTGTTTCGAACGTTATTATTGATTACTTGTTTAAGTACTTTGAATCAAGGATTATCTCAGATTCTTTTCATTTCAACGATTAATTACAACTTGCAATTTAACAGTGATCATTTGAATCATCTTTATGAATTCGGTACGATTTACTTTGATACAAATTATCACCAGCATTATGGCACTGATAATTTAAAGACTATATATGATCAACTTATGAATGACAATAAAGCGTTTGCTTATTCATTGCTGGATGGTTCTATGAAATTTGAAAATGAGGAGCTTTTTATTGCAATTGTAGATGAATCATATTTGAAAAAACAAGGAATTGTCGCTGATAATGAAACAGTAAAATTGAATACGATATTTATTCCAAATGAATATTTTAAGAAGATTGATAATTTTGATTTGAAAGAGTTGATTGAAGTTATTCATGGACCATATTATGAACTGACAGAGGAAAACAAACCTGATGTTGTAGGATATGAGAATAAAAGTATAGATAATTTTGATTTGAATAGTGTAATAGAAAAACCTATTCTGAATGAAATGATTTTATATGTTCCTTTTTATTACTCTGACTATGATGTCAAACCATTAATCTTCTCATATGATCAGACAAATATCAGCGCTCAAGAATATATAGATCAATTATTTGCAGAACAAGGTATACGTAAAACCTTTGATGTTGTGAATATGAAAGATGCTATGGTAGAACTGGTAAACATGTATAATCAGAGAAGTGTGCTGCCGATAGTGAATGTGATATTGCTTATTTGTCTGATATTAATGGTAGATTTTGTTCAGTATTTGATATATGAGGCAAACAATGAGAAACGATTATACATTGAATGTTTTGAAAATATCGGTGATAAGCATTATTTCAAACACAATTTATTGCCGAAAGGTTTGATGGATATTGTGGTCATTGCATTAATGATGATTTTGTATTCATGGAATTCGGCTGTTTTCTTAGCAATTATCCTTATTTTAGAAACAGCGGGTATTTATGGATATCACAAATACAGAAAAAACAGAAAGATCAGGTGAAAAGATGAAGATAGAAGGAAGAAATCTAAAGAAATCTTTTGGGGAACATGTGCTTTTTGAACACTTTCATTTTTGTGCAGAAGCCAATCAGATTACAGCTTTTGTCGGTGTCAGCGGATGCGGGAAAACCACCTTATTAAATATGATTGGAATGATTGAAGATTATGATGAAGGTGAAATTTTGTATGATGGAGTGCCGATTGATAAGAAAAAGATAAGAAAGTTTCGAGGTGAAAACATTTCTTATATCTTTCAGAATTATGGTTTGATTGAAAATGAAACGGTGAAAGAGAATCTATCGATTGTCAATCATTCTTATACCAAAAAAGAATTTGCAGAGAAAATGAAACAAGCATTGGAAATTGTGAAATTGAAGGGATTTGAGAATAAGAAGATTGTTGAATGTTCCGGAGGGGAGCAACAGCGAGTAGCAATTGCCAAAGCCATTATAAAAACAGTAAGATTTTGTTGGCGGATGAGCCTACGGCATCGCTAGACCAAGAAAACAAAGAAATTGTCATGCGCATGTTAAAGGAATATGCCAGAGAAGGGCGTTGTGTCATACTGGTTACTCATGATTTAAGCATTTTGGATTTATGTGATCAAACTATTTTGATCGATGCAGACGTAAAATGAATAAAAGGCTGATTTCATGATTGATAATATATTGCGGATTGTATTCTTTTTGTGAAGCTTAATTGCTAAAAAAGAATATTTTATATGAAAATTAAATCTGATTCGCTAAGAATGTAGAAAAAGAGGGAATGAATAGGATAAAAATCACAGATAATACAACTAATACAACATTAAAAATCAAAGAAAAAATTATTATCTATAATTATTTGCTTCATAACGTTAACTTATTGAAAAAATATACATCGATAAATAGAAAGGCCTAAAAATGCGATAAAATAAGCATATTTGGGCTTTTCATTTGCCACCTTAACTTTTAAAAGATTATCTAACTAAATTAAAGAAGTGCCAAAATAAGCGATAAATAGGCACTTTTTTGTTGCACAATGGCTTGATTTGTGTTAAAATATAGTTAGGTGGTATAACTAAATAAGGAGGTCCTTATGTTACTCAATAATGTTAAAGTGTTGCGCC